>JBBSHJ010000117.1:0-9003 GCA_038253135.1 Mycobacteriales bacterium | reverse complement strand
GTTGCCGGACGATCGACTTGTCCTTGGTCTGGTGCAGGAGGATGGCTTCCTCGATCTGCCGACCGATGGGGTGCACGGGGTTCAGCGAGCTCATCGGCTCCTGGAAGATCATCGCGATCTCGCTGCCCCGCATCGCCCGCATCTGCGCACTGCCCGGGCTCAGGGAGGTGATCTCGACGTCGGTCGCGGTCAGGACCTCGGCCGCCTCGGCCCCGATCTCGCCACCGATGTCGGCGTGTTGCTCGGCGGCCTTCGCGCCCCGGTGGAACGTGATGCTGCCGCCCACGATCCGGCCCGGCTTCTCGATGATCTGCATGATCGATCGCGCCGTCACGCTCTTGCCGCAGCCAGACTCGCCGACGACGCCGATCACCTTGCCGCGAGGAACGTCGAAGCTGATCCCGTTGAGGGGGTGCACCCGGCCGAGCACGGTTGGGAACTCGACCTCGAGATCGCGGACCGAGATCACCGGATCCTCGGAGGCGGCGAACTCGCGCTCGTCCGCGACACCCTCCAGGGGGGCATTCCGCGCGGCGAGCGCTCTCGCGTCCTGGCGCTTGCTCATCAGCTACTCCTGCAGGGGAACGGGGTATCCAGCACGGTGGGGGCGGCGCATCATCCGGCGATCAGCCGTATGGATCGACCGCGTCACGTACGCCGTCGCCGAGGAACTGGAAGCAGGCGACGGTGATCACGACCATGCCGGCCGGCGCCAACAGCCAGGGGAACACCGTCAGGGTGCTCAGCTCCTGTGCGTCGAGCAGCATGACCCCCCAGCTGATGCCCGGTCGCTGCATGCCCAGGCCGAGGAAGGACAGCGTGGTCTCGCCCAGGATCGTGGCCGGGATGACCAGCATGCCCGCCGCGACAAGGTGGCTCATCGAGTTGGGCACCAGGTGCGTTCGGACGATGCGAAACCCGCTGCTGCCGGCCGCCTTTGCCGCGGACACGTAGTCGGCCCGGTTGTAGGACATCACCTTGCCCCGGATGGCACGAGCGAGCCCGGGCCAACCGACGGCCGCCAGCAGGATGCTCAGGACGATGAAGCGCTTGGACACCGACCAGGTCGACGGCATCACGGCCGTCAGTGTCGCCCACAGCGGGAGCGTCGGGATGCTCTGGATGAGCTCGATCAGACGCTGGATCAGCGTGTCCGTGGCACCGCCGACATACCCCGAAACCGTGCCGATCAGACCACCGAGCACCATGACGATGGCGGCGACGATCACCCCGATCGATATCGAGATCCGACCACCGTGCAGGGTCCGGGCGAAGACGTCGGCGCCGTTACGGTCGCTC
The DNA here is from genome assembly GCA_038253135.1 of Mycobacteriales bacterium. Classification (GTDB taxonomy): domain Bacteria; phylum Actinomycetota; class Actinomycetes; order Mycobacteriales; family QHCD01; genus JBBSHJ01. Next base: position 7,704 of record JBBSHJ010000117.1, on the reverse strand, counting down.
CCCCACAGGAAGAGCTTCGTCTTCGGGTCGCTGGACACGAGCAGGTGCCGATCGGTAGAGAAGATGCCGAGCACCTTGTATTTGTAGCCGTGACCGAACCACGAGATACCGACCGACTTGCTGCAGTCAGTCTTGTACTTGTAGGAGATCGAGCTGAGGTCCAGGACCTGGGTGCGCTGGCACAGTGCGGGTCCGCCTTTCCAGGTCCACGAGCTCGGGCTCGAGTACTTGTGGCCCACGTCGACCGTCTGGGTCGGGTTGGGCGAGAAGAACGGCGCGAACAGCGCGAGCATCGCGATGATGATGAGAACGAACAGGCTGAGCACGGCCAGCTTGCTCTGCTTGAACCGGCGGACCATGAGCCGGCCCTGCGACACATCACCGATGCCCTTCTCGGTCGCACCAGCGGTCGCGGCGCCTGACTCGGCCAGCTCGGGACTCTCGAGCGCCTGGATAGTCATCTCGTCACCCCAATCACTCGAAGGCCCGGGCTCGCGGGTCGACCCAGGCCAGTAACAGATCCGCGATCAGGTTGCCGACCAGCAGCATCATCGAGCTGAACATCAGCAGCGTACCGGCCAGATACATGTCCTTCTGAAGCAAGGCGTTGAGCAGCAGCGGTCCAGTCGTCGGCAGGTTCATGACGATGGAGACGACGGCCTCGCCGCCGATCAGCACGGTCAGCGTGCTGCCAAGACCGACCAGCAGCGGTGCGATCGCGTTGCGGACCGCGTGCCGCCAGATGACCTTGCGCTCGGACACGCCCTTGGCCCGTGCGGTTTGGATGTATTGCTGGTTGACCACGTCGAGCAGGTTGGCGCGGAGTAATCGGGTCGTCACGGTGGTGCTGCCGGCCGAGATCACCAGGAGCGGGATCCAGAGGTGGTTGAAAAGGTCGACGAACTTGCCCCAGCTCCAGGCCGCGTGCGAGTACTTGTTGGAGTAGAGCGATCCGACGTCGATGTTGACGTACTTGGAGAAGATGTACATCAGGCTGAGCGCAAGCAGGAACTCCGGCACGGCTACTCCGATGAACTGGATGCCGGTGACGACGTTGTCGCCGAGCTTGTAGCGGTGCGTCGCGGAGTAGACGCCGAGCGGGATCGCTATCCCCCAGGCGATGAACAGAGAGCCGAAGCTGAAGGCGAGACTCAGCCCGAGCCGGCTGTAGATGAGCTGGTTGATCGGGGCCCGAGCCGTGATCGACTGCCCGTAATCGCCATGGATGAAGCCCTTGATCCACAACCAGTACTGCACGATCCACGGTTGGTCGAGGCCGTATTGCTTGTAGAGCGCGTTGATCTGATTGGTCGACACCGCCCCGCCGACGGTGCGCAGCCGCTGCACTTCCTGAGCCAGCGCGTTGCCCGGTGCGGACGCCATCACCGCAAAGCTGATGAAGGAGATCAGGGCGAGTGTGATCAGCATGTAGATCACACGCCGGATGATGAATACCAGCATGCGTTCGCCTCCGGCACGAGGTCGACGGGTTGAGTGGGTCAGATCCCCCCGAGGGACACGGTCGCCGGCCCGCGGTTAGCCCGCAGGCCGGCAGCCGGGTCACCCTAGGAAGCGTGCTGGCTCGGGTCGTCCCAGAACCAGGTCTCAGGATCATAGACCGCCGGAGTCGGGTGGATCCAGGGGTTGACGAAGCCGAACTGGGCCAGCTGCTCGCGCTTGGGAACATTCTGCAGCGCCGTCTTCTTCACGACCACGTGCGGATAGTTGGCCGCCGAGCCCATGAAGAACGGCCCGTCAGTGATGTGCACCTTTTGGATCTCGAAGACGAGCTGGGTCCGCTTGGTCTCGTCCGGCTCCACCTTGGTCTTGTTGTAGAGATCCCACATCTGCTGGATCGGGCCGGTCTTGTCCGGCTCGAGTCGCGGCGGGTTGCGCTTCCACGGGTTCTTGCTGAGCTCGGTCTTGGCGGTCGGTGTGCCGATCGCGTCGTAGAACGCGCCCTCGAGCGGCGCCCACCGGCTGCTCTCGATCGGCACCATCCACTGCGGGTAGACGAGGCAGTTGGGCCCGTCGCCAACCTCCCAGTTGGTGTGTGACATCAGCTTGCCGGACGTCCAGCTGTCCCCGAACGACTGCGGCGTGACCGGGTTGCGGTTGGCGTTGATGCTGATCGCCTTCCAGTCGGAGACCAGCTGGTCGTCCTTGGCCGCCTCGGTCGTTGACATGTCGGTCGCGTAGTCGATGTTGAGGACGAATTTCTTGCCCGAGGGCAGGGTGCGGTGCCCGTCGCGGCCCTTCTTCATCCCCAGGTCGTCGAGCAGCTTGTTGGCCTTGGCGACGTCGAGGCCCTTGTAGGAGTCACGCCACGCGGCGAAATTCTTCTTGCCCTGCGCGGTGAGGACGAACTCGGCGGCCTTGGTGCTCAGGGTTCCGGTGCTGGGCAGCCCCCGCCCGAAGTAGAGCGCCTTATTGGCGTTGTCGCGGTTGAAGGAGAGCGAGAGGGCCTGGCGGAACCGCTTGTCGCGGAAGACCTTGCGCAGCTCGGCGTCCGGATAGTCGTAGTTGAGGAAGAAGATTGAGCCGGTGCCCGACCCGCCGTCCCACAGGTAGATCTCGGTCTTGGCCTTGTCCTTGGACGCCGAGATCGTCTGCACGTCGGACAGTAGGACCTGGGTGAAGTAGCCGAGACAGAAGTCGTACTTGCCCTGCTGCAGGCCGAGCTTGCCGACGTTGGCGTCCTGCACCGTCGCGATGTTGATCGTGTCGATGTAGGGCAGCTGGTCGCCGTTGGGCATCACCGCGTAGTAGTAGGGGTTGCGCTCCAGCACCACGCCGCTGCCGTTGCTGTAGGACTTGGTCTTGAAGCCGTTCATGGTCGGGCAGGCGGGGTTCTGCATCCAGTCCGCGTGTCGCTCCCACAGACCGCCGACGGTGTCCCAGTTCTTGGGCACGGACTTGTTGTACTTCGGGTGGAACTGCTTGAGATAGTGGAACGCGAACATCCAGGCCGGACCGTTGCGGCCGATGTTGCCGTTGACCCACATCGCCATGCGGTCGGCGGCGAGCGGCGACGGGGCGTCGAAGGTCATCACCATCGTCGTCGCATCCGGGAAGGTCAGCTTCGCGACGGTGCCCTTGCCGGACTTGGTCTCATCCGGCGGCGACTGGGCGTCGTGCCCGGGCAGGATGATGTCCTCCCACCAGAACTGGATGTCCCGAGTCGTCCAAGGGGTGCCGTCCGACCACTTCAGTCCCTGCCGGAACTTGATCGTCCAGACCGAGGTGTCCTTGTTCGGGGACCACTTCTCCGCCAGCCCGGCGACGGTGTCCAGGCCGTCGTTCACGTAGCGCAGGATCGAGTGACCGTAGAAGAACTCGCGGTTGGAGTCGGCCTTGGCCGTGCCCTGGCTGGAGAAGGTGTACATGTTCATCACGCCGCCGTACTTGCCGGCCTTCAGCCACTTGTGCGGCACGACGTAGGGCTTGGCCGGAATCCGCTTGTCGATTGCCGGCAGCTTGCCGGAGCTCACCATCGCCTTGAGCGAGTCGGGGTCCTTGAACTTCGTCGGCGACGTCAGAGTGGTGCTCGAGCCCTGGTCCTTGGCGTACTTGTCCTTGTTGCGGTTGGAGCCGATGTTCGGCTGGCTTACTCCACCGCCGCCGCTGCTGGCACCGGTGTCCTTCGGGCTGGCCGAGGACGATCCGCCGGGCTTCGCGCCGCCGCCGCCGCCCTTCTTGCCGCCTTTCTTGCTGTTGCTGCTCTTGCTCGAGCAGGCGGCCAAGGTGGCGGTCCCCGCAACGAGTGCGGACCCGTAGAGGAATTTCCTCCGGGGGAGATTCGAGACGTCGCTCATTGTGATGGTGATCCCTTCAGTCGGCGGGGAGCGCCTGACGTACGAGCACTGAACGTGCTGGATGCCGATGCCTGATCATGCCGCTCCTGAGGGCCGAGGGCCCCACGCCCCCGACGACGTCACAAGCTGTCTTCGGATATTAACCGCAGACACAGGGCTGAAAAGGCGGAACGGAACACCGATTAGTCACGGTTTCGAAACGACTCGGACGTCACCCGGGCAGACCCCCACTCATCCGATGACTGCGCCGTAGGCCGCGGCGACAGCAATCGCCTGGGCCGGATCGATCCGAACGCCGGTCAGCGATACCGCCGTCCAGTCGATTCCTTCGGTCTGCGCGTCCCGCAAATCGGCTCCCGCCATCTCGGCGCCGGCCAGCCGGATGTGACCGATGTCTGAGCCGGCTAACGACACATCACGCAGGTCGGCGTCGGTGAAATCCGCCTCGCGCAGACGGATCCCGCTCAGGTCCGTGCCCTTCAGCTCGGCTCCGCGCAGGGCGACGTACGACCAGTCGCCGCCGTCGATCGAGAGCGGGCGCAGCTCGCATTCGAGGAACTCGGATCCGGTCATCTTGCAGCCGCGGAACGTGGCGTCGAACAGCCGGGTCCGCCGGAATCGGCAACCGAGGAAGGCGGTCTGCTCATGGACCGACGAGCCCAGCTCGGTGCCGCGGAAGTCGCAGTCGACGAAGACGCAGTCCGTCGTCGAGAGCTCGAGCATCCGGGCGTCGGTGAAGGTGCAGCGCTCGAAGCGGCGACCGACCAGCTCGGCGCACTCCCAGTCGACGCGGGTCAGATCGGCGTCGGCGAGGGCGTCGTTCGCGGCTGGATCGACCGCTTCCGGCCGCGAATCCTCGGATGAATCAGACACTGGCCAGCCCGACGGTATTTCCCTCGCTGTCGACGAAGAACGCCATCCATTCCTCCGTGCCCGGATCGTGGAAGAGACCGCGCTCGTCGGTGAAGATCACGTGCGGCTCGGTAACGATCTCGACACGTTGCACGCGCAGGCTCGCGACCCGCTTCCGGACGTCGTTGACCCGCAGATACAGCAGCGCTACCGGCGCCGCGGCATCCAGCAGCAGGCGGGTCTCGCCGAGCCGGAAGAACGCCAGACCCGGCGGATCGAAGCGCTCGATGAGCTCGGCGCCCAGCGTGTCCCGGTAGAACGCGACCGCTCGATCGAGGTCCTCGACATGCTGCGCGACCTGATGCAGGAGCATGCCGCGATCCTGCCTCATCGCGGGGACCCGCACATCCCTTTGCCCGATCGCGTGCTGGCGAAGCGCCCTCCTGACAGAGGCCGGCTGACCGAGCCGCCGGTGCCAGCGCCCGGGCAAAGAGCCCGCGTGCCATGACCGGCGGCGCGGCTCAGTGGTAGAAGTGCCGGGCGCCGGTGAAGTAGAGCGGCATGCCGGCCTTGGTCGCGGCGTCGATGACCTCCTCATCGCGGACCGAGCCGCCCGGCTCTACCACGGCCCGGACCCCGGCCTCGGCGAGCACCTCGAACCCGTCGGGGAACGGGAAGAAGGCATCGCTGGCGGCCACCGAACCGCTCGCGCCCTCCCCCGCCCGCTGCACCGCGAGCCGCGCGGCGTCCACCCGGTTGACCTGGCCCATGCCGCACCCGACGGTGGCCCGGTCGTGACCGAGCAGGATGGCGTTGCTCTTGACCGACCGGACGGCCCGCCACGTGAAGGCCAGGTCGGCCAGTGTCGCGGCGTCGACGGCCGATCCGGCCGCCAGCGTCCAGGTGGACGGGTCGTCCCCGGGTGCGGTGACGCGGTCGGTGTTCTGCACCAGGACCCCGCCGCTGATCTGGCGCCACTCGGTCCGGTCCGCGTCGGGCGGCGGCGGGCAGACCAGCAGCCGGATGTTTCGCTTCTTCGCCAGGATCTCCAGCGCGCCGTCGTCGTACGCCGGCGCGATAACCACCTCGGTGAAGATCTCGGCCACCTGCTCGGCCAGCGCGACCGACACCGGACGGTTGACGGCGATCACGCCGCCGAAGGCCGAGACGGGGTCGCAGGCGTGCGCCTTGCGGTGCGCGTCGGCGACGTCGGGCCCGACCGCGATGCCGCACGGGTTGGCGTGCTTGATGATCGCGACGCAGGGATCGGGGAAGTCGTACGCCGCCCGCCGCGCGGCATCGGTGTCGACGTAGTTGTTGTAGGACATCTCCTTGCCGTGCAGCTGCTCGGCCTGCGCCAGCCCGGGCGGCGCGTCATGGTCGAGGTAGAGCGCGGCCTGCTGGTGCGGGTTCTCGCCGTACCGCAGCATCTCGGCTCGCTCCAGCGCGAAGCCGGCGAACGGCGGGAAGTCGTCCGGGCGGGCGAACCACGAGGCGACCGCGACGTCGTACGCCGCCGTGTGCGCGAACGCCTTGGCCGCGAGCAGCCGCCGCGCGGCCAGGTCGAAGCCGCCGGCCCGCACCGCGGCCAGCACATCGGGATAGCCGGCCGGGTCGGTCACGACCGCGACCGAGGAATGGTTCTTCGCCGCGGCGCGGACCATCGACGGCCCGCCGATGTCGATCTGCTCGACGATCTCATCCTCGGAGGGACCGGCCCCGCCGGCACCCGATGCGACGGTCTCCCGGAACGGGTAGAGGTTGCTGATCACGAGATCGAACGGCGCGATGCCGGCCCGCTCCAGCGCGGCCACGTGCTCCGGCCGGCGCCGGTCGGCCAGCAACCCGGCATGCACGTGGGGATGCAGCGTCTTGACCCGGCCGTCGAGCATCTCCGGGAAGCCGGTCACCTGCTCGATGCCGGTGACCGGAACGCCCGCCTCCGTCAGTATGCGGGCACTGTTGCCGGTGGAGACGATCTCCACGCCGGCCTCGGCCAGCCCGCGGCCGAGCTCGACCAGGCCGGTCTTGTCAAAGACGCTGACGAGGGCACGGCGAACCGCGACCCGGGTCGTTGCGTCCGGGTGGTGGGCAGAATCAGGCTGGCTCATCGGGGATGGCGACCTTCCGTCCGGTAATGGTGAACCCGCGCCGGCACATCCGGCCGACCGTGTCGGCGAGCAGGGCCCGCTCGGCGTGCTTGATCCGCTCGTGCAGCGAGGCCTCGTCGTCGGAGTCCTGCACGGGTACGGCGCCCTGGGCGACGATCGGACCGGCATCGACTCCCGCGTCGACGAAGAAGATGGTGCAGCCGGTGACCTTGACACCGTAGTCGAGGGCATCGCGGGCGCCGTACATGCCGGGGAAGGCCGGCAGCAGCGCGGGATGCGTATTGATCGTGCGCCCGCCGAAGCGATCCAGGAAGGCCGGGCCCACCAGCTTCATGAAGCCGGCCAGCACCACCAGATCCGGGCGGTAGGACGCGACCGTGTCGGTGAGCGCGCGATCCCAGTCGGCCCGTCCGGGGTAGTCACGCAGCCGGTGGGAGAAGGTCGCGAGGCCGACGGCTTCGGCGCGGCGCAGGCCCTCGCACGTGGTGCGATCCGCGCCGACGGCGACGATCGAGACGCCGTACGCCGGGTCGACCGCGGCGTCGATCAGCGCCTGCAGGTTGGTGCCGGTGCCGGAGACGAGCACCACGACGCGCGCGGTATCACGAGGCGGCGGCACCGAGGGGGGCACGGCTAGGAACGATAGCGGCGCATCCCCAGGGCGATGAGGGCGACCACCAGTGCCGACCCGGCGACCTCGGCGGCGGCGTAGCAGCCGGTGCGGATCACGGCCGGCCCGACGGTGGCGAGCGCACCGCTGCCGAGCGATCCGCCGGCCAGCGCGCAGAGGACGGCGAGCGCCAGCCCGGCGCCGAGGCCGGACCCGAGCGCCGTCGCGACGGCCCGCAACCCGGTCGCGCCCGCGCGCGCGCTGATGAAGCCGGCCCCCACCCCCCCCCCCACCCGTGCGGCCCAGACGAGCCTTC
>JBBSHJ010000116.1:0-9180 GCA_038253135.1 Mycobacteriales bacterium | reverse complement strand
TGCCGCTGCCCGACTCGAGTGGGTCAGCGGCAGACGCGACGGGCGTGACGGGCCTCAGCGATGCAGCGGCTCGCCCGTGGAGGGTGCCAGATACAGCGCCTGGGTGGGGTGCCGGCCGGTCAGGTCCAGCATTCCGGTGAGGCTGCCGGCGAGCGAGTCGTAGGACCCGTCGCCGATGCGCCGGCCGGCCAGCCAGTTGTCCTCGACGAACCGCAGGATCGACGTCTGGTCGGTGATCGTGTGGTCGACGTAGTTGCGGCGGGCATACGGCGAGAGTACGAGCAGCGGCAGCCGTGGGCCGTAGCCGCAACGCTCCTGGTAGCCGCCAAGGGAGGCATTGCCGCCGCACATTCCGGGCCCGGACAGCGCGTCGTCGGCGGACTGGCTGTCGTTGACGATCGGCCCCTGCTGGTGGTCATACCAGCCGTCGCTGTCGTCGTAGGCCAGCACCACAGCGGTCGACTTCCACTCCTTGCTGGATTGCAGCTGGTTCAGCGTGTTCACCACGAAGTGCTGCTCGTCCAGCGGATCGGAATAGCCGGCGTGGCCGTCCTGATATTCCGCGGCCTTGAGGAAACTCACCGCGGGCAGATTGCCGGTCGAGAGCGCACTGCGCAAGTCGCGCAGGTCGTATTGGTGATTGGCCCGATCGTTGTGACCGATCGCGGCCAGCGACGACGGCGCCAGGTGGTGCGGGTTGGCGGTGGACTGGTAGTACTCGAACGGCTCGTGGTGCGGGCTGTAGTCGGTCACCGAGACGCCGCCGATATTCTGGTGCGCGGATCCGCAGACCGCTTTGCTGGTGGCGGTGGCCTCGACGGTCGGCCGGAAGCCGCCCTGGAACCAGCCCCAGCTCACGCCGCGGGCGTTGAGCAGGTCACCAATGTTCTGGCCGGTCATCACCGCGTGATTGCGGGTATTGGCGCAGTCGTCGTAGGCGGGATCGGGGTCGTTGATGACCGTCCCCACACCATTGCTGTCCGGCGACGCGACGACATACGGGTCAGTGGTCCGGGTGCCCGCCGGCGTCACCGCGTAGCCGCCGTGGGTCTGACCGGAGACCAGGTCGAGCGCTCCGGGCGTGGACGGGCCGAATACGGTGCCGTAGGAGTTGTCCGACATCGCGTAGTGCTGAGCGTAGTTCCACAATCCGGTGACGGTGTTGCCGTCGAAGTAGTCCATGACCAGGCCGGGCTTGCTGACGTTCGGCGCGGTGCAGCTCTCGGAATCGGTGTACTGGACGAACTTGTCCATCAGGCCGTGATCGAACGCCTGCTGCTCGGCGGTGTAGCCGTGGTCCTGGTCGCAGGTCAGCGCCTCACTCGGGGCCAACCGCTGCGGTTGTGCGCTGTTCGGATTGTGCGTCAGCAGCGCGGCATTCAGCCCGTTGACACCGGCCGTGTCGGCCTTCGCGTGGAATCCCGGCTCGCCCTGGGGGTTGGGCGCGTGCGGGTAGGTGCCGAAATAGTGGTCGAAGGAGACGTTCTCCCCGAAGATCACCACCAGGTGCTTGATCGGCGTAGCCGTCGCGGGCTCCCCCGCCGACGGTGCGGCTTGGCTGGGAGTGGTGCCGCCGAGCAGGGCCAGGGCGGCCAGGCCTGCGACCGAAGCGAGGACTGCACCCCGGCGTCGTCGCGATCGATATTTCATTCCAATGCCTCCTCTGGCGGGCCGGTGGGGCTGGCGGTCGGCCCGACAATACCGCCAGAACGACCCTGACCCGCTGCGACGGTCACCACCTGAGCAGCGGGCGTCGCGGCGATGGCCGGCAGGCGAATTTTGGTAGCGAGGTCGCCGGCCGGCCACGGCGATGCCACGACCGGGCACTGCCGGTCCGCATTCCGGCGCCTGGCGTCGCGTGATCTCGTCCGTGCGGACCCGGCTCGACGCAGCAGTAGGAAGAACGGCAGCGAAAACCCCATAGTCGCGAATGACGGACTGGCGGCATGGCGGGAATCGCCGCCACCACGGGCATCGGATGTCGGCGTGATTACTCCGGATTTCCTGCTGGGCAAGCGAAATCGGCAGCAACGGCGGTGCGGACAAATCATTGCCGCAGGCCCGGCCGTGGGGTATAATCATTAGTATGTACGAAAGCGGACGGACCGGTGGGGCAGATGCCTTCCCGACCGATGCGCTCCGCGCGGTCCTGACCTGCGTGCAACGACTCGACGCTCAGGTCGGCGATGCCGAGCGGGTCGATCAGATCGAGCTGCTCGAGCAGATCAAGTCCGCCGCCGCAGGAGCCCAAGCCCGGGTGTCGGTCGAGCTGGCCGAATCGATGGTGGCCAAGGACGACGCGGCCGGGGTGCCCCAGCGCCGCCGCGGGCAGGGCCTCGCCGGGTTGATCGGTTTCGCCCGGCACGAATCCCCCCACCACGGGGCCCGGCACTTGACCCTGGCCCGGGCGCTGGTTGGGCAGCTGCCCAAAACGTACGACGCGCTGTGCCAGGGGCGGATCAGCGAGTGGCGAGCCGCCATCGTGGTCACCGAGACCGCCGCGCTCAGCGACGAGCTGCGCGAGGCGGTGGACGCCGAAATCGGCGAAGGGCTGGGCGGGATGGGTGATCGCAAGATCCGCGCCGCCGCTCGGGCCGCGGCCTACCGGCTCGACCCGGCCGCCGCTATCGCCCGCACCGCCAAGGCGGAAAGAGACCGCCGGGTCACCCTGCGCCCGGCCCCGGACACGATGGTCTGGCTCTCCGCACTGCTGCCCGTCGCCCACGGCGTGGCCGCGCACGCCGCCCTGGAAAAGGCAGCCAACTCTGCCCGGGCCACCGGTGATCCGCGCAGCCGCGACCAGGTCCGCGCCGACACCCTGATCGAACGGATCACCGGTCAGGAAACCGCCGAGGCGGTGCCGGTGGAGATCGGCCTGGTCATGGACGAGGACACCATGTGGGCCGGCAGCGACCGGCCGGGCACCCTGGCCGGCTACGGCCCGATCCCGGCCGAGCTGGCCCGCCGACTCGCCGCCGGCAACGGCTCAGCCGAGAACGGCACTTCGTCCCGCAACTCCTCCGGCACCGGCCACAGCCCGGCCGATCCCACGGCACAGCGGCGCGCCCGAGCCTGGCTGCGCCGGCTCTACACCCGCCCGAGCGACGGGTCGCTGGTGCGAATGGACTCGCGGCGGCGGGTCTTCGACGGCGCGCTTCGCGATCTGATCGTGCTCCGCGATCAGAGCTGCCGGTCGGCGTACTGCGACGCCCCGATCCGCCACGCCGATCACCCCGTCCCAGTCCACCAACACGGGCAGACCACCGCTAGCAACGGGCAGGGTCTGTGCGAAGCGTGCAACTACGCCAAGGAAGCCCGCGGCTGGCACACCGAAATCATCGACGACGGTACCCGCGACCGCCCGCAAACGGTACGCACCACCCTACCCACCGGGCACAGCTATGACTCCCTGGCACCACCGCCACTGCCACCTGAGCAGGACCAGCTCGTCCGCAACCGCATCGAACGCATCTTCGGCATCGCCGTCCGGCCCGGACCACACGGATACCAGAAACTTCCAGCCGACGCCGCCGACGAGCCCGCGCCCGATAGCGCGACCGGCGCCTGACGTACGTCGGTCGCCGGAACGCCGCAGGACCCCGCAGCCAGCCATCCTCATCGCTTCTCGCCTCCGGCACGGTCGTCGTCACGGTCGCTTTCGGATTCAATAGAGCCGGCCCACTCCACGCGGGCCAATAAAGCCTCAAGAGCTGACCGCCCGTTGTAATGGCGAGTTGGATGCACCGGGAATCCGCCTCCGGTAAGCGCGGACCACCACGATCAAGCTAGCCTGCAACGATGCTCAACCCGCCGTCCGAATCACCTCATCGTCGATCGACTACGCCCCAATTGGTCACGGCAGCCGCAATTGGACGGTCACAGCAGACGGCCGGCGGGGCCTGGTGATCAAGCACGGCAGCTCGGTGTGGTCAGGCGATAGATGACGAATGCGCGCTGCCGACCGGAGAGGTCGTACCAGACAATGCGACGTACCTGATGCGCGTCGCCGGCGGGGTCGGGTCCTAGAGAGATGTACCAGCAGGGGTGGATCCGCATGAGGCGATCCCACTTCGGTTCGGTTGCCCGGGGATCGGATGAGATGGGATAGGTCGGCCCGGATTGGTGGAATCCGACCCATTCTGGTCCGGCGTCGAGACTTTTCGGCGGTGCGCCCAACGCGACTGCGGTCTCACCGGCCCGCCAGCGCGCCCCCGCGTAGCTGTCGATGGTCAGGGCGACGAGATAGCCAAATGCGGCCAGCGCCGCGAGTGTGGTCGCGCCGAGCGCCTGTACGACGTGCGTGCGCCTCGGTGCGGCCCGCCACCGGCAGGTGTTGGCCAGCAACAGGAGAAGCAAGGGCACGGCTACCGGCAACAGGTAGCGGTCGTAGCTCTTTCCCGTCGTCACGGCGGCGCCGACCACCAGGACGGCCGCGCCGGCCACGGTCGCGCCCAGCGCCACGTACGTCACCGATGCCGCACCCGCATCGCGCGCCCGCAGCAGCTTCCGGGCATGCGCGGTGAGGTCGACGAGCCGCACACCGAGGCCGACGCAACCGATCAACCCGATTACCGCCAGGGCACGCCACATCGCCGTGGGGATGAATTGTGCATGGTCGCCGCGCAGGCGAGGACCGACAGGAATGTCTTTCAAATAGTTGCCGGGCAATGCGTGCCCGAGCCCGCCGGCGGCTACCACGGCCACCGCGATCGTCACGCCGATCACCGCACCCAGCCGGCGAGCCCGCGAGCTCCCCCGGACGTGCACGGGTGCGATGCATACGGGCAGGGCGAGCAGGCCCAGCAGGACCACATCGCGCGCAATCAGCAGCACCGGGGCGGAGCCCGACCGTCGATAGCTGATGTCACCGGGCAGGTGCTGCCGCCACACCCAGAAGGCCAGCGCAACGCAGCCGAAGACCACGCCCGCTCCGACCGCAGCAGCAAGAGTTCGCCGGGAGCGACGTACCGCGCCCTGCCAGGCCAGCGCCGCGCACAGGCCGACCGCTGACGGTGCGGCCGATTCCCGGATCGTCACCGCGGCAAAGGCGACACCCAACCCGACGATGACGAATGGCCACCGCAGCCGGCGTTGCGCACCGGCTGGGGTGAGCCCGACCGCGAGCGCCGCGATCATCAATGCCAGAGCCGGGATGTCGGTCATGTAGGTGACGGTCAGCGGGGCGATGAGCGGTATTCCGCCGACGAGGCACACCGCAACCACTCCGGCACGCCAGTTGCGGAGCCGGGCGCCGAGCACCGAACACGCGACGAGCAGCACGACCGTCAGCGCCACCGTCAGCCCCTGCAATGCCGTAAGTGTGTCGTCAAGGGCCAGCACCGGCTGGCCGAACCAGAACAGGCCGACCACAGTCATCTGCGCCCAACCGGCCAGCCGCAACTCGCCGGTGTGATGCAGCCACAGGGTTGATCGCAGGAAGGACCAGTCATCGTCATGCGGGATCCCGAACGAGCCCGTGATCGCACCGATCAGCACCGACGGCGCCACCACCACCGCCGCGACCAACGCAACACCAAGCCCGCTGCGCCACCTTGCCGGCGCCGGACGCGCAACCCCGGAGATCGCATTCCGGAAAGCCACAAGCAGCCCCTTCAATCCTGTCCATCCCGTGTCCGCGCACCCGTAGAGGCTGCCTCGATAGCCATCATGATGGAACCGCACCTGCCGCCATCATCTGCCTGCCGAGCACACTGCCACCACCCCAGGACGGAGCCGAACCGGGCAGTGCCGAAACGGGAACGATAACGCCACCCGAGCCGGCTGCAGCTACACCGAAACGGACGGCGTACGAAGAAATGCCGAGCGATGCCAACCGGCGATAGCCACTAGCCGGCTAGCTTTCGTTCGGTCCATCCCGAGTGACACCGGTGAGGACCATGTCGAGCGTGCCCTCGATCGCCAGCTTCAGCCGCCGTTGAGAGAGCTCTAGCGGCGGCCCGTCGATCAGCAGCACGGCCAGTCCGTGCACCGCAGACCAGACCGGGAGCTCAAGACCGGGCCGGCGGCCGGTATCGATCAGGCCGGCGTCCACCAGCGCGTCGAGCGCGCGGCTGAGCGCGTTGTAGGCCTCCGAGTCGGACGGCCCGCCGGTGTCGACGGCCACGTCGTGGTCGGTCCGGCTGAAGGCGACCCGGAAAAGACCGGGCTCGGCGACTGCGAACTCGACATAGGCCCGGCCCAGCGCCCGCAGTGTCCGCACCGGATCGCCGCCGGCCCGACGTACCTTGAGCGCCATCGTCGCAGCCAGCCGATCGAGGGCGCGGTGCTTGACCGCGGTCACCAGGTCGTCGTGGCTGCTGAAGTGCCGGTACGCCGCCGTCGGCGACACGCCGACCTCGCGGGCAGCCTCGCGCAGCACGATGTGATCGCGACCCCCGCCGTTGATCGCCTGCTGGGTCGCCACATCGATCAGCGCATTGCGACAGTCGCCGTGGTGGTATCGGTGGCGGCGGCTGGCGTCAGGCTGGGTGGTCATCAGGTGCAAATCATAGCTCCTCGACGACCATGTTGACAGTGTTAGCATGACCCGTCAGAGTTAATGCCGTAAACATCGAGCCCACGATCGGGGAGCCCCTGTCATGAATGCGATCGCCACCCTCGTGACCCGGCGGGCCCGGCTCGTGCTCGTCCTTGCGGCCGTGCTCACCGTGGTCGCCGCCGTGGCGGGGTTCACCGCCTTCGGCGTGCTGCAGTCCGGCGGGCAGGACGATCCGCATTCGGAGTCCGCGCGCGCCTCGACGGTGGCCGATCGGGCATTCGGCGGCGACACCAACCTCGTCCTGCTGGTGGACGCCAAGCGGGCCGGCGGGATCCACGACGCGGCCGCAGTCCGGCAGGGCCAGCGGATCGCCACGGCGCTCGCGCACGACGGGCACGTCGCCAACCTGCACTCCTTCACCGACGCCGGCCGGGCGGGAAGCACGCTGGTGTCGAGCAACGGGCGGTACGGCGCGGTCGTGCTGCACGTCAACGACCCGGACCAGGAGTCGCGGGCCGGCGACATCACGGACCGGTTTGCCGGCGACACCGCCTCAGGCGACGGGGGCGACGTCACCGTCTCGGCCGGCGGCGATCTCGCCTTCAGCAACGATGTCGGGCCCGAGATCGGCAAGTCACTCGGACTCGCCGAGGCCGTCGCCGTGCCGATCGTGCTGGTGCTGCTGCTCATCGTCTTCGGCAGCTTCGTCGCCGCGATGCTGCCACTGGCGATCGGCATCATCGCCGTCTTCGCGACCTTCGCCGAGCTGGCCGTGCTGGGGCGGGTCACCGACGTCTCGATCTACTCGATCAACCTGACCACCGCGCTCGGCCTCGGTCTCGGCATCGACTACGCGCTGCTGACGGTGGCCCGTTTCCGCGAGCGGCTGGCGGCCGGGGACGACGTACCCGATGCCGTCCGGCACACCGTGCGCACGGCCGGCCGGACCATCGTCTTTTCCGCGACCACGGTGGCGATCGCGCTGGCGGCGCTGCTGATCTTCCCGCTGTATTTCCTGCGGTCCTTCGCCTACGCCGGTATCGGAGTGGTCGTCCTCGCCGCCATTGCCGCCGTCGTCGTCTGCCCGGCGTTGCTGATGGTGCTCGGTCACCGCATCGACGCGGGCCGGATGCCGTGGGCGCGGCGCCGCGCCCTGGTGCCCGACCCGGAGCGGTCCCGCTGGGGTCGGCTGGCGCGCTTCGTCATGCGGCGTCCGGCGCTGACCGCGCTTCCGGTCCTGGCGGTGCTCATCGTGTCCGCGATCCCACTTTTCGGCGTGACGTTCGGTACGCCGGATGACCGGGTGCTGCGGAACACCGTCGCCGTGCGGCAGGTCGGTGACGTCATGCGGGGCGAGTTCGCCGCGTCGCCGTCGGGGACCCTCGACGTGCTCGTGCAGGGCCGGGCCACTCGGGCCGAGCTGACGTCGTACGCCGCGAAGCTGCGCACCCTGCCCGACGTCGCGTCCGTTGCGACGACCGGCCGCACCGACGCGGACGGCGGGGTGGCCCGGCTGACGGTGACGAGCCGATCGGAGCCGACGTCGAGCGCGGCGCAGGATCTGGTCCGCGCGGTCCGGGCCGGCGCCGAGCCGGCGGGGACGTCGGTGCTGGTGGGCGGCCAAACCGCCGTACTCATCGACTCTACCCACGCGGTCTCGAGCCGGCTATGGATCGCGATCGCGCTGATCGCGCTGACGACGATGGCGGTGCTCTTCGCCTTCACCGGCAGCCTGTTGCAGCCGCTGCGCGCCCTGGTCAGCAGCGCGCTCAGCCTCGCCGCGACGCTCGGGATCCTGGTGCTCGTGTTTCAGCACGGCTGGGGCGCATCGGTGCTGGACGTGACGCCGCACGCGATGGACACGGCGATGAGCGTGCTGATGTTCTGCATCGTCTTCGGCCTCTCGATCGACTACGAGGTCTTCGTGACCAGCCGGGTCAAGGAGATGCACGATGCCGGTGTCAGCACCCAGGAGAGCGTCGCCCGCGGTCTCGCCCACACCGGCCGGCTGCTGACCGCCGCCGCCGTGCTGCTCGCGATCAGCTTCTTCGGCTTCGTCCTGAGCACGGTCAGCTTCCTGCAGATGTTCGGCCTCGGCGCGGGGCTCGCGGTCCTGATCGACGCGTTCCTAGTCCGCGGCGTGTTGCTGCCGGCATTCATGCGGGTCGCCGGCGAGGCGGCCTGGTGGGTGCCCCGGCGGCTGGCCGGCGTACGCCGTCGGCTCGCCACATCCGAAAACTGAGGCCGGGCGCCCGTTGGCCGCCGCGCCGATCTTGACTTGAGCATCCTGGTTTGTTGCGCCAACAGCGGCGGTCAGACCCGCAGGACCGCAAGCCCCGGTACGTCGTCGTAGTCAGCGTCCTGGGACACGACGGGGATGTTCGTGACCAGGGCCGTCGCGGCGATCCACGAGTCATTGAGCGGCATGCGCTTTCCTGCGTCGCGGAGGGCAAGGCGCAGCGTCGCCCAGGCTGCGGCAACGGACCTGTCGACGGGGAGGGGGTCGAGCGCGGCCGCGCGGGTGAGGGTTTCCAAGCGGAGGGCGCGGGAGGGACCGTTGGTAGCGGCGAGGACGCCGGTGACGATGACTCATACACCCGCAGCTGACTCCGGCGACGCCATCAAGGTCACCGCAGACAAAGTCACTGCCGCCAAGCTCCTCGTCAAACTCGTCAAACTCG
>JBBSHJ010000115.1:0-9262 GCA_038253135.1 Mycobacteriales bacterium | reverse complement strand
TCACGAGTTGCGCGACGCCGCGCAGGCGGCAGCGAGGGAGATCCTCGAATCCGACGAGTCCCGCACCGCCCCGGCCGGATCGCCGGCCCGCAAGATCGCCGACCTGTATGCCGGTTTCCTCGACGAGCGGGCCGTCGAGGACCGCGGTCGTGCCGACATCGAGGCGGCGCTGGCCGAGGTCGACGCCGTCCGTTCCATGCGCGAGCTGACCGCGCTGGTCGGAGACCGTGACCGCACCGGTGGGTCCGGCGTCTTCCGGATGATCGTCGGCACCGATCCCGAGGATCCCGAGCGCTACATCGTCAGCCTCTACCAGGGTGGCCTGTCCCTGCCGGACAAGGGCTATTACGAGGAGGAGGCCTACGCCGGCGTGCGCAAGGCCTTCACCGCACACGTCGAGCGGATGCTGACGCTTGCGGGTGTCGATGCGGCTGCGGACCGGGCCGACCGGGTCCTGGCGCTGGAGATCGAGGTGGCGGCGCAGCACTGGACTCGGGTCGATTCCCGCGACCGGGACAAGACCAACAACCGCACCCGACGCGACGCGCTCGACACCCTCGCCCCCCAGGTCGACTGGTCGGGATACGTGCGCGCCCTCGGCGCACCGGACCCGATTCTCGAGACGACGATCGTTTGTCAGCCCAGCTTCTTCGCCGCCCTGTCGGATCTGCTGGCGCCGGAGCGGCTGGATGACTGGAAGGACTGGCTGCGCTGGCGCTCGGTGCACGATCTCGCCGATTACTCGCCGCAGGCCTTCGTCGACGAGGATTTCGACTTCTACGGCCGCACGTTGTCCGGTACGCCGCGCCAGCGCGACCGGTGGAAGCGCGGCGTCGACGTCGTCGAGAGCGCGATGCCCGAGGCGCTCGGCGAGATCTACGTGCAGCGGCATTTCCCCGCTCGGGCGCGCGAGCGCACGGACGAGCTGGTCGCCAATCTCATCGAGGCTTACCGCCGCAGCATTTCCGGGCGGCCGTGGATGGGCGAGGAGACGAGGGTGAAAGCGCTGGACAAGCTGGCGCAGTTCACACCGAAGATCGGCCATCCCAAGAAATGGCGCGACTATTCCCGGCTGGAGATCGACCCTGCTGATCTGGTCGGCAACATCCGCCGGGCCAGCGCCTTCGAGACCGATCGGCAGGTCGCCAAGATTGGGCAGCCGGTCGACCGCGACGAGTGGCTGATGTCGCCGCAGACGGTCAACGCCTACTACAACCCGGGCCAGAACGAGATCGTCTTCCCGGCCGCGATCCTGCAGCCGCCGTTCTTCGACGCCGACGCCGACGACGCCACCAACTACGGCGCCATCGGTGCGGTGATCGGGCACGAGATCGGGCACGGTTTCGACGATCAGGGGTCCAAGTACGACGGCACCGGCGCGCTGCGCAGCTGGTGGACCGCAGAGGACCGGTCGGCATTCGAGGAGCGCACCGGCCAGCTGATCGCGCAGTACGACGCCCTCGAACCGGCCGCCGCCCCAGGCAGCCATGTGAACGGGGCGCTGACCATCGGCGAGAACATCGGCGACGTGGGCGGGCTCGGCATCGCCCATCTCGCCTGGCGCCTCGCGTCGGGCGGCAATGCCGGCGCCGCCGCGGAGCGCCGATTCTTCCGCGCGTGGGCGACCATCTGGCGGGTCAAGGTGCGCTCCGAGGAGGCGATCCGGCTGCTCGCGGTCGACCCGCACTCCCCGGGCGAATTCCGGTGCAATCAGGTGGTGCGTAACATCGACGCCTTCTCGGCGGCGTACGACGTGGGCGCCGACGATCCGATGTGGCTCGAGCCCACCGAGCGCGTCCGTATCTGGTAGCGCAACCCGGGGGATTGCCGATGGATGTGGCCGAGGTCGTCCTTGCCGCGCTGGTGGTGATCGCCACCAGCGTGCTCTTCGTCGGCAT
Organism: Mycobacteriales bacterium; assembly: GCA_038253135.1. GTDB lineage: Bacteria > Actinomycetota > Actinomycetes > Mycobacteriales > QHCD01 > JBBSHJ01. The sequence goes on along the minus strand of JBBSHJ010000115.1, from coordinate 7,364 downwards.
CATCGTGGTCGCCGCGCGGCGGCTGCTCGGCCTGTCCGTCGGTCTGGGCCGAGCCGTCGTGGCCGGGGCGATCGGCCTGGCCTTCGAATTCGTCTTCGGCCTGCAGGTGCACGCGTCCGGCAACCGGACCGGCGCCTACATCACGCTGCAGCTGGGGCTCTCTGTACTCGCCGCCATGCTCGTGCTGGCCCTCGCCGAGGCGGCGGTGCCGAGCGGAACCTGGCCGCGGCCGGTCGACTGGATGCGGGTCTCCTCGTCGTGTCCGCCGTCCTCATCCTGCGCGCCCTGTTCACCGCTTTCCGGCGCGACGAGTGAGGCGGCCGCCGCTCAGCTTGCATGCGACGCAGGATCCTTCCAGTACCAGGTCTCCGGGTCGTAGAGCACCGGAACCGGATGGATCCACGGGTTGACGAACCCTCCCTGGGCCAGCGCCTCGCGGACCGGCACGTTCATCAGGTTCTCGCGCACGGCGACGGTTCGGGGGACGTCGGCCGCCGTTCCCTGGAAGAACGGGCCCTCATCCATATGGATCTTGATAATCTCGAAAACGAGCTGGTTGCGCTTAATCAGATCGGGCTCCACCTTCGTCTTGCGGTAAAGATCCAGATGCGCTGGATCGCGCCGCCCTTGTCGGGCTCCATCCGCGGCGGGGTGCGTCTCCACGGGCTCAGGCCGAGCTGCTGCTTCTGCTTTGCCGTGCCGAGAAGCTGATTCCACGTGCCTTCCAGCGGTGCGAACTTGGAATTCTCGATCGGCACCAGCCATTGGGGGTGGACCAGGCAGTTCGGACGGTCGCCGATCTCCCAGTTGGTGTGTGACATGAGCGCTCCGGCACCCCACGTGTCGCCGGACAATGTCGGCGGTACCGGGTGCGCCGGGCCCTGATACCGATCTTCTTCCAGTCACGACCAGCTGGTCGCCCTTGGCCGCCTCGGTGGTCGAGATGTCGGTCGCGTAATCGATATTCAAGGTGAACGGGTGGCCGTTCGGCGGCCGGCGATACCCGTCGTTCCCGACCCTCATTCCCATCGCGTCGAGCAGCTTCTTCGCTCCGTCCGGGTCCTCTTGTAGAGCGTCTTGCCCCGATCCGGGCTGAGGTACTCCTCAGACTTGGGGCTCGTCGTACGGTCGTGGGAACTGCCTGGTCGAAATACAGCGACTTGTTCGCGCTGGCGCGGTCGAAACCCAAGGACCGGTTGTCGATCCGTCGGGGGTGGGGATTCCGCCACGGCCGTCTGATCACCTCATCGAGCTGTTCTGGTGAGAGTTCGGGCCCCGGCTGATCCCGTTGGCCGGTCAGTGGGTGCTGAGCTCGGTCAAGACGCGTTCGATGACCTCCGACAGCTGGTCGCGTCCGGTCAGCTGCGGGGTCGCGCCTTCGGCCCCCGGACCCGTCCCGACGCAGTGCTTGGCCAGGCACCGGGCGAGCGCGCGCACGTCGAACCCGGCCTCGCGCAACCGCCGCTGCAATGCCTCGTCGATGACGCCATCGGAAAGCAGGCACGAGACGACGTTGCACCACGCGGACTCGCCGTCGCCAACCGGGGCGCGGTCACCGCCTGGCCAGACGGCGGCCGTCAGCGTCTGCTCGCGCGCGAACGGCGTGCCGTGGAACGTGCTGCCGACCGCCCGGATCCGCATTGTGTAGAGGCCGGTGAGCGTGGTGGCCAACGACCCCGTGAAGCGGCCGGGCTCGGATTCGTCGAGCGCCATGGACACGCTGCTCGCATCCGGCCGAGTGACCTGCGCCCAGACCCCGGCCCGGTGATCCACCGGCACGTCGTACTCGCGGAGGCTTGCGTTGAGCATCACCGTCGCGCCCGGCTCGAGCGACGCTTGCGTCGCCTGCACCTCGAAAAGCAGGTTGGAATAGCAATGCACGATCAGGTCGTACGGAAGCGAGCCGTCCCTGAGCGCGGACGCCGCAGCCAGGTATTCGCGCGACTCCTGCCCGCCTCGGCCGCCGATCCCCAGCAGCGCGTTCCACGTCCCGGCATGCGACCCGTCGGCAGCCGCCGGAAATGCGGGAAGGGAGAGTCGGTAATAGGCGAGGTTGCCCGCCGGCACGAAGCCGACGTTGGCCGGCCCGGCAGCGCTGGCGGGTGTGATGAGCGTGCCGTCGGGTGTCTCGAGATCGAAAACGATGTACGGCGGGTAGGGCGTGAGCAGGAAGACGTCCAACCCGAAATCGGTCTCGCTGACCGGGAACGGAATGCGGTGCACCGTGCCGACCGCGAGATCGCCGTGGGGGTCGAGCACGACGTTGGCGTTCGTCACCCCCGCGAGCACCTGCAGGAAGTACTTGTCCAGCCGCGCGGCCTGGTCCTGGGTGAGGCCTCCGGTGACTAGCAGGTATCCGTGATGTCCCTGCGTCAGCGTGTTCAATGCCGCCACGCTGATGTTTTCGGGGGTGCCCAGGCCGATCGCGAAGGTGTTGGCGGCGATGCTGCCCCCTACGGCGGCGAGCATCGGCGCGGTGTTCTCCAGGCCGTCGGTGAGCACGAGCATCGATGTGACGTCGTACGGCGGCGTCGCGGACGCCTGGGCAGCATCCAGCGTCTGCTTGCCCTTCTGCACGCCCGCGCCGATCGAGGTGTTCCCGCCGGGATCGAGCTCGGATCCATTGATGTGCCCGCTTGCCGCCACCCTGCCGCCCCCGATGGTCGGCGGGCCGACGTCAGTTACCGGCATCACGGTCTGGGCCGTGTCATTGAAGCGGACGATGCCCACTCCGTCGCCAGCCAGCATCGCGGCGACGAAGATGTTCGCCGCCTCCCGTAGCTTGCCCACCTTGCTCGTCCCACCGCCGGCGTCGTCAGCCATGCTGCCTGAACGGTCCAGCACCAGCGCGACGGCGGCCTTGGGACGCGCGACCGTGTTGGCGACGATGTTCACGACCCATGTCTGGCCGGTCTCGTCGCACCGGATGTGCACGTTGCCACTGCGGTGCGCTCCCGCGGTGGTGGAGGTGTAGGACACCCACAACCGCGCTTCGGCGACCGGGTCGGCGTCGTTCGCGCTGACCGATGTGGTGGTGCCGAGAGGTGTTCCGAAACCCCCGGTCGGGCCAGACGTGATCCGGAAGGTGCGCGTATTGCAGGTGATCACCTCGAAAACGACGGCGCGATACGTCGTGACGCCGGTGCCGCCGAGCCCGGCCGGAATATTGGTGAAGGCGACGCTCGGCGTGGTCAGCGTCAGCGATTCCGCAGGCACAAACGGGGCCAGCGCCTGGCGGATCACGGCTTGGCACACGCCGCAGAACGGATTGCTCAATGCCCGCATCCGGCAGGTAAACTGCGGTCGGTAGAGCTTGCAGTGGAAGTAACCGGCGCCTTCGTACGCGCCGACGTATGAAGCGGCGTTTGGGTTGGCCTGGGGGTCGCACGCCGCGCAGTTCGTGTTGGCCGTCGTCGGCAGCGCGTCGGCGGAATTGGTGAGCTGCGTTTTCCACTTGATCGTCGTCTTGCTGGTGTTCACGGTGATATTCGGTTCAGGCGGTTCGATTCCCGAGTAGCTGTCGTGACCGGACTCACCGCTGCCGCAACCTTGCCGATACTCGTACTCGTCGGCGAAGCCAAAGGCGGTGTGGCCCATTTCGTGCAGTCCGATCTCGGCCGAACTCGGATGGGTCGAGAAGGTTGCGACGGCGCCGCCGGAGCCGCCGTACTCCGCCGTGTTGACGATCACCATCGTCATCTGCACCTTGGAAACCTGCGCCTTGGCGACGGCCTTCGCACTCGTGGCGTCGCAGGTGAGGAGGCGTCGCACCTTCCCGTCGCCGCAGAAGGTCGCGTCGAGATAGGTCTTCGGGGTGGCTCCTGACCCGGTGCTGCCGTCGTCGCATGTTCCTGGGTCGTCGGCGCCGCTGTCGCTTGACACCACATCGACGCGGTGCACATTGAGCGCGCACCACAGGGTGGTATACGGCGCGGTAGCGCGGAGCGTGTCGGTGAAGGTATTGACGTCGCCAGCGAATTTGGCCATCTCGGCGGATCGATAGCCGTCGCCGAGGATGACGATATTGTACCGCTGGGTGTCGGGCCCATGATCGACGATCTTGTGTACGCCGGCGATGTACCCGTCAGATGTGGTCATGACGGCTCGCTCCCGTCGTCGTCACCGTGCTCGGCATCGGTATCGGCGAGGCGGCCGCGCCGGAGGTTGCCGAAGTCGTGGCGCAACAATTCGACGGACCGGCCGTGCGGGCGGCGGGCGCGCGGGTTCGGCCCGTGCAGCGACAGCTGCGCCGCGTTGCCCAGATCCGGCACGACAACGTCGAATTCTCCCGAACGCTCCGGGTTGTCAATCCGGTAGATCGGCGCGCCGGGCTCGTCGCCGAAAACCTCGATATCGCTGCGGATCGGGTCATGCAGCGCGCGGTGATAGACGATGCCGTCGTCCGCGTCGCGCACCGCGACCCAGTAGCCGGTCGTGTCCTGGGTGGGCGCGGACCCGATGGCTCCCGGCGCCATCATCTCGATCCGCTCGACGGCGGCCAGGCGGATCTCGTCGCCGGTAAAGGCGAACGTGAGGCGCAATGAGTGCCTGTGGTCGCGGGTCTGCGATCGGAAATGTGGATGGCTCATGTTGCCCCTCGCATCGGCGCCGCAACCGCTGGGGCGAGTCTTGCCACCAAGCATCTGCCGTCCCGCTAAGGTAGCAGAAAGGTATCTCGAAAATCAAGAGAAATGTTTTTGCTGCTCTGCAGACCGAAGCGGTTGAACGATCTGCTTACCAGTCAACGAATGTGAATATCCGTGCGGGTCAGGCGGCCCCTGGATCGGCGCGTGTCGACCAACCATCGGTCGGGATTCGATCTAAACTCGGTGGTCATGACCGCTACCGATCCCGTGCTCGATGACGCAGTAGCCGCGGTGCGGGCCTTCACCCTCGCCGCGCACCGCTTCCGGCAAGCGGTGGCCGGGCACTTCGGGCTGACTATCAATGGCACGGTCGTGCTCAGTCATCTCGTGACGGCGGGCGGGCAGCTGACCCCCGGACAGATCCGGGACCGTTCGCAGATCACGTCGGGCACCCTCAGCGCGGTCATCGATCGCCTCGTCGAGGGGCGGTTCGTGTCGCGAACGCCGCACCCCGAGGACCAGCGAAGCGTGCTGGTCACACTCAACCCCGCCGGCCGCCGCGTGCTCTCGTATTCACAGACCTATCTAAAGCGCGCGGTTCTGGCGGCTTTCCAGGACGAGCCGCACCCGCGGGAGGCGGCGGCCCAGGTCTGGCGGATCAGCGCCAGCATCACCGAGCAGGCCGACCGAGCAGGCCGGCGCGCGCGCCGGAAATGACCCGGCCGAGGTGATGGGACCCGACGTGATGGGACCCGGAGGCGTCCCGAAGTGGCCCGGACGTGCCCTTTCGCCCGTGGTGCGCGCGCGGACCGAAGCCCTCGGCGCGGCTGGCGCGGCCTGGCGATCCGGGCTGCCGGACCTGCTGCGGAGCCTGGCGGACGAATGGCATCTCGTGCTCGGCGCACCGATCGCCGGTGGCACGGCGGCGTACGTCGTTCGCGCCCGCACCGCCCAGGGCGCCGACGTGGTCCTGAAGGTGCCGGTGCCCGAGGAGCCCTCGGACGCACACCTGCGGGTCCGCGTCCTGTCCGCCGCCGCCGGCATCGGCTACGTGGAATTGCTCGAGCTCCATCACGCCAGCGGCGCGCATCTGCTCGAGGGGCTCGGAACCTCGCTCGCCGACAGCGGCCGGCGACCGGAGCAGCAGCTCGACACCCTGGCCGCGTTGCTACCGCTCGCCTGGGGAGTGCCCAAGCCGGCGGACGTGACGGTCGCACCGGAGGAGGAGAAGGCGGCCGCGCTGGGCCGGTTCGTGGCGCGGATGTGGGAGCAGCTCGGCCGACCGTGCCCGGCGGGTGTGCGGGATCGGGCGCTGCGCTATGCGGCCCGGCGGGCGGCCGCGTTCGACCTCGGCCGGTGCGTGCTCGTCCACGGCGACCCGCACCCGGCGAACGCGCTGCGGGTCCGCCGGGCACGTCCCGGAACGGCGGCGGGCTACGTCTTCGTCGACCCGGACGGGTTCCTCGCCGACCCGGCGTACGACGCCGGAGTCGCCCTCCGCGACTGGTCGGCTCAGATCCTGCGCGGCGCGGATCCAGCCGGCCTGCTCCGCGGCTACTGCCGCCTGCTCGCCGGCAGGACCGGGCTCGGCGAGGACGCGGTGTGGGAATGGGGCTATCTGGAACGCGTCTCCTCCGGGCTGCACGCACTCGAACTCGGTGCCGCCGACATGGCCGGCCCGCTCCTTTTTAGCGCCACCGTATTGGACCGGGCCTGAGCCGCCCGCGACCGGCCGGTCCGGCGTGGCGCCGATCCTCCTCAGCCGCTAGGTTTCGGATCCAGCCCGTCTTCCCGATCAGGTCGACCGATGAGGTGATCGCCGCCGTGTCGCTTCCGCCGCTGACCGCCGACCAACGGGCCGCAGCGCTGCACGCGGCGGCCGCGGCGCGGCGTACCAGAGCCGAGGTCAAGGAGCGGCTCAAACGGGGCGGCGCGTCGTTGACCGACGTTCTCGACGCCGCCGAGAGCGACCCGATCCTGGGCAAGCTGCGGGTCGCGGAGCTGATCGAATCGATGCCGGGCGTCGGCAAGGCGCGGGCGGAGCAGATCATGCGGCGGCTGGCGATCTCACCGAGCCGCCGGCTGCGCGGGCTCGGCTGCAAGCAGCGGGAAGCCCTGCTCGGGCGATTCGCGCCCACCGGTGAGTGATCCCGGCCCGCCGGTCGGCGAGCCGTCCTGCCGGCTGACCGTGCTCGCCGGACCGACCGCCGTCGGCAAGGGCACGGTGACCGAGGTGATCCGGCGTGAGCACCCCGAGATCTGGGTGTCGGTGTCGGTGACCACGCGCCCGCCGCGGCCCGGCGAGGAGGACGGCATCGCCTACCACTTCGTCTCCGACGAGGAGTTCGACGCCATGCTCGCCCATGGCGAGCTCCTGGAATGGGCGACCCTGCACGGCACCCATCGCTCGGGCACGCCCCGCCAGCCGGTCGAGCAAGCCTGCGCCGAGGGTCGGCTGGCGCTGCTGGAGATCGACATCCAGGGCGCCCGCCAAGTGCGGGCCGCACTGCCGGAGGCGTTCCTCGTCTTCCTGGCGCCGCCGTCATGGGAGGAGCTGGCCCGCCGCCTAACCGTGCGCGGCACCGAAACCGTGCCGCAGCAGCAGCGGCGGCTGCGGACGGCGAAGGAGGAGCTCGACGCGGAGGGGGAGTTCGACGCCGTCATCGTCAACGCCGAGGTGGGTACGGCGGCCCGCGAGTTGGTAGCATTGATGGTTGGTCCCCCTCGACGTCGCCTCGACCGAGACGGTCCGCGTTGATCGCCGCGGATATCCGGGAC
>JBBSHJ010000114.1:0-9308 GCA_038253135.1 Mycobacteriales bacterium | reverse complement strand
TCCGCGCTGGTTCTGCTCGGTCTCCTCCTCCGCTCCGCTCCTCCCTCGCTGGCGCTCGGTCGTGTGCTCGCGGCATCGTCGATCCGAGCGGTCGACGCGAATCAGTGCGCGCGCCGACGGGCCCAGCGTTCGGCGACCACCTCGGGATCGGCGTCCCGCCCGGTGAGCCAACCGCCGAGCGGATCGTCCGGGCCGTCGGCCCATGCCTGGGTGACCTGCTCCGCATCGTCGTGCGGCGGGTAGCCCAGGCGGCGGGCCGGCTCGAGGTCCAGCCAGCCGGTGCCGTTGGCCGACACGCCCCAAAGGACGGCGTAGCCGAGATCCGGCGACGTCAGCAACGCGTGGAACAACCGGACCGCGTCGCCCGGGCTGAGCCAGATCGACCGCGAATGGCCGTCCTGCGGGCGGTCCTGGAAGGCGCCGATCCGCACGCACGCGACCTGCATCCCGTGGCGGTCGGCGTACATCCGCCCGAGCGACTCGCCGAAGACCTTGCTGACGCCGTAGAGCGTGTCCGGCTTCGGCACCTCCTCGACGCCGAGCCGCTCGACCCTCCGGCTGAAGCCGCTGGCGTGGATCGAGCTGGCGAAGACCACGCGCGGGACGCCCGCGATCCGGGCGGCTTCGAAGGCGGCGTACGTGGCCTCGATGTTGTGCTGGCGGATCTGCTCCCACGGCGCCTCGGTAGGGATGGCCGCGAGGTGTACGACGGCCGCGACGTCACGGCAGGCCTCGGTCATCAGGGCGAGGTCGCTGACGTCGCCCGTGACGCACTCCTCGTCGGGAAATGGATCCTCGACCGCGGTGAGGTCGATCGATCGGAACGTGAACCCCGCCCCTGCCAGGCCGTGCCTGAGTGTGCGTCCGATCCGCCCGGCCGCGCCGGTGACAAGGATGCGGCTCATGGCGCGGCCCCGTCGATCGCCGTGCGCCTCGCTCGGACCATGCGGCCAGGACCTCCCGGGAGCCCCCGCTCCCTCGTCGACCAACGCGCCTTCACGATCGCTCGATGACATCGGCCAGCAGGCGGCCCATCCGCACGGCGGACGTGCGGCCGGCCTCGAGGACCTCCTCGTGGTTGAGCGGTTCCCCGCTCACCCCGGCGGCCAGGTTGGTGACCAGCGAGATGCCCATCACCTCGATCCCGGCCGCGCGGGCGGCGATGGCCTCGAGCGCGGTCGACATCCCGACCAGGTCGGCCCCGGCGGTGCGCAGCATCCGGATCTCCGCCGGCGTCTCGAAATGCGGTCCCGGCAACGCGGCGTACACGCCCTGCGTCAGCGAGGCGTCGACCGCCTGCGCGACCGCGCGCAGCCGCTTGGAATAGAGGTCGGTGAGGTCGACGAACGTCGCCCCGACCAGCGGTGATCGGCCGGTGAGGTTGAGGTGGTCGTTGATCAGGACCGGCTCGCCGACGGAGAGGCCGTCGCGGATCCCGCCCGCCGCGTTGGTGAGCACCACGGTCGTGACACCGGCGGCGGCTGCGGCGCGGATCGGGTGCACGACCGGTGCGACGCCGCGCCCCTCATAAAGGTGGGTGCGGCCGAGGAAGACGAGCACGCGTCGATCGCCGACCGTCACCGAACGGACCAGACCCGCGTGCCCGGCCGCGCGGGGCGCGGGAAAGCCGGTCAGCGCCCGCACGTTGATCTCGGCGTCGGCGGCGCCGAGGACGTCCGCGGCCGGAACCCAGCCGGAGCCGAGCACCACGGCCACGTCGTGCGCGGGTACGCCGGTCAGGCGGGCGATCTCAGCACCGCCGGCGCTCGCCAGGGCGGCCGGATCAGCGCCGTCGGCGTCCGGCGCGAGGTCAGCGGTCATCGGCCGCAGAATACAAGCGCACGCGGCCCGCACCCGTGCGGGAGTGCCGACCGCGGGTCACGACGTGAGGGTGAAGGTCTTCTCCGCGATGTCCAGCACCGGCACCATGGCACTGAACCGGTCGCTCGGCGCGGAGACGTAGATCGCGTAGTTGACGTCGTTGACGTTGAAGCTCATGTACTCGGCGTGCCGCGCGCTGCCGTCGTGCCCGGTGAAGGTGAATTCCCAGACCCCGGCGGGGTAGTTGCGGTAGTGCATCGGCTCGATGCGGATCCGGTGGTAGCCGCCGTACTGCGCGCTGAGCTCCACCTCGCCCTTCTGCAGCCCGGTGATCACACCGCCACCAGGAAGGCCCCCGGTGACCAGACGGATGAACCCGCTGCCGTCGGGGTTGTTGAGGTCGATGACGTTGGGGTCGATGACCGACTTGGTCCAGCCGCTCGGCACTCCCACGGTGAATCCGCGCCCGTCGCCGTACTTCGTGTAACCGGCCGGGATCGCCGTGGACGGAGGCTTCTTCGATCGTTTCGGTGAGCTCTTCGCGGTTGACGACGGCTTGCTCGGCGACGATTTGTGGGACGAGGACTTGTGGGACGAGGACTTGGGCGTCGAGGATTTGGGCGTCGAGGATTTGGGCGTCGAGGACTTGGGCGTCGAGGACTTGGGCGTCGAGGATTTGGGCACCGACGACGACTTGGGCACCGACGACTTGGGCTGTCCCGACCGGTTCGGCTGCGAGGAGCCGTGAGCGTTGGGCGGTGCGCTGCTTCCCGGCAGGCTGTTGGCGTTCTTGGTGCTGCCGCCGGTGAACGTGCCCGTCAGCCAGTAGGCGCCGAGCGCTACCCCCGCGCACAGCACCAGGACCAGCAGCACGGCGCCGACGGTCCGCCCGGCATGCCGGGCGCGGGCGTCGACCTGGGTGTAACCGACCGGTCCGAGCGGCCTCGGAGGCTTCGCGCCACCGATGCCCGCGGTGCCGGCCTGCCCCGGCGGCGGTCCGCCTGGCCCGCCCGGTCCGGTGACGCGCACGGGTGGCTGGCCGTAGGCGGGAGTCGAGGCCGGGGCGCCCAGCGCTCGCCGCGGCGGTGGCTGCCCGTCCGTGGCCAGGGGGCGTGCGGCGGGTACGCCGCTCGGAAAGCTCGGGTGCTCCCGCCGGGCGGACGGTGGGCCGGCGGCCGGCTGGGTGCCCCCGGGCCGGTCGAAGGTGCGGGCAACGCCGAGCAGCATCCGCCGCGTCTCGACGGCCGAGATGCGACGCTCCGGCTCCTTCTCCAGCAGGCGGTCGATGACCGGCGCCAAGGCACCGGTTGGCGCCAGCGGCGGGTTCGGCTCGCGGAGCAGAGCCGTGACCGTCGCCTGCATCGAGCCGCGGTCGAACGGCGACGAGCCGACGAGGGCGGCGTACAGCGTGCATCCGAGGCCCCACAGATCCGCCGCCGGACCCGCGATCCCGCCGCGCACGACCTCCGGCGCGATGTAGGCCGGCGAGCCGACGAGGAACCCGCTCCGGGTCAGGTGCGAGTCGTCGTCGGCGCGGGCGATACCGAAGTCGGTGAGCTTCACCCGACCGTCGTCGAGCAGCAGGATGTTCCCGGGCTTGATGTCACGGTGCACGATGTCGCTCGCGTGCGCGGCCTCGAGCGCGCTGAGCACGGCCATCCCGATCGTGGCGACCCGCGGCTCGCTCAAGGTGCCGTTGCTGGCGATCACCTCTGCGAGGCTGCGGGCGTTGAGTCGTTCCATCACGATCCACGGGCGGTCGTCGTCGTCGAGCACGTCGTACAACGTCACCACATTGGGATGGGAGAGCCCGGCGATCGCGCGTGCCTCCCGCAGGGTGCGCCGACAGGCGACGAGCTGCTCCTCCGGCGGCAGGCCGGGCGGGAGCAGGACCTCCTTGATCGCGACGATCCGGCCGAGCAGCACGTCGCGGGCCTCCCACACCACGCCCATCGCGCCGCGCCCGATCGGGCGGATCAGCTCGTACCGGCCGGAGACGACCCGCCCGCCGGCACCGGTCGACGTGCTCATCGGCGGCGTCCGGCGCGGCCGCGAAACCTCCGCTGGATCGCCGGGCGGGGAAGCCGCCGGCTGGGAGCCGGGTGCCGGTGCACCCGTGGACTCGTCGGCCGCCGCGGACGGGCGCCGGTGCTCTCGCCCCGCGTCGCCGTGCTCGTCGGTCATCCGGTAACTCCTCCTGCCCCCACCCGACCCTGCCTCCACCCGACCCTGCCCGCACCCGACCCTGCCCGCACCCGACCCTGCTCCCACAAGGTCCCGGCACCACGGTTCGGCGCTCGCCACCGGCTTTCGCTCGCCACCGGCCCCGTTGCCGTTCCGTCTAGCATTCCTCCCATGGCGCGCAGGGCCGAGTCCGGGTTCGACATCAAACCGGTCTATCCCCCCGGCGACCCGTCGGGCGACGTACCACGCGCACCGTCCGGTGACGGGTCGCAGTCCGCCCATATCGGGCGTCCGGGACAATATCCGTTCACGCGCGGCATCTACCCGAGCATGTACACCGGACGTGCGTGGACGATGCGCCAGTATGCCGGTTTCGGCTCAGCCCGCGAATCCAACGAGCGATATCGGCAACTGTTGGCGGCCGGTACGACGGGCCTGTCGGTGGCCTTCGACCTGCCCACCCAGATGGGTCTGGACAGCGATCACCCGCTCGCGGCGGGCGAGGTCGGCAAGGTCGGGGTGGCGATCGACTCGCTGGCCGACATGCGGGAGCTTTTCGCCGGCATCCCGCAGGCCGACGTGTCGACCTCGATGACGATCAACGCGCCGGCCGCGCTGGTATTGCTGCTCTACCAGCTCATCGCCGAGGAGCAGGGCGCCGATCCCGCCGAGCTGCGCGGCACGATCCAGAACGACGTGCTCAAGGAGTACATCGCGCGCGGCACCTACATCTATCCGCCGGCGCCGTCGCTGCGGCTGGTCACCGACACCTTCGCCTACTGCGCCGCCGAGCTGCCCCGGTGGAACACCATCTCGATCTCGGGCTATCACATGGCCGAGGCGGGCGCGACGCCCGCCGAGGAGGTCGCCTTCACCCTCGCCGACGCGATCGCCTACGTGCAGGCGGCCCTTGACGCGGGATTGCAGGTCGACGACTTCGGCCGGCGGCTCTCCTTCTTCTTCGTCGCCCGCACGACGCTGCTCGAGGAGGTCGCCAAGTTCCGGGCGGCGCGCCGGATCTGGGCGCAGGTGATGCGGGACGAGTTCGGCGCGACCGACCCGAGGGCGCAGATGCTGCGGTTCCACACCCAGACCGCCGGCGTCCAGCTCACCGCGCAGCAGCCCGAGGTCAACCTGGTGCGGGTGGCGCTGCAGGCGCTCGGCGCGGTCTTCGGCGGGGCCCAGTCGCTGCACACCAACGGCTACGACGAGGCCATCGCCCTACCCACCCCGAAGGCCGCCCGGCTGGCATTGCGGACCCAGCAGGTGATCGCCAACGAGACCGACATCACGGCGACGGTCGATCCGTTCGCCGGGTCCTATGCCGTCGAGGCCATGACCGACGAGGTCGAGGCGGCCGCCCGCGATCTGATGGGGCGGGTCGAGGACCACGGCGGCGCGGTCGCCGCGATCGAGGCCGGCTTCCAGAAGGCGCAGATCGAGCGGTCGGCGTACGACGTCGCCCGCGGCATCGAGGACGGCAGCCGGGTCGTGGTCGGTGTCAACCGCTACCGGACCGATGACGAGGAGCCCTACCAACCGCTGCGCGGCGACCCGGCGATCGAGGCGGCGCAGCGCGAGCGGCTGGCCGCGGTGCGGGCCCGGCGGGACGCCGGTGCGGTCCAGGCCTCGCTGCAGGACGTGCGCACCGCGGCCACCGGCACCGACAACGTGCTCTACCCGATCAGGTCGGCGCTCGCGGCCGAGGCGACGATCGGTGAGGTGTGCGACGTCCTTCGCTCGGTCTGGAGCACGTACCATCCGGTGGACCGCTTCTGATGGAATCGCCTGGTAGGCACCCTGATCTCGGCTATGGAAAGCCGGCTCACGAGCATGGATGGGCCGAGCGCTTTCCGGTGCTGTTCGCTCGGTCGCAATGGAACTGGGGCGGGATCACCGCACAGTTCGGCCCGGCCGAGCCGCCGGACGCGCTCGTCGGCAACGTGCATATCGTGGCCCGGTGTGGCGCTCGCGTGGTGGTGTGCCGCAACGACCTCGGGTGGAGATTCCTGCCGGGCGGCACCCGGGAGCCGGACGAGCCGATCATCGAGACGGCGCGCCGCGAGCTGGTCGAGGAGGCCGGCGCGACCCTGCTCGGTGGCTGGCGGCACGTGGGAGCCTTCCGCGGCGAGCTGCCGGGCGCGGGCCCGTACCGTCCGCACCTGCCGCACCCCGTCTCGTACTGGCTCTACGCGGTCGCCGACGTGCGCATCGACGGCGTTCCGACCAACCCGCCGGGCGGGGAGAACGTGGTCGAGGTGCGGGTGCTGCCGGCCGAGGTCGCGGCGGCGTGGCTGTCGTCGTACGACGAGCAGACCGGCGACATCGTGCGGCTCGCGGCCGCACGCGGGCTGGTCTGAGCAACCACGACTGCGCCGGTCAAACCACGGGTGCGCCGGCCGGGCGCCGATCCGCCGGCGCAGGTTGGCTTTCGCCCGCTATGCCACTGCTCGGTCTCGTGGAGCAGCGAAAAAGCGATGAGAGAGACTCAAGGCGGCGGGCAGCGGTCCGATCGTGGCGCGTCGTCCCCGAGCCGGTGCGGGCGCCCGCGAGCGGCCGAGCGCGCGGCGTACCGGCGCCGTGAACCGACATCGGTACGCCGTACGCTTGCTCGCCGTGAAGTCCTTCGACACGCTCTTTGCCGAGCTCGCCGAAAAGTCGGCGGCCCGTCCCGGCGACTCGCGCACCCAGCGGGGTGGAGGCCGACGAGACGCTGGCACTGGGCTTCGGGCGCTCGACCTTCCGGTTCGCGGCCGAGCCCGGTGAGATCTCTGACGTTGCTCATCTGGCCGGCCGGCGCATCGCGACGTCGTACCAGCGGGTCGTCGCGGACCACCTGCGCGCGGCCGATGCCCCGGCGGCCACCGCGGTCGACGTGCTCCTGCGCCGCCTGCAGGGCGTGCTCGTGGCCCGGCGCTACGTGCTGATGGACTACGACGTACCGGTCGCGCTGGCCGATGCGGCCGGCGCGGTGACGCCGGGGCTGGAGTCACCGACCATCAGCCCGCTGGCCGACCCGAGCTGGGTCGCGGTGCGGGCGATGGTCCCGCGCGGGTCGACCAACCGCATCATGGGCGAGCTCTATGACCTCGGCGCCCGCGCGATCCTCGTGACCGACATCCACGCCTGCCGGCTCTGAGATTCCGGTCCGAAGGTTCGGCGCCGAACCCGGCGTCCGCCCGATCGGCACCGGCGATGCGCCCTCGTCGACCGCATTGGGTTATCGACGGACCGCAGCGGCACGGAGTACGTTCCGAAGTCTCGACACCACTCGAGGATGCCGGGTGAGCGGGGTACGCCGATGCACGAGCTCTCCATCTGCGGGTCGATCGCGCATATCGTCACCCGGCACGCCGGCGGCCGGCCGGTTGAGACGATCCATCTGCGCATCGGCCAACTGCGGCAGGTCGTGCCCGACACGCTCACCTATTGTTGGTCGATGGTGAGCACCGGCACCGAGCTGGACGGCTCCGCGCTCGACGTCGAGAACGTCCGGGCTCGGATCCGGTGCCATTCCTGCGGCACGACGCAGGAGATCGGTGATTTCCCGATCCTGCTGTGCCCGGCCTGTGACGGCGCCGACGTGGCGGTCGTCGCGGGCGAGGAATTCCTGGTCACGTCGCTCGACCTGGCGGAGGTGTAACTCGGATGGGCCGCTTTCACCGGCACGAGGACGGCACGGTGCACGAGCACGAGCATTCCGACCACGAACATTCCGACCACGAGCATTCCGACCACGAGCATTCCGACCGCGAGCCTTCCGAGCTGGGCGACCATTCTGGCTACCAGACCGGGCCCGAGCGGATCGAGGTGCTCGAGCGCATCTTCGATGAGAACGACCACCTCGCAGCGGCCAACCGCGCCGATTTCGGCACGCACGGCGTGACCGCAGTCAACCTGATGTCCTCACCCGGCGCGGGCAAGACCGCGCTGCTGCGGGACGCCCTCGACCGGCTGGCCCGCTCGGTGCGGGTCGGCGTCATCGAGGGCGATATCGAGACCAGCCTCGACGCCGACCGCCTCACCGGGCTCGGCGCGATTGTCGAGCTGATCAACACCGGCAACGGTTTCGGCGGCGAGTGCCACCTCGACGCACCGATGGTGCGCTCGGCGTTGCTGCGGCTGCCCCTGGCCGACCTCGACCTGGTCATGATCGAGAACGTCGGAAACCTCGTCTGCCCGGCCGAATTCGACGTCGGCGAGCACGCCCGGGTGATGATCTATTCGATCACCGAGGGCGAGGAGAAGCCGCTCAAGTATCCCGTGATGTTCCGTTCCGCCGATCTCGTTCTAATCAACAAGATGGACCTGCTGCCTCATCTCGATTTCGACCTCGGCGAGTTCCGGCGCAACCTGCGCACCGTCAATCCCGGTGTCGCCACCATCGAGACCAGCGCCCGCACCGGGCTCGGCGTCCCGGCCTGGTGCGACTGGCTCGTTGCCCGCGTCGCTTGCACCCAGCCGGCATCCGCGCGCACCGCCGGCTGACGGACCGCCCCAAGTCAACTCGGGGGCGTCACCGGGCCGAAGACATCACTGATCCGCCGCATCTGCCGCATCCGCGGCTCGGTCTGCCCGCGCACCCAGCGGCTGACCGTGCGCACCGAGACGCCCAGCTGCCGGGCGGCGGTCTCCTGTGAGAGTCCCTGCCGTCGCAGCACCTCGGCCAGCCAGTCGGCGAAGGTCGCGTTCACCGTCGGTACGGCGCCGCGCGTGGCGCCGTCCGACGCGGCGAGCACCTCGATCTCGACGTCATCGGGGAAGATCCGGATCGCGACCTGGAAGGTCCCGACCGGCGCACCCGCCGCCTGCAGCATCGCGGTGTTGATCGCTTCGAATACGGCACGGAGTTCTTCGGTGGCGAAGCTGGAACCCGCGAGCGCACCGCGCACCAGGTCCTGGGCCTCGGGCAGCGCGGAGGGCCTGGCCGGGAAGCTCTGGGTCGTGACGACAACCGGTGACACGACGACGGCCGCACCACGTCCGGCGCTGCCGGACGTGGTGCCCGTCGGGTCCGGAGTGCCGTCACTGGTCCGGCCTGTCGCCATCGGCGCCTCGCGAGGTCTGTGCATCCAAACGCTAGACCGAGCCGACCACACTGGATAGCCCGTGCCGCCAGCGAGGGCTCGATCCCCAACGAGGAGATCAAGTCCGAGGGTTACTGGTGCGGCTTTGGCAACGACCCCGCCACCGGCCAGCCGGTGACCACCAGCGAGTGGCTGGATCGGTTGGCGCCCAAGGCAACCGCGGTCGTCGCGGTCGGTACCTGCGCGACGTACGGTGGCATCCACGCGATGGCGGGC
>JBBSHJ010000113.1:0-9315 GCA_038253135.1 Mycobacteriales bacterium | reverse complement strand
CAGTGCCTCGGCCGGATCCGACACAGCCGGCTCCGTCACCGCATCGAGCGGCACCTGCCGCACCCGATGCCGGCGTACCGACGAGACCAGGCTGGTCGCCATGGTCTTGCGCACGTACGCGCCGGCCGCGGCCGCATCGCGCAGCGAGTCCCACCGCGGCCACACGCGGGCAAGTGCGGTCTGGGTCAGCTCCCGCGCCGCCTCGAGATCGCCGGTCAGCAGGTAGCCGTAGCGAAGCAACGACGGGTACGCCGTGGCGACGAAATCCGCGTAGTCGTTCGGCGGGCCACGCTGTTCACGCATGCCGTCCTCCCGCGCCGTCGGGCTCCGCGTCTCGCCCGCTGCCGTCCTTGCCCCGCATCCATATAAGACGCTGGTCGGGTCGGAAACCTGCAATCCGCTCGAGGCGTGAGGACAGCCTGGGTGCCGAAACCGTGGACGCGGACCTGTCTATGGTGACGGAAGGTGGGCCCGAGCGGGAGGAGATCGTCGTGTCCGACGAGGTTCGAGAGCAACCGTTCATCTGCGTCACGTGCGGCATGCAGTACCCGCCGTCGGCGACGCTGCCCGACGGTTGTCCGTGCTGCCTGGACGACCGCCAGTACGTGCACTTCGAGCGCGGCCAGCAATGGACGACGCTGGAGCAGCTGCGCGGAAACCATCACAACAAGTTCGTGCCGATCGAGCCGGGCGTCACAGCGATCGCGACGGAGCCGCAGCTCGGAATCGGCCAACAGGCCTACCTCATCGAGACGCCGGCGGGGAACTACCTGTGGGACCTTGTCGCCTACGTGGACGAGACCACGATTGCCGAGATCCAGCGCCGCGGCGGCGTGACGGGCATCGGGATATCGCACCCGCACTACTACACCACGCTGGTGGAATGGAGCCGGCTGCTCGGCGGCGTACCAGTGCACCTCCACGAGTCGGACCGCGAGTGGGTGCAGCGCCCCGATGACGCGGTGAGATTCTGGTCGGGCGACACTCTCGAGGTCGGCGCCGGAATGACGCTGGTGCGGATCGGTGGGCATTTCCCCGGCGGCACCGTGCTGCACTGGGACAAATCCGGAGTCGCGGAAGCCGACCGTGCCGGCGTGCTCTTCAGTGGCGACATCGTGTCGGTGGTGGCGGATCGCTCCTGGGTGACATTCATGTACAGCTACCCCAACCAGATCCCCCTCGACGCCGATTCGGTACGCCGTATGGCCAGGATGCTGTCCGGCTACCGCTACGAGCGGCTGCGCGATGCCTTCGACCGGCACGTCGTGTCCGATGCGTTCGCGTCGGTGCAGCGGTCGGCAGAGCGTTACGTGGCCCACGTCGAGGGCAAGGCCGGCCCGACGATTTAACGCCGTACGACGTCCGCTCGCCTCAGCGGCCGAGATAAGTCAGGGTCCCGCGCGCGATCGCGCCGGCGATCCGCGACCGGCCGGCCGAGGATTCCATTTCCGCCGCGTCGCCGGCGTCGCGCATGTTGCCACACTCGACGAGGATCGACGGCCGAGTGGACAGATTGAGGCCGGCCAGATCAGTGCGCAGGTCATATCCGGTGCCGCCGTTGATGTAGGTGGCCGTTGTCATCCCCGATTCGGCGAGCATCGCCGTGTGCACGACCTCGGCCAGCCGTCGCCCGTCCGAGGCGACGGCGGCTCCACCGACCTGGTCGCGGCTGCGGATGACGTGGAAGCCATGACCGCTCACGCCACCGTCACCGTGGATCGACACCACGGCGGCCGCGTGGACCGCATTGCCGATCTCGGCCCGCCGGTTGACGCACGGCCCGATGCCGTCATCGTCTGAGCGGGTCATGATGACGTGGACGCCGCTGTGTTCCAGGATCGCGCGGACGCGCTCGGCGACCGACCAGTTGAATTCATGCTCGGGATAGCCGTCGTTGGCCTGTGTGCCGGTTGAATTGCAGGGTTTCATCTTGCCGTCGCCCGCCGGGACGAGCGCGTTGATCGTCGAGAGGTTGTCCGCGTTGCGCCCGTTGTGGCCGGGATCGAGCACGACCACCGGGCCGGACAGGGCGGGCGAAGGCGATGGTGATGCGCCAGTCGTCGCCGAACTGGTCGCCCTGGTGCTTGCCCTGGTGGTGGCCGGGGCCTTCGGTACGTCGTGCCGGGCGCTCGTGGTGCGCGGAGCGCGTGGTCGGGATCGCGCGGGCCGGGTCCGCGCCGGCCGGGTCCGCGCGGGCCGGGTCCGCGCCGGCCGGGTCCGCGCTGGCCGGCTGGCCTTCGTCGGCCGAGCCGCGCGGCCGGTCGTCCGTGCCGGCGTACCGCTCGGCGCAGCCGCCCTGGTGCGCATGCGCACGGGCGTGGCGCCGGTACGGCGCGCAGCGGACGGCGTCGTGCGCACCGGCGTGGCCACCGGCGTCACGGCCTTGCCGGCCGCACCATCGCGGGCCGCCCGGGTGGCCGTGGTCGAGCAGCCCGCGAGCAGCGCCGCCGCGATCGCGGCGCACGCGATCGCTGCACGCCGCCGTCGCGGGGGCGCCGCCCCACGCGAGCCGTTGCGGCACTCCGGTCCACCTCGCACCTGCACAGCGTCGCATTGCACGGTCGTTACGCTGGGCTGGACACCCGCGTCGCAGGTCAGGGACGCGGCCACAGCCACAGGGAGCACCGTGACCGAAGCCGGCGGATTCGACATGCAGCAGCTGCTCGCCAAGGCGCAACAGATGCAACAGCAGATGGCCGATGCCCAGCAGCAGATGGCCGAGGTTGACGTCACCGGAAGCGCCGGTGGGGACCTGGTCACGGCCACGATGAGCGGAGCCGGCGAGCTCAAGGCGGTCACGATCGACCCGAAGGTCATCGACCCGGACGACATCGAGACGCTGCAGGATCTCATCGTCGCCGCCGTACGCGATGCCAACCGGCAGGTCGGTGAGCTGGCTGCGTCCAAGATCGGCCCGGTCGCGGGCGGCCTCAACATACCCGGACTGTCGTTCTAGAGCGGCTGCGGCAGATGTATGAGGGCGCGGTACAGGACCTGATCGATGAGCTCGGCCGGCTGCCGGGCGTCGGTCCCAAGAGCGCCCAGCGGATCGCCTTTCACCTGCTGGCCGCGGATCGGGCCGACGTCACCCGGCTCGCTTCGGTGCTGTCCCG
The DNA here is from genome assembly GCA_038253135.1 of Mycobacteriales bacterium. Classification (GTDB taxonomy): domain Bacteria; phylum Actinomycetota; class Actinomycetes; order Mycobacteriales; family QHCD01; genus JBBSHJ01. Next base: position 6,202 of record JBBSHJ010000113.1, on the reverse strand, counting down.
GGTCAAGGACGAGGTGAAATTCTGCTCGATCTGCGGCAACGTCTCCGAGGCCGAGGAATGCCGGATCTGCCGCGACCCCCGCCGCGACGCCGCCGTGATCTGCGTGGTGGAAGAACCCAAGGACGTTATTGCGATCGAGCGGACCCGGGAGTTCCGCGGCCGCTATCACGTTCTCGGCGGCGCGATCAGCCCGATCGACGGAATCGGTCCCGACGACCTGCGGGTCCGCGAGCTGATGACGCGGCTCGCCAACGGCGAAATCACCGAGCTGATCCTCGCCACCGATCCCAATCTAGAGGGCGAGGCAACGGCCAGCTACCTGGCCCGGCTGGTGAAGCCGATGGAGCTCAAGGTGACCCGGCTGGCCAGCGGGCTGCCCGTCGGTGGCGATCTGGAGTACGCCGACGAGGTCACTCTGGGCCGTGCGTTCGAGGGCCGCAGACTGATCGACGTCTAGTGGGTCCCCCAGAATGCGGTCATCGATAGTCGAGCAGCTTATCCGTGGGCCCGGTTGACCGCGCTGACGATTCCGCTGGCAGCGCGGTTTCCCGTGGTTGCTTATCCGTGGGCCCGGTTGACCGCGCTGACTAACGCCTTGAGGGAAGCCGTGACGATGTTCGCGTCGATGCCCACTCCCCAGCGGGTCTCGCCATTGACGACTACCTCGACGTACGCCGCCGCTCGCGCGTCGCCGCCCGAGGAGAGTGCGTGCTCGGTGTAGTCGAGCACGGTGATCTCGACGCCGATACCGGTCAGCGCCGAGACGAAGGCCGCGATCGGGCCGTTGCCGGTGCCGGTGAGCTCACGGCGTACGCCGTCCCACGACACCTCGACCGTGAGCGATTCCTGCTCGGCGTCGCCGGTCGAGCGGTGGTGTGCGAGCAGCTGCAGCGGAGACGTGGTGCTGAGATATTCGTTCTCGAAGATCTCCCACATCTGCTCGGGCGCGACCTCGCCACCCTCCGAGTCGGTCACGCCCTGGATGACCTGGCTGAATTCGATCTGCAGCCGGCGTGGCAGCTCGAGGGAGTGCTCCGATTTCATGATGTAGGCGACGCCGCCCTTGCCGGACTGCGAATTGACGCGGATTACCGCTTCATAGCTGCGACCGACGTCGTGCGGGTCGACCGGCAGGTAGGGAATTTGCCAGGGCATCTCGTCGATCGACCTGCCGGCCGAATCCGCGTCGCGCCGGAGCGCGGCGAATCCCTTGTTGATCGCGTCCTGATGCGATCCAGAGAACGCGGTGTAGACCAGATCGCCGGCGTAGGGATGGCGCTCGTGAATGCCGATCTGGTTGCAATATTCAACGGTACGACGGATCTCGTCGATGTCGCTAAAGTCGATTTCCGGGTCGATGCCTTGGGTGTAAAGATTAAGTCCCAGGGTGACCAGATCGACGTTGCCGGTCCGCTCGCCGTTGCCGAAGAGACACCCCTCGATGCGGTCGGCGCCGGCCAGCACCGCGAGCTCAGCATCGGCGACCGCCGTGCCCCGGTCGTTGTGCGTGTGCACGGACAGCGCGACGTGCTCGCGCCGCGACAGATTGCGGCTCATCCATTCGATCTGATCGGCGTAGATGTTCGGTGTCGACCGCTCGACCGTGCACGGGAAATTCAGCACGATCTCGCGGTCCGGGCCGGGCTGCCAGATGTCCATCACCGCCTTGGACAGTGCGAGCGAGAAATCGAGCTCGGTGTCCATGAAGATCTCGGGGGAATATTCGTAACCGAAGATCGTGTCATCGAGGTAATTCTCCGCGTGCTTCAGCACGGCGCGGGTGCCCTCGACCGCGATCGAGGTGGCCTCGGCCCGGCCGTCACCCGGGAAACCGAAGACCACCTGGCGGAAGACCGGCGCCGCCGCGGCGTACAGGTGCACCGTGGCCCGATGCGCACAGACCAGGCTCTGCACGGTCCGCTCGATGAGATCCTCGCGGGCTTGGGTCAGGACGGAGATCGTCACGTCCTCGGGCACGCGGTCCCGCTCGATGAGCTGGCGGATGAAATCGAAATCGGTCTGGCTGGCCGCCGGGAAGCCGACCTCGATCTCCTTGTAACCCATCCTGATCAGCAGATCGAACATGCGCGACTTGCGCTGGGGGGTCATCGGATCGATGAGCGCCTGGTTGCCGTCGCGCAGATCGGTGGACAGCCAGCGCGGGGCGGCGGTGATGCGGTTGCCGGGCCACCCGCGGTCGGGCAGGTCGACCGGGGCGAACGCCGCGTACTTGTGCCGCGGCATCGCCGTGGCCCGCTGGGCCGTGCGGCGTCGGCTCTGATCGGGCCGGTCCGAATCGGGATGGCCCTGAGGGGAACGGTTCGCAATGGAACGGTGCGGATGGGATTGGTTCGAGGTCGTAGCCATGGAGGGCTCCTGGGATCGCGATGAGGGCGCGACCGGCGCACGCTGGCCACCCGCGGCGAGGGAGCCGGCCTGTCGTTACAGGGCCCCGCCGCGGCAGCTAAGGAGCAGGCCGTACGCCTGGTGCCGCGCCATCACCGTCCAGACTAGAGCACCGGCCCGTCCGCAGTCGATTCGGATCCCTTATCGAGCGTGGTTCGGTCGTGCGACGATCACATCATGTGGGATGTGGGCGCGGATGTGCTGACCTACGTCCTCGCAGTGGTTGCGGCGATCTGTTTCGGCACCAACTGGGTGCTGCAGCAGCGCGAGGCGGCCAAGGCGTCACCGGCGTTGCAGCTGCACCCGGTCGCGCTGCTGGAGGCGCTGGTGCGCCGCCCGCTGTGGCTGCTCGGGCTGGGCTCGCTGATCGTCGGCTCGGCCGCGCAGCAGGTCGCCCTCGCCGGCGGCAACCTCGCGGTGGTGGAAGCCGTGCTCGTCCTTGACCTCGTCTTCGCGCTGTTCCTGGCCGACCGGCTCTCAAACCACTCGGTACGCCGGCATCATTGGCTCGGCGCGGTCGCGGTGTGCGCCGGGCTGGCCACCTTCCTCGCCGTCGCGGGCCCGTCGGATGCCACGACGGCGGGCTCGATCCCGCGCTGGTTCCTGGTGATCGTCGTCGTCGGCGCGGTCGACGTCGTGCTCTGCGCCGCCGGGATCGCCCGGCCGGGATCGGTGCGCGCGGCGAGCTTCGCGACCGCATCGGCGATCACCTTCGGCCTGTGCGACGCCTTCAGCACCGCAGCCTTCCGGGACACCGACGAGGCGAGCGCCGGTGCGCTCGTGGTCCTCACGCACTGGCAGATCTACGGTGTCGTCATTGCGGCCGCGGTGGCGCTCGGCATGGGACAGGTTGCCTTCAGCGCGGCCGCGCTGCCGGTCTCGTTACCGAGCCTCGCCGTGGCCGAACCGGTCAGCGGCCTGCTCATCGGCGTCAGCGTCCTCGGCGTGTCGGTCGGGCACTCAACCGGAGCGCTGGTCGGCGAGTTCCTCGGGGCGGCCGCCGTCGTCGTCGGCTCGATCGTCGTCGGCCAGGCCAAGGTGCTGCACGTCGTACCCCGGCCCGGCAAGCACCCGCCGCACGAGAGCGCCGACCGCACCGCTGTCGCCGTGGACGACGCGGGCGGTCCCTGAGCGCCAGACGCCGCCGCGCCGGTGCCACCGCTTCGGCGCCGGTAAGCTCGGGAAGCGGAGTCGTCGGATGCGAAGGAGGAGGCCGGTGGGTCTCGTCGTCCAGAAATATGGCGGCTCATCGGTCGAGAGCCCGGAGCGGATCAAGCGGGTCGCCGAACGCATCGTTGCCACCCAGCGTCAGGGCAACGAGGTAACGGTCGTCGTGTCGGCCATGGGTGACACGACGGACGAGCTGCGCGACCTCGCGCAGCAGGTCTCGCCGCTGCCGCCGGGTCGCGAGATGGACATGCTGCTGACGGCCGGCGAGCGGATCTCGATGGCGCTGCTGGCGATGGCCATCTCCACGCTCGGTCACGATGCCCGGTCGTTCACCGGCTCGCAGGCCGGGGTCATCACCGATTCCTCCCACGGCAAGGCCCGCATCATCGACATCACACCCGGGCGCATCCAGCAGGCCCTCGATGACGGCGCGATCGCGATCGTGGCGGGATTCCAAGGCGTCTCCCAGGACACCAAGGACGTGACGACGCTCGGCCGCGGCGCGTCCGACACCACCGCGGTTGCGCTCGGCGCGGCCCTCTCCGCCGACGTCGTCGAGATCTATACCGATGTCGACGGGGTCTACACCGCCGATCCGCGGATCGTGCCCCTGGCGAGGCGGCTCGAGCGGGTCACCTATGAGGAGATGCTCGAGCTGGCCGCGTGTGGCGCCAAGGTGCTCAACCTGCGGGCGGTCGAATACGGCCGCAGGTACGGCGTCAAGGTGCACGTCCGGTCGTCGTTCTCGCAACTCCCGGGCACCATCGTGTCCGGCTCGATGGAGGATCTCACCGTGGAACAAGCGATCATTGCCGGAGTCGCGCACGACCGCAGCGAGGCCAAGGTGACCGTGGTCGGCGTACCGGACAAGCCCGGCGAGGCCGCCACGATCTTCCGCACGCTTGCCGCCGCGGAGATCAACATCGACATGATCGTGCAGAACGTCTCCCGGGCGGGGTCCGGACGCACCGACATCTCCTTCACCCTCCCGGCGAGCGACGGCAAGACGGCCATGGAAGCGCTGCACCGATCCGAGGAGGAGGTCGGTTTCGAGGCGCTCGTCTATGACGAGCACATCGGCAAGGTCTCGCTCATCGGCGCCGGGATGAAATCGCATCCGGGCGTGTCGGCGACCTTCTTCGGCGCGCTGGCCGATGCCAATATCAACGTCGAGTTGATCTCGACCTCGGAGATCCGGATATCGGTCATCGTCCGCGACGTCGACCTCGACGAGGCCGTGCGCGCGCTGCACGACGCCTTCGACCTCGGCGGCGACGTCGAGGCGACCGTCTACGCCGGGACCGGGCGATGAGCCCGCGCGCGATGAGCCCGCGCGCGATGAGCGCAGTGAAAATGGGGCTCGCCGTCGGCGTTGTCGGCGCGACCGGTCAGGTCGGCGGGGTCATGCGCCGGCTGCTCGCCGAGCGCGATTTCCCGGTGGAATCCATCCGCTATTTCGCGTCGTCCCGGTCAGCCGGTACGACGCTGCCGTGGCGGGACGGAGCCGTGGTCGTAGAGGACGCCGCCACCGCCGACCCGTCCGGGCTGGACGTTGCGCTGTTCTCGGCCGGGGCGTCCACCTCGAAGGTGCAGGCGCCGCGATTCGCCGCAGCCGGTGCCACCGTGATCGACAATTCGTCGGCCTGGCGGATGGATCCCGACGTCCCGCTGATCGTCAGCGAGGTCAACCCCGGTGCGCTGGCCGCCGCGCGCAAGGGAATCATCGCCAACCCCAACTGCACCACCATGGCGGCCATGCCGGTGCTCGCCCCGCTGCACGCGGCGTACGGCCTGCGCCGGCTCGTCATCAGCACCTACCAAGCGGTGTCAGGCAGCGGGCTGTCCGGCGTCGACGAGCTCGACAAGCAGGTGCAGCAGGTCGGCGGCCGGGCGGCCGAGCTCACCCACGATGGCGCCGCGGTCGCCTTTCCGGAGCCGCAACTGTACGTCGCCCCGATCGCCTTCAACGTGGTGCCCTTTGCCGGGGAGCTCGTCGACGACGGATCGTTCGAGACCGGCGAGGAGCGCAAGCTCCGCAATGAGAGCCGCAAGATCCTCGGCATCCCGGAGCTGCTCGTTTCGGGCACGTGCGTCCGGGTGCCGGTCTTCACCGGTCATTCGCTGTCGATCAACGCCGAATTCGACCGGCCGCTGTCGGTCGCGCAGGCGCGATCCCTGCTGGCCACGGCGCCCGGAGTCGCGCTGGACGACGTACCGACACCGCTCAAGGCGGCCGGCACCGACCCGAGCTACGTCGGCCGGCTGCGCGCCGATCCCGGCGTTCCCGACGGGCGCGGCGTGGTGCTCTTCATCTCCAGCGACAACCTGCGCAAGGGCGCGGCCCTCAATGCGGTGCAGATCGCCGAGTTGCTCGCCTCCCGAACGTGACGGCCCCGCTCGTCCGCCCGCCTGATCCGTCGGCCCGCACCCTTGATTGGGTCACCATTGGCTGGCGATACGCCGAGGACGGCAGCGAGAAGTGGCGAATCAACCGGAGGACGAGCGAAGGACGAGGGCGCGGCGATCGCGGCACGGAGTTACGGGCGGGAGCGGGGGCGCTGGGTGCTCAGGCGGGAGGGCTCTCGTGCAGGCCGTGACCGGAGCGCGGGTCGGGCTCGGCCTGCTT
>JBBSHJ010000112.1:0-9342 GCA_038253135.1 Mycobacteriales bacterium | reverse complement strand
TGTCGGGACGACAGGATTTGAACCTGCGACCCCCTGACCCCCAGTCAGGTGCGCTACCAAACTGCGCCACGTCCCGTCGGGCCAGCGCCCGGCTGATGACTTTACCGCATCGGCGCGGGGTCTCAGCGCGTCCCGCGGGCCCTGCCGTCGCGGCGTTCCTTGACCCTGACCGAAAGGTCCACCGGCGTACCGGCGAAGCCGAACTCCTCCCGCAACCGCCGCTCGATGAAGCGCTGGTACGTCGGCTCGAGCGGGCCGGTCGTGAAGAGGACGAATCGCGGCGGGGCAACCCCCGGCTGCGTCGCGAACAGCACCCGCGGGACGCGGCCGCTGCGCGAGGGCGGCGGTGTCGAGGCGACGACGTCGCCGAGGAAGGCGTTGAGCCGGGCGGTCGGCACCCGCTGCTCCCACGACGCCAGCGCCTCCCGCAGCGCCGGAGCCAGCCGTGCCACCGACCGTCCCGTCAGCGCTGACACGTTGATCCGCCGGGCCCACGGCATCCGTCGCAGGTCGCGGTCGATCTCGCGGTCGAGGCGGTAACGACGGTCCTCGTCGACGAGGTCCCACTTGTTGAAGGCGATCACGACGGCCCGCCCGGCATCGGCGACCGCGTTGAGGACGCGCTGATCCTGCTCGGAGATCGGCTCGGACGCGTCGAGCAGCACGATCGCGACCTCGGCGGCGTCGATCGCCGACGAGGTCCGCAGGCTGGCGTAGTACTCCGTGCCGCTCGCGTCGCGGACCCGGCGCCGCAACCCGGCCGTGTCGACGAATTGCCAGATCTCGCCGTCGAGCGTGACGAGGCTGTCGACCGGGTCGACGGTCGTGCCCGCGACGGAGTCGACGACGGACCGTTCCTCGCCGGTCATGCAGTTGAGCAGGCTCGACTTGCCGACGTTGGGCTTTCCGACGAGCGCGACCCGGCGCGGGCCATCCTCGACGTCGCGATCCGGCGGGGTCGCGGGCAGCGCCTCGAGGACGGCGTCGAGCAGATCGCCGGAGCCCCGCCCGTGCAGCGCACTCACCGCGTAGGGCTCGCCGAGTCCCAGCGACCACAGACCGGCGACGTCCGCCTCGCCGCGCGTGTCGTCCACCTTGTTGGCGGCGAGCACGACCGGCAGGCCGCCGCGGCGCAGGACGCGGGCAACGGTCTCATCGGTCGCGGTCGCGCCGACGGACGCGTCGACCACGAGAAGTACGGCGTCGGCGGCGGCCGCGGCGCGTTCGGCCTGGGCGGCGATCCGCGCGGCCAGACCGCGCGCGTCGGGCTCCCAGCCGCCCGTGTCGACGACGGTGAAGGCGCGGCCGTTCCAGTTCGCGTCGTAGGCCACCCGATCGCGGGTCACGCCGGGGACGTCCTCGACGACGGCCTGGCGACGGCCCAGGATCCGGTTGACGAGAGTCGACTTGCCCACGTTGGGCCGCCCGACGACGGCGAGCACCGGTGGTGCGATGTCGCCCGCCTGCCGGTGCTGCGGTGCGCTCACGTCATCGCTCATTGCCGTCCACCTGACTCTCTGACAGCAATTCGGCCATCGCGGCTCGGATTTGCTCGGCCGCGGCCGAGATCGCCGGACGGGACGCGCGCGCACCCGGCTCGATCTGGACCGGACGGCCGAAGCTGATCGACACCGGTGGGCGCCGCCATGGCAGGTGCGGGGTCAGGATCTTCGCGCTGCCGACGCATGCCACCGGTACGACGGGAACGCCGGACCGCACGGCCAGGTAGGCGATGCCGCGCTGGACGCTCGCGACGGCGCCGGAGCCCCGGCTGCCCTCGGGAAAGACCCCGACCGCGCCGCCGGCCGACAGCGTCTCCAGCGCGGCGACGATCGGCGCCCGCTCCGGCACGCCTCGGTTGACCGGGATCTGCCCGAGCCGGCGCAGGATCGGGTCCAGCGGCCCGATGAATGCCTCCGACTTCACGTAGAAGGACACCGGCCGGTCGATGACCGCGAACAGCATCGGGCCGTCGACGATGTGCGTGTGGTTGGCCGCGAAGAGCACGCCCCCGGTGATCGGCACGTGCTCCAGCCCGGTGATCCGTGGTTGCATCATCGTGACCCGCAAGACCCGTCCGATCCCCTCGCAGAGGCGGATGAACGAGGTGCCCGCGGCCCGCTGATCCGGCGACAAATCCCCGATGTGCAAGGGGTTCACGCCTCCTCCCGGGGGCGTCGTACCTCTGCCAGCACGCTCTCGACGACCTGCTCGACCGTCAGCTCCGAGGTGTCGACGGTGAGGGCACCGGGGGCCGGCGTGAACGGGTTGGTCCGCGCGTCCAGGTCGTCGCGGCGGCGGACGGCCTCCGCGACCCGGGCGACGTCGGCACGGTCCTGCTGCGACCGGCGGGCGGCCCGGATGTCGGGCGCGGCGGTCAGGAAGATCTTCACCGGCGCATCGGCTGCCACCACCGCGCCGATGTCTCGGCCCTCGACGACGATCGAACCACCAGCGGCGATGATCGCCCGCTGTTGCGCGATCAGCCGGCGCCGCACCCCGGGGACCGATGACACGGCGCTGACGGCCGACGAGACCTTCTCGGTGCGGATCGCCGAGGTCACGTCCTGACCGTCAACCATCACGTGCTCCCGGTCGGGGTCGGTGGACAGCTCGACGCTCGCCTTCTCCACGATCCGCAGCACGGTGTCGCCGTCCGCCGGGTCGGTCCTGGACTCGAGCACGGCCCAGGTGGCCGCCCGGTACATCGCTCCGGTGTCCAGATAGCGGCCACCCAGAGCCCGCGCGACACCGCGGGCCACCGTGGACTTCCCGGTGCCGGCCGGACCGTCGATGGCGACGACCGAGCCGTTCGACGCCAAGGTCACGGCCGCACCTCCCCATCCCCGAGTGGCAGGTACAGCACGAAATCCGGGCTCGAAATGCTGCCCAACCCGCCGCTCGGCGGCACGCGGTCCGATCGCCGTGGATTCATTGCGGGAGGTCGGTCCGCAGCGCGGCGGCACCCCGGAGGTAGACGTGCTTGATCTCCGCGCGGGACCGGTGGGTCTCCAGGTGCGCCAGCATCCGGATCACCCGGGGCATGGCGCCGGGCACCGGGATCTCGGTCGTGCACAGCAACGGCACCTGGGTGAGGCCCATCCGCCGGGCGGCGTACGCCGGAAAGTCGGCCGTGAGATCGGTCGTGACGGTGAAGATGATGCTGATGACGTCCTCGGGATCGATCTCGTTGCGATGCAGGACCTCCTGGACGAGTTCGGCGGTGCCGGAGAGGATCTGGTCCTTCTCATCGGCGTCGATCTGGGTGGCGCCTCGCACCGCGCGCACGGGCACGTCGTCATTCCTCTCGAAGGCTGCGTTTCCTGCGGTTTCCCCGACCTGGCGCTGGGCGCTCCGGTGGCAGGCCGTCAGCCTATCGGTCGGTGCCGCGACGGTGCCGGGCCTTGGCGGCCCTGTCGATGGCGGCCCTGTCGATGGCGGCATAGAGCGAGCCGATCTCGCCCTGATCCAGCTCGCGCACCGAGCCCGCCCGCTGGCCGCCCAGATGGATCGGCCCGAAACGAGTCCGGACCAGCCGGCGGACCGGATGACCGGTCGCGTCCAGCATCCGGCGCACGATCCGGTTCCGCCCTTCGTGCAGCACGACCTCGACCAGGGTCCCACCGCCGGTGCGCTCGACCACCCGGAAGCCGTCGACGGCGACCGGTCCGTCCTCGAGCGCGATGCCCGCCCGGAGCCGCCGGCCCAGATCGCGCGGGACCGCGCCGATCACCTCGGCGAGGTAGGTCTTGGGGACGCTGAAGCTCGGGTGCGCCAGCTTGTGCGCCAGCGCGCCGTCGCCGGTCACGAGCAGCAGGCCCTCGGTATCGGCGTCGAGGCGGCCGACATGGAAGAGCCGCAAACCCTTGTCCTGCCAGGGTTTCAGGAAATCCGCGACGGTACGTCGGCCGCGGTCATCGGCCATGGCGGAGAGGACATCGCGGGGCTTGTTGAGCGCCAGGTAGGCGACGTCGTCGCGGACCGTGACCCGCTTCCCGTCGAGCTCGACCCGGGCCGCCACCGGGTCGATGCGGGTGCCCAGCCGGGTCACGATCTCGCCGTCCACCCGCACCCGGCCGGCGGCGATCATCGCATCCGCGCCGCGACGCGACGCCAGCCCGGCCTCGGCGAGCAGCTTGGAGAGCCGAATGCCGCCGGGCGTGGATCGGTCGTCGCTCACAGGTCCGCGTCTGGATCGAGAGCCAGGTCGGCACCGAGCTCGGAGTGCTCGGGCAGCAGGGGCGCCAGATCCGGGAGCTCATCGAGCGCCGAGAGGCCCAGCCGTTCGAGGAAGAGCGGCGTGGTCCGGAACAGGCCGCCGCCGGTGTCGGGGTCGGTCCCCGATTCCTCGATCAGGTTGCGGGTGAGGAGCGTGCGTACGACGCCGTCGACGCCGACGCCGCGGATTGCGGCGATCCGCGCCCGCGTCACCGGCTGGCGGTAGGCGACGACCGCCAGCGTCTCCAGCGCGGCATGCGTCAGCCTGGTGCGCTGCCCGTCGAGGACGAACCGCTCGACGTACGCCGCAAAATCGGACCGGCTGTACAACCGCCAGCCGCCGCCGACCTCCCGGAGCTCCATCCCGCGCCGGCGCCGGTCGTACTCCTCCCGCAGCTCCCCCAGGGCGCGCGCGACATCCGACGTCGGCCACGCCAGTGCCTCAGCCAGCGCGACGGCGGACACCGGCTCGTCCACGACGAGGAGCACGGCCTCGACCGCGCTGCGCAGCCGCTTCTCATCTCTCAGCTCACCGCTGTCGGCCTCGCCCGAAGCGGCGTCCGGCTCGGTCTCACTCACGCGTACTCCTCGTCGATCTCCGGCAGGTCCTCGCGGTCCATCCCGCCGTCCCCGCCGACCCAGCGCACGTGCAGGTCCCCGAGCGGCGCGAGCTGATCGAAGGCGACCGACTGCTCCCGATAGAGCTCGAGCAGGCCGAGGAAACGGCCGACGACCTCGGCCGTGTGCTCGCAGTCGGCCACCAGGCTGCGGAAGGTCGCCTGACCGACCGAGGCGAGCCGGCGGCGCAGGATGTCGGCCTGCTCGCGCACGCTCACCCGCGGAGCGTGCAGGTGGTCCACGCTTACGGCCGGGGGCGCCTTGGGCGCCAGCGCCTCCGCCGCCAGCCGGGCCAGCTGCTGGGCGCCGATGCCCAGCAGCACTTCGGGGAGCACATTGGCGTACCGCGGCTCGAGGGTGACGACCCGGGGGAACCGCGTTGCCGCGTCGGCCTCCCACCGGCCGAAGATCTCCGCGATCGCCTTGAACGCGCGGTACTGCAGCAGCCGTGCGAAGAGCAGGTCGCGGGCCTCGAGCAGGGCGAGGTCGTCCTCGTCGTCCACGTCACCGGCGGGCAGCAGCCGGGCGGCCTTGAGGTCGAGCAGGGTGGCCGCCACGACGAGGAACTCCGTCGCCTGGCCGAGGTCCCACTCGCGGCCCCCGAGCTCGATATGCGCGATGAACTCGTCGGTGACCCGCGAGAGGGCCACCTCGGTGACGTCGAGCTTGTGCTTCGCGATCAGCCGCAGCAGCAGGTCGAACGGACCCTCGAAGTTGTCGAGGTGCACATCAAAGCCGCCGCGGGTCGCCGTACCGGTCCCACCGGCGGCCGCGTCGGTGCCGGCCGTCTCGGGCGGCGGGACGGTCATTGCCGTGACAGGACTTCCTTGGCGAGATCGCGGTACGCCGTCGCGCCGGCAGAGGTGGGCGCCCACGTCGTGATCGGCTCGCCCGCGACCGTGGTCTCGGGAAACCGCACGGTCCGGCTCACGACGGTCTGGAAGACGGTGTCGCCGAACGCCTCGACCACTCGCGAGAACACCTCGCGGGCGTGCACGGTGCGGGCGTCGTACATGGTGGCGAGGATGCCGTCGACGGTGAGGTCGGGGTTGAGCCGGTCGCGGACCTTGTCGATCGTGTCGGTGAGCAGCGCGACCCCGCGCAGCGAGAAGAACTCGCACTCCAGCGGGATGATGACGCCGTGCGCGGCGGTCAGCGCGTTGACGGTCAGCAAGCCGAGCGAGGGCTGGCAGTCGACGAGGATGAAGTCATAGCGCGGCAGCAGCGGGCGTAGCACCCGCGCCAGCGCCTGTTCTCGGGCGACCTCGCCGACGAGCTGCACCTCGGCCGCCGACAGGTCGATGTTGCTGGGCAGCAGATCGACGCCCTCGACATCGGTCCGCAGGATCACGTCGTCGATGTCGATGCCGCGCTCGACGATCAGGTTGTAGATCGTCTGGTCGAGCTGGTGCGGCGGGATGCCGAGACCGACCGAGAGCGCGCCCTGCGGATCGAAGTCGACCAGCAGGACCTTGCGGCCGTACGCCGCCAGCGACGCGCCGAGGTTGATGGTCGTCGTGGTCTTGCCGACGCCGCCTTTCTGGTTGCACAGGGCGATGACGCGGGCCGGTCCGTGACTGGCGACGGGGGCCGGCTCGGGCAGCGCGCGCAGGCGGGCCTTGGTCGGATCGGGAGTACGCCGCGCGGGCGCATCCGCCGGTGGCGCCTCGCCGTCGGCCGCAGATGGTGGTGGCGTCGCCACGCTCGGCACCGGCTCGGGCCGGACCTGGTCGGGCGGGACCGGCTCCACCCGCGTGGACCCGATCGGCGAGCTGCCGTTGCCCGGCTCGGTCGCCGCCAGCTGCTGCTCCGGGGCCGGGACTGACGGCGACGAGCCGGGTGTCAGTGGCTGCATCCTCGCCCTTCCCGTCTCAAGCCGGTCACCGTCGATTCCGCGCGATCTGTGCGCCCCATCTTTGCGCAGGACGAATCGCCCGACTCTATGGCTCGCGTTTCGCGGGGTGCAAGGTGACACGAGCGCGGCGCCGGCGGGATCCACGGAGCCTGCTACCAATCTCTGGAACCGTGTCCGACACCGAACCCGACGTCAAGCAACCTGAGCTCCGAGATCCTCACGCCGCGCGTGCAACTGCGAAACAACCCGCACCTGCGGGTGTGTACGTGGCCTTCGGATATCACGACGCGGCGACGCCGTACCTCGCGGCCGAGCAGGCTTTCGCCCACCTCAAGATTTCCGACGAGCTGGGGGACAACATCGAGAGCCGCTGCTACGAGGCCGGCCACGTCGGTCAGGACGCGTCGAAGGCGCGCTGGATCGCCGCCACACCGTCGGCCGCTGCGGCGGTGAAGCCGTAGGTGCCGGCGTCCCGGAACTCGGTCGCCGCCGCGGCCGCTGCGGCGTAGGCGGCGAACGCGAATGCTCCTCCGACCGAGACGCGGCGGACGCCGAGCTCGGCCAGCTCGGCCAGCGGTGGTAGGCCCGGCCGCGCGAGGACGTTGAGCGGCCGCTCGACCGCCGCGACCACGGCGGCGATGTCCTCGCGCGCGGTGATGCCCGGGGCGTAGACGACGTCGGCACCGGCCGCGGCGAAGGCGGTCAGCCGCCGCATCGTGTCGGCGAGCTCGTCGCGGCCGCGGATGTGGTTCTCCGCCCGCGCGGTCAGCACGATGCGCGAGCTCCGGGCGGCCACCACCGCTGCGGCGATCCGCTCGACGGCGAGGTCGCTGTCGTAGATCCGCTCCCGAACCGGGTCCCAGTCCTCGATCGAGCATCCGGCGGCGCCGGCTCCGGCCGCCCGCGTGACCAGGGCGGCGACCGCGGCCGGATCGTCGGCGAAGCCGTTCTCGAGGTCGGCCGAGACGGGCAGGTCGGTCGCCGCCGCGATCTCGCCCACGTGGGCGATCGCCCCGTCGGCGCCGAGCTCGCCGTCGGCCAGTCCGCGCGCTGCCGCCGCGCCGCTGCTGGTCGTGGCGAGGGCGCCGAAGCCGAGCGAGGCGAAGAGTCGGGCCGAGCCGACGTCCCACGGATTGGGCAAAAGGAGCGGGTTGCCTCTCGCGTGCAGGGCCAGGAAGTCGTCGTACCGATTGCTCATGCGGGCAGCATCCCAGATTGGTACGACGGCGCGCCCGATGCAGGTCGCGCGGTCGTTTCCGCGGACGCATCCTGGTTTCAGTGGCGTCTCGCCGGCTGCACCCCTGGGGCCGTCCGGCTGCGGATGCGGGTCTGAGCGGCGCCCCTGACCGCCGGAGATCCTCATCGTCGTGCCGTGGGCCGGGCGCTCTCGTCCCCGGCACTACCGTGGCGAGGACACCGTCCGCAGCCCGGACGACCGAAAATGGCCCGAGATCCTGCACCGAACCCACCGGATCAAGGAGAGACACGTCAATGTCCAACGTGCGGTTCCAGTTCGAATACGACACCAGAATCCGTTGCGCGTTCGTCGGCGCCGGCAATCATTCCTTCCGCAATGTCTACCCGGCCCTGCAGTATGCACCGGTCGACCTGCATGCCGTCTGCGACACCGACATCAGCCGCGCCCGCGCGTACGCCAAGCAATTCGGGGCAGCGCACTCCTACGCCGATCATCACGAGATGCTTCGCATCGAGCGGCCCGAGGCGGTGTTCATCGTCACCGGGTACGACGCTGACGGACGGGTCCAGGCCACCGACATCGCGATGGACTGCCTGCGGGCCGGAGCTCACGTGTGGATGGAAAAGCCAACGGCCGCAACCAGCCTCGAGATCCGGGATCTCGAGCGGACGAGTCGCGAGTCGGGTCGATCGGTCATGACCGGTCTCAAAAAGATCTTCACGCCCGCCATGCAGAAGGTGAAGGCCGTCATCACGTCGAGCGACTTCGGGACCGTCTCCTCGATTAGTGTTCGCTACCCACAATCCCTGCCGGCTGAGGACGAGCGTGACAACGGCGCCGGCATGCGTGGATTCCTGGATCACATCTACCATCCAGCAGCAATCCTGACCTATTTGGGCGGACCCATCTCCCGGATGAGTTATGAGTGGGAGCCGGCCATTGGCGCGACCGTGACCTCGCTGCGCTTCGCGTCCGGCGCCATCGGCGCTCTGCACCTGGCGGCGGGGGTGGCTCCGAATAGTCCACTCGAACGCGTTGAGGTCGTGGGACGAGGCGGAAACATCGTCATCGATAACGGTGTGCGCGTGACCTACTATCGCGCGGGCGGCGAGTCCGTATACGGACGCGAAGGTTCCTACGTCGTCGACGACGAGGTAGCCCCGCTCATGTGGGAGCCAGAATTCTCGCTGGGCCAACTCTACAACAAGAACCTCTTCTACCTCGGATACGTTCCCGAGATCCTGCATTTCTGTGACGCGGTGTCGGGAAACGTCCCGTTGACCTTGGGGACTCTGGAACAGGCGGCCCAAATCATGGCGCTGTACGAGACCTACCAACGGATCCCTGCCGGCACCGTCGGTCCGGTGCACCCACATGAAGGAGAAGCATGAATCGCCTCGAACCGCAACACCCGACGTGCAGCCACCCCGCGGACTACCGCGTCGAGACGCAC
>JBBSHJ010000111.1:0-10136 GCA_038253135.1 Mycobacteriales bacterium | reverse complement strand
GGTACGGCGGCCGGTGGGTCCGCTCAGCATCGCAGCCGGCCGCAGCTCAAGGCCGACGCCGATGCCGTCGTACGCCGGGACCCGCTCGTCGGATGCCAGAAGTTGCCGGTCAACGGGCGTGCCCTCGCGGTGGTTCGCTCTCCTGGCCCGGCTGCCGGCGAGCGGGTGGCCACCGTCGGACGCGCTACCGATGCGTAGGATCGCGGCCTGGCTACCGTTGAGGCCGTGCGGATCGCGACGTGGAATGTGAACTCCGTCAAGCAGCGGGTGCCGCGGCTACTGCCGTGGCTGGACCAGCGCCGGCCCGATGTCATCTGCCTGCAGGAGACGAAGCTCGCTGACGACGCGTTCCACGCGCTGCTCGGCGAGGAGCTCACCGCCCGCGGGTATGCGTGTGCGCTGCACGGGCAGCCGCGGTGGAACGGCGTGGCGATCCTGTCGCGGGCCGGGCTGGAGGAGGTCGTAATCGGGATTGCGGTCGGCCCGGGGTACCCGGAGCAGGAGGCGCGAGCAGTCTCGGCGGTCTGCGGCGGGGTGCGAGTGCACTCGGTCTACGTGCCGAACGGTCGGGTGCCGGATTCGGATCATTATCACTACAAGCTGGAATGGCTGGCCGCGCTGCGGGAGGTCGTGCGCTCCGGCCCGGCCGAGGCGATCGTTTGCGGTGATATGAATATCGCCCCGGCCGATCTCGATGTCTTCGACCCGGCGGCGTACGTCGGTCAGACGCACGTCACGCTGCCGGAGCGGGCGGCCCTGGCGGAGCTGCGGGCGCTCGGGTTGCACGACGTGGTGCGGGATCGGTGGCCGACCGAGCGCGTCTTCACCTATTGGGACTACCGGGCCGGGATGTTTCGCCGCGATCTCGGAATGCGGATCGATCTCGCGCTGGCGACGGATCAGGTGGCGGCACGGGTGCGCGCGGCGTGGGTCGATCGCCAGGCCCGCAAGGGGACCGGGCCGAGCGATCACGCCCCGGTGATCGTCGATCTGGACGAGGCTCCGGACGGCGACATCGGGCCCGTCGTACCGCCGCCCTCGGCGCCGGCCCGTCGGGGCACGCTGCCGCAAGTCCGCTGACATCCGTCGCCGCGCCTGGGATGGTGGACCGATGAGTGGCGAGGACCGCGCCGGCGTACCCCTGACCAACCTCGAGCAGCCGCTCTTCGACGGCGCGGAGGCGACGAAGCGGGACCTGGTCGACTACCTCGACGCGGTCAGCGATCGCATCCTCCCCGTGCTGCGGGACCGGCCGCTGTCGGTGATCCGGGTGCTGCGGGGGCAGAAAGCATTCATGCAGAAGAACGTGCCGAAGTACACACCGCCGTTTGTGCAGACCGTGTCGGTGTGGGCCGAGTCGTCCAAACGCGAGATTTCCTACGCGTTGTGCAATGACCGTCCGACGCTGCTGTGGTTCGCCAACCAGCGCGCGATCGAATACCACCCCACCCTGATTCGCGGCGGCGCGCAGACGCACCTCATTCTCGACCTCGACCCGCCGGAGGACGCCGGCTTCGACCGCGTGGTGCAGGCCGCACATCTGGTCCGGCAGGCGCTGACCGACGCCGGATTGGACGGTGCGGTCAAGACCAGTGGCGCCAAGGGAGCGCACGTTGTTGTCCCCTTGGACGAGTCGCCCTCGATCGAGGAAGTCGCAGCGGCGACGCGGGCGCTGGCGGCGCGGGCCGAGCGGCTCGATCCAAAGCTCGCGACCACGGCGTACATCAAAGAAGATCGCGACGGCAAGGTCTTCCTCGACTCGACCCGTGCCGGCGGTGCGACGGTCGCTGCGGTTTACAGCCCGCGGGTGCGGCCCGGCACGCCGGTGTCGTTCCCGGTCGCGTGGGCGGATCTCGACCGGGTTGCACCAGGAGATTTCACGCTGCGTACGGCGCTCGGTCAGCTCGGCGATCGCGATCGGTGGGCCGAGACGATGCCGGCGCCGCAGCGCCTGCCCGACGAGCTGATCGCCGAGGGCTGCACGATCCCCATCGCCCGCGTGCAGGCGATGCACGAAGGCAAACGCCGGGCCCGCGCCCGCCGCGGTTAAGTGACCAGGCGTCACGGCCGGCGACGAGGTGATCCTGGTGCGGGAGGGGCCGCAGCCCTACGCTGTTGGGGTTGGCCGGCCGAGCCGCGTACGGTCGTCAACCCGTCAAATCGTCACCGGGAGTCACTGTGGTAGATAACCGTGGAGTTGCCTACGTCGGACCGGGTCAGGTCGAGGTGCGACCAATCGACTTTCCCGAGCTGGCGCTGGGGTCGCGACGCTGCGATCATGGCGTGCTGCTCAAGGTGGTGTCCACGAACATCTGCGGTAGCGACCAGCACATGGTTCGTGGGCGCACCACGGCCCCAGGCGGCCTGGTGCTGGGACACGAGATCACCGGTGAGGTAATCGAGGCCGGACGGGACGTTGAATTCATAGCGGTGGGAGACCTGGTCTCTGTTCCGTTCAACATCGCGTGCGGACGGTGCCGCAACTGCAAGGAGGGCAAGACCGGCATATGCCTGAATGTGAATGCCGGCCGGCCCGGGGCGGCGTACGGGTATGTCGACATGGGTGGTTGGATCGGCGGGCAGGCAGAGTATGTGATGGTGCCGTACGCGGACTTCAACCTGTTGAAGTTTCCTGATCGGGACCACGCCATGGCCAAGATTCGTGACTTGACGTGCCTGTCGGACATCCTGCCCACCGGCTATCACGGAGCGGTCACCGCGGGCGTGGGGCCAGGCATGACGGTGTACGTCGCCGGTGCGGGACCGGTAGGGTTGGCGTGCGCTGCGGCCTCGCTGCTGCTGGGTGCCGCTTGTGTGATCGTCGGGGACCTGATCCCCGAGCGGCTGGCACAGGCACGGAGTTTCGGGTGCGAGACCGTCGACGTGTCGGCCGCGGAATCGATCGGTGAGCAGGTGGAGCAGATTCTTGGCGCGCCTGAAGTTGACTGTGCGGTGGACTGTGTGGGCTTCGAGGCGCATGGGCACGGCGACGACGCCGATCGGGAGGCGCCCGCAACTGTGCTCAACTCGTTGATGCAGCTCACGCGGGCCGGCGGGGGGATTGGTATACCGGGTCTCTACGTCACCGACGATCCGGGTGGTGTTGACGACGCTGCGCGTACCGGAAATCTGTCCATTCGCATTGGACTTGGTTGGGCGAAATCCCATCACTTCACCACCGGTCAATGTCCCGTGATGCGTTATCACCGCCAGCTCATGCAGGCCATTCTTTGGGACAAGATCCAGATCGCGAGGGCCGTCAACGTCACGGTCATTGGATTGGATGACGCGCCAAGCGGTTACCGCGATTTCGACAAGGGTGCCGCGAAGAAATTCGTCATCGATCCGCACGGTGTGCTGGCAACGGCCGGATGATGGGTATGGACTCCGCTGGGCTCAGCGTCGATGTCGGCGGCCGGCCGTATCATTGGCGGGAGGACTGGGCGCAACAACCGACCGACCACAGTGCTCATGTCGGCTGGGCCCACCACGGGTTGGCCGTCACCGTCGCCGGTGAACTGCTGGGCTTTCACCCCGGTGAGCCTTCTCTACTCGTCTTCAACGCCGACGGCACATTGGCCCGATCGGTTCGGTGTCCGGTGCGCGAGGCCCACGGGCTCACGCTGGTCATGCAGCACGACGTCGAGTATCTCTGGATCGCGGACAACGGAGTCAAGCCAGTCCTGCAGTCCGACGGCAGCTACCGCCCGGGGCAACCGGATACCGCCGGCCAGGTCATCGAGATCGCGCTCGATGGCGCCGTGGTTCAACGCCTGCAAACCCCGCCGCTTGAGATCTACCAGAGTGCCGCCTACTCGCCGACGTCAGTGGCGATAGCCGAAGAGCGGCACGGCGGCTCCGGCGACGTGTGGGTCGCCGACGGTTACGGCCAGAGCCTTGTCCATCGCTTCAGCGCCGGCGGCGACTACCTGGCCACGATCAGCGGGAAGGAAGGCACCGCCGGTGCATTCTCCTGCCCCCACGCGGTCTTCATCGATCGGCGCGGCGAGGAGCCGGAGCTCTACATCGCCGACCGCGGAAACGCCCAGGTCCAGGTCTACAGCCTGGACGGCGTGTTCCGCCGATCGTTCGGCAACGGCTACCTGACGAGTCCAAGCGCCTTCGCCACGGTCGGAGACCTACTGGTTGTGGCGGAGCTGTTCGCCCAACTCGCGCTGCTCGACGCCGAGGACCAGCTCATCGGATACGTCGGGACCGACCCTGCCGCCCGGGACCGACCAGGATGGCCGAACGTCCTGAACCAATCGGGCTCCACCGCGCATCCCCCGCTACGTCCCGGCCGGTTCAACAGCCCGCACGGCATCGCGACGGACCGCGACGGCGCGATCTACGTCACCGAGTGGCTGGTAGGCGGACGGCTGGTCAAGCTCGACCCTTCCAGCCCGGAGATCTCCTTGAAAGAATGAGCAGCACAAGAGCACCGACCGAACGATGGCGCGGACGCCGATCGTCCGCGTTCCCGCGGCGCCCGTACCGACGTCCGCGGCCCCCTTCCCGATCGTGGAAATTCCGCGCACACGTCGCCTATGGCGATGAGAGCTCATCCTCGAGCCGGCGTAACTCGTCGCGCCGCGCGAGCACCGCATCGATGAGGTGCGAGACGCCGCCATCCGGATCCTGATGCCGGGCCTGCCATCCGGAGAGGGGTCGTCCTGACAGGACGGTGGTCATCAAGGTCTGGAGCTGACCGACCTTGCTGCCCAGACGATGCGCGAACAAACCCGTCACCGGCGGCCACGTTTGCTGGCCGCCATGTGTTTGGTACGACGTGAGCGTGCGCCGGATACGCCCTGGGTCTCCGTGACCGAAGGTCACCGCCGCATAACCGGCCTCGAGCCGGGCGCTGCCGACGCGAGCGGTTTCCCAGTCGATCACGACCGGTCCTGATTCAGTGAGCAGCACATTGTGCGGCGTGAAATCGTGGTGGGTGAAGGTGCGATCCTGCGAGCGCAGGTTTTCGTCGTGGAGCTCGTGGTTGATCAGGCATAAGCGCCCGATGCAACCGGCAAGTTTTGCGGCCCAGGGCCGCTGTTGGCGTTGTGCCTCGGCGAGGCATTCGGCCCACGCTTTTTCGGTGGATACGTAGTACGGCAGCTCGTCCGTCGTCGGCAAGGGCGAAATGTGCAGGCTGTGCATCGTGCCGAGCGCCCAGCCGACCCATTCGCTGAGGTCATCGTCGGGCCGCACCTGTCGATGGTCGGTCCATTCGGTGACGCGATAGCCGCCGATACCGTTTACGCGACCCGCCCAGCCGGCGACGGGATCGAGTGGTGGGACCTGAGCGGGCGCGGGAATCCCGGCCACGATGGCCTGCGTCTCGAAGGCGCGCTGGTAGGGGAGCCGCCACGCCCATCGAGGCGGATCGCGGACCCACACGGCTTTGACCAGAAACCGCCCGGTGGTCGTGTCGAGACGCCACGCTCGGGCGACGGTGTGCTGCACGAGGTGGAGGTCGCTCCTCGGGGCGCCGATGCCGAAGGCGTCGCAGATGTCGGTGGGCGTCGGCTCCGGAGCTCGCTCATTCATTCGCGACGACCGGATGTCGTGAAGTCGCTCTCCCACTCGGTTGATTCCCGGCGATCGTGCGGCCACGAGACTCGGCCAGGCACTGCATGGCGGCGATCATAGCCGCGGCCGTCCGATCCTCATCGGGCCTTCGAGCCGGGGATCTCGGGAAGTCCGGCCGGTGGGACTCCGTCTGGCCACGCTGCGATGATGGCGCCCGCGAGATCGCCGTCGTACGACATCGAGGCGTGGAGGCTTGACGGGTTTGACGCGGTTGACTTACCCTGCACTTGACACGATTGACGCTGTGGATGGCGGGAAATGCAACCGGTGGCCAAGAAGTACGATCACCAGCTCATGTGCGAGCTCGAGACGCAGCTTGATCATCGGCTCGGCGAGATGCGCCGGCGTGGCCAGATCCCGGAGGACATGGGAGACCCGCGAGTCATCGCCCGGCTCATGGTCCAGACGTTGCCACAGCCACATCCGCTGGCCGAACGCACCGGCCCGTTCTACGACACGCCCGGCCTGGTGCGGTGGCTCGGCATCACCCGGCAGGCGCTGGACGCTCGGGTCCGCAACCGCACGCTGCTCGGGCTGCCTACTGCCGGGGGAGGGCCGCGGGTCTATCCGGTTTGGCAGTTCAGCAGCGGAGACAAGGCGGTGATCCCTCACCTGCAGCAGGTTCTGCGCATCCTCGCGTCCGGATCGTCCGATCCGTGGACGTGGGCATTGTGGCTGTCATCGCGCAATGACGAGACGTACGACGGGCTGAGCGCCGCCGCGTGGCTCGACGGCGGTCGCGGTCCCGAGCCGATTCTTGCCGAAGCCCGGGCCGACGCCGCTCGCTGGGCGGCATGAGTCGTCCGGCCTTAGCCGATCCGAGCGGTGATCTGTCGAGGTTCCCGCGCTGGCGTCTCGGACCGCAGCGGCTGGTCTACCGCGCCCACCGGCGTGAGCGCGGTCCGTGGTGGTTCGCCTCAGGCTCGGCTGGCCGCTTCGATCTCGAGTCGCCACGCGGGACGTGTTACCTCGCGGCGACACCCGAGGCCGCATTTCGCGAGCGCTGGGGCCGCAAGCTTGCGGACCAGCGGGTCATCACCGCCTCTGAGGCCGACGAAACCGTCGTCTCGACCCTCCACGTGCCGCAGCGGGTCGCGCTGGCCGACATGCGCTCGCGCCGGGCGGTCGACTTCGGCGTTACGCGGGAGATCAGCACCATCGTTCCCTACGCGAAGCGGCAGGCCTGGGCGGGCGCGCTCGCCGACGCCGGGCACGGCGGGATCCGGTACGACGCCCGCTTCTCGACCGCGCCGTCCGCAGTCTCGTACGCCGTCTTCGGCGACGGCGGCGTGGCGGCCTGGGCGAGCGATGCGACGCCGACAAGCGGGCGAGGTGCCGCTGAGGCTGCGCACGTCCTCGTGGTCAACATTCCCGCCGTGACCGCGATCTCGATCCTCGACCCGAGCGACCAGGACCGGCGGGACCAACGTGATCCGGCGTAGGCGTACGTCCCGCTCTGGTCGTTCATCCGCCCGCCGGCGGAGAATCAGCGGGCAAGATCGTGTCGGCCAGAGGCGGTGCGATCCGCCGCGGTTCTCCGATCTGCCGCCGGCGGGCAGCGCTCGCTCGACCGCCACGCTCGCAATGCCCGCGGAGGACCGACGCTGAGCTGCGGCCGGCAGGTCGAGTGGGCGCCGGGTTGCGGGCGCGCGGGGCGGGCGCAGTAGCGTGACCCGATGGCGCGCGATCGGACACCACGTGACGATGACGGGGCCGAGCTGCTCGGCCGGTTCGAGACGGCGATCTCGGGCCTCGGGGTCGACGAGCTCAAGGCGTTGTTGCCCCAGATCTTCGCCACGGCGGGTATCGCCGACAGTCTGGACCCCCGTACGCCGCCGTCACGCCGGCGCGCACGGCGTACCGACGTCGTCACCTATCGGGTGCGGATCGACCTCAATGGCACCAAGCCGCCGCTCTGGCGCCGGCTGGAGCTCGCGTCGGACCTGCGTCTGGACGAGGTGCACGAGGTTGTCCAGGCGGCCTTCGGGTGGACCGACAGCCATCTGCACCAGTTCGGCTCCGGACCGTCGTATTACAGCCGGGAGACCGAGTATTACCTGTGCCCGTTCCAGGTGGAGGAGGGCGAGACCGGGATCCCCGAGAAGGAGGTCCGACTCGATGAGGTGCTGGTCGAGAAGGGCGACAAGCTCTTCTATATGTACGACTTCGGCGACGACTGGGAGCACACGCTCAAGCTCGAGGCGGTGCTGCCGCGCGACTCGACGGCGCCGCGGGCGGTCTGCACCGACGGACGGCGCGAGGCTCCGTACGAGGACTGCGGCGGCGTGGGCCGCTACGAGCTGATCGCCGCGGCCACCGACCCGACGGATCCCGACCACGCCGATGCGGTCGCCGAATACGCCCGCGTGTACGGCGACGAGGTCGACCCGGCGGCGTACGCTCCGACGCCCTTCGACCTCGAAGAGACCAATGGCGCCCTGGCGTCGCTGGCCGGCGCGCCGAGCGACCTTCCCGAGCCGCTCGAGGAGCTGCTGCACGCCGTGGTGATCGAGCCGGGCCGCCGGCGGCTGCGCGCGCTGATCGCGGCGGCGGGCCTCGACCGGCCGGTGCTGATCGATGCGGCGGTCGCCGAGCGGATGGTGCGGCCGTATTTGTGGCTGCTGGATCGGGTGGGCGAGGACGGCATCAAGCTGACCGGTGCCGGCTACCTGCCGCCGGTCGAGGTCGAGGCGGCCGTTGCCGGGCTCGGACTTCGCGTGTGGGGCAAGGGCAACCGGGAGGTGGAGACGCTGCCCGTGCTGCACCTGCGCGAGTCGGCGCAAAAGGCCGGCCTGCTGCGCAAGCACCGCGGGATGCTGTCGCTGACCGCTCGCGGCCGGGCGGTGCGGGCAGACCCGGTCGCGGTCTGGTGGCAGCTGGCCGAGCGGACTCCGCCGCCCTCGCGGGACCGCTGCGAGACGCAGGCCGGGTTACTCGCCCTCGTCTTGGTCGCCGCCGGCGACGTGGGCAGCCTGCACGAGACGATCGCGGAGCTCTTGGGCGCGATCGGGTGGATGGCCAGCGACGGTACGCCGATGACGGGCTCGATGGCGTCGCAGGCGGCGTGGGCCACGACGGCGGTATTGCGGCAGATGGGTGCGCTCGCGGGCTGGGGCGTCGTACCGCCGGATAGCGAGGTCGAGGACGGGGCGAGTTTCGCCGGCGCGGCGCTGCGGACGTGGTCAGGCGGGCGCGGCTAGCCGCAGCGCGCCGCCCTACGCCTCGTTGGCCAGCAAATAGCGGCCAGGACAACCGCTCGGCCAGGTCACAGGATCGCCGCGGACTTTGGGATCGGCGCATGCGCTCGGATATCACCGGTCGATCGAGATGCCCACGATCTTGGCCACGCGGGGCAGGTCGCGATCGCTCGCGAGCAGAGCCGCGCCGTGACGCCAGGCGACGGCGGCGATCATGCAGTCGAGCAGGCCACGCGGCGTGATGCCGGCCCGGCGACATCGGCGATAGATGCGTGCGGCGCTTTCGAAGTCTGCGGCGGGGTCGACGGGGAGGAGCTCAAACCGCAACAACAAGCGCCGCATGTCGGTCTCCCGCTGATCTGAACGGGCACCGGCGAGCACCTCCATGATTACCGGCTCGGTCACCGCCAGCGGACCATCGTCGGCGATCAAGGCCGCAAGGCGGGCATCGGTGGCGCTGCCGGTCGCGCGGTCGTATTCGACCCAGGCCGAAGTGTCGGCCAGGATCACGCCGGTGGGCGCGAATCGGACGGGACGTCGTCGATGGCGTGAGCGCCACGCATCGCGAGTGCTTCCTCGCGGCTCATCGGCTGCCCGGCCAAACTGCGCAATGCAAGCTCGACGGCCTCGGTTTTGGTGCGCAGGTGGTAACGATGCATCACGGTGACGAGATAGCTGTCCTCGATCTCGATGTTGGTCCGTACGCGTGCCATACACAAACTATACACGTTGCGCAAGTCTTGGAACTGGCGCGGCGCCAGATCAGCGCGTCGTCGTTGCCGAACACCAGTGGACAAAGGCGCGGCACGAGCTCAGGAGATGGCTGGCGGCCGTGATCGACCAGCAGAAGCTCACCAATGCGCGTGCGTCGGCCGGGAGGGAGCGCACGTAGCGCACGGCCGGACGTGACCGGGCTCGCGTCTTGCTCGGTCACACCCCGAGTGTGCGTGACAACGAATCGTGGGGCGAGCGGATTCTGTGTGCAGTGCGATGGCACGCTCGACTGCGTTGTCAGTAGCCGGTGCGATGCTTCGGCCATGGAAGATCACGAGCGCGCCGCGGACGCTGCGCAAAACCGCGCGGCACGAGCACCGACCCAACGGCACTACGCCCGCGCGCCGCAGCACGATGCGGACGCCGGGCCCGAGGTCCGCGCCGAAGCCGATCGCGCTTTCATCCGCGCACTCGCCGAGCGGTTGTTCGCGGACATCGAGCGATCGAGGGCCGAGGGTGGGACGACCGATTAGGGCACGCAAGGAAATTACAATGGGGTGATTTAGTGTTGCGGGTGCACGGTGTAGTACCATTTCGGGTGCCAGTCGTGGCGGGTGATGGCGTGTTTTTCTAGTT
>JBBSHJ010000110.1:0-10178 GCA_038253135.1 Mycobacteriales bacterium | reverse complement strand
CCCGTGACGGCGCCGGCCGCAACCGGCTGCGAGCGGTGCCCGAGCGCTACGAGCACCTCACCGATTTCACCTTCACCCAGGAGCAGTGGACCGGTCTCGCCATCCCGGTGGACCTGGTCTTCTTCTTCCAGCAGACCGACGAGGACGAGACGACCTCCGCGGTGGGGTGCTATCCGAGCCCGGCCGGCGCCACCGAGTCGCTGCTCGACCTGGCGACGTGGACCGAGGTCGGCGCCGCCAACCCTGATCTCTCCCTGGTCCCGGATGTCGAGGCGGTCCTGGTGCGGCGCGACGAGGACGGCGCGTTCGACTGCTACCTGGTGCCGATCGATGCCTGCTACGAGCTGGTCGGCATCGTGCGCCAGCACTGGGTGGGGTTCCAGGGCGGTGCCGAGGTGTGGAGCCGGATCGATGAGTTCTTCGGCGCCGTCGCCGGCCGGTGCCGCCCGTCAAGGCGGGACGGATGAGGTGATCGAGCTCGAATTCGCCTGCACCGGCGCCACGCCCGACACCGCCGCGGCAACGCCGAGCATCGCCCTGCAGATGCACATCACCGAGTCCACCGGTGCCCGCATCCACGCGCTCGCACTGCGCTGCCAGCTGCGGATCGAGCCGCAGCGGCGCCGTTATGGCGAGCACGAGGCCGAGGCGATGCTCGACCTGTTCGGCGAACCGTCGCGCTGGGGAGGGACGCTGAAGCCGCTGCAGCTGGCCTTCATCGGGGCGATGGTCCCGCGGTTCAGCGGCGCGACCGACGTCGTACTCGCGCTGCCGTGCAGCTATGACTTCGACGTGGCGGCCAACAAATACCTTTACGGTCTGGACGACGGCGAGATCCCGATGCTCGCGCTGTTCAGCGGGACGGTATTCACCGACGGTCCGGGCGGGCTGTCCGTGCAGCCGGTGCCCTGGCACAAGGAGACGACCTACCGGATGCCGGTGGCGGTGTGGAAGCAGACGATGGCGCTGCACTTCCCGGGCACGGCCTGGCTGCGCCTGCGCGCCGAGACCCACGACGCCCTGCACCGCTACCGCGCCCGGCAGGGCATGCTCAGCTGGGACGACGCGATCGAGCGGTTGCTGAAGGAGGCCGACCGGTGAGCGCATTCGACGCCGCCCGCCAGCTTGCCGACACGGTGCTGTTCGAGGGATACATGCTCTATCCGTATCGCGCCACCGATGCCAAGAACCGGGTGCGCTGGCAATTCGGCGTGCTGGCGCCGCCGGAGTTCACCGACGTCGACCCGTCCGAACGCTCCTTTTTGCAGGTCGATTGCCTGCTCGACGGGCAACCCGCCGGGGTGATCGCCCGGGTGCGGTTCCTGCAGGTGCAGCGCCGATCGGTCGAGGCATCGACGGTGGACGGGTTCGTCCCGGTGGCCGCACTCGACGTCGGCGACACGACGTACCTGCCCTGGGACGAGGCGGTCGTCCAGGAGATCGACGTCGAGCTCACCCTCGACAGGACCGCCGAGCATCCGCTGCGGATCGACGGCGGCAGCGACGTCGAGGAGCTCCACGGCGCCGACGGCGCGATCGTCGGTCGGCTGGTACGCCGCCGCGAACCGCTCGATGCCCTGCTGCACAGCGAGGTCGAGGCGTTGCCCGGTCCCTATGGCACCAGCCGGCTGCGGCTGCGCCTGCACAACCGGACGGGTTGGGTGCGGCCGACCTCTGGTACGCCGGACCGGCAGGACGCGCTCCGCCACGCGCTGGTCGCGGCCCACCTCCTGCTGTCGGTGTCCGGAGGCGGGTTCCTGTCCCAGCTCGACCCGCCGCAATGGGCCACCGGATACGTCGCCGACTGCGAGCACGACGGTTGTTACCCCGTCCTTGCCGGCGAACCGGGTCGCGGTGACCTGCTGCTCGCGTCGCCGATCATTCTCTACGACCACCCGCAGATCGCGCCGGAGAGCGAGGTGAGCTTCTGCGACGCCACCGAGATGGACGAGATGCTCACCCTGCGCACGCTGACCCTGACCGAGCAGGAGAAGCGCGAAGCCAGGGGCAGCGATCCGCGCGCCGCCGCGATGCTCGACCAGGTCGAGCACTTGCCGCCGGAGCTGATGGGCCGGCTGCACGGGGCGATCCGGTCGATGACGGCCACGGCGCGGCGCACCGACGGGGCCGCAGCCGGGTCTCCCGCCGGTCCATCGGCCGGAGCGAGCGACGACGCGGGTGTGCAGCCACCGTGGTGGGATCCGGTGCAGGACGCGGCTTTCTCACCCGACACCGACACGGTGCTGGTCGCTGGTGTGGCCATCAGCCGGGGCCACCGCGTGCGGCTGCGGCCCGGCGCGCATCGCGCCGACGCGCAGGACATGTTCCTGGCCGGGCGGACCGCGACGGTGGCGGGGGTCTTCTTCGACGTCGACGGCGGCTCCCATCTCGCGGTGACCGTCGACGATCTCGCCGAGGAGGACTACGTCAATCCGCACGGGCGGTTCCTGTATTTCTCGCCCGACGAGGTCGAGCCGCTGGGGGTGCCGGTATGATGCGCGTCCTGGTCGCCGGACTCGGCAACATCTTCCAGGCCGACGACGGTTTCGGGGTGGCCGTCGCGGCCGCGTTGCACGACGTACCCATGCCCGATGGCGTCGAGGTACGCGATTTCGGCATCCGCGGCATCCATCTCGCCTATGCTCTGCTCGACGGCTATGACCTCGTCGTGATCGTCGACGCCGTGTCCCGCGGCGAGCAACCGGGCACCGTCTATGTGATCGAGCACGGCGCCGACACCGCTCATGCGGCGGCTCCGGACGGGTCGATGCTCGACGCGCACGATATGGATCCCGACGAGGTCCTGGCCTTGGTGCCGCGCCTCGGTGGCACGCTTGGCCGGGTGGTGATCGTCGGCTGCGAGCCGGAAAGCATCTCCGCCGGCATGGGGCTCTCGCCGCCAGTTGGGCGTAGCGTCAAGACCGCGGCCGAGCAGGTGGCCGCGCTCGTGTCCGGTGCGATCAGCCCGGCGCGTCAGGCCGACGCGCCGGCTCACGCAGGGAGGAACTGACCATGGTCAAGAAGATTGTTCTCGGGCTCGCGGTCGCCGGAGTCTCCGGCGCCGTGATCGCCTCGCTCCCGGATGTCAAGCGCTATCTCAAGATGCGGAGCATGTGAGCGCCCGCCATGTGTCTGGGGATTCCGGGCAGGGTAGTGGCCACCGAGCCGGGCAACGACCTGGCCGGTGTCGACGTCGCCGGCGTGGTCCGCCAGATCAACGTCGCCTTGCTCGATGAGCCGCCGGGGATCGGGGACTACATCCTGATCCACAGCGGTTTCGCCCTCGAGCGGATGACGGCCGAGCAGGCCCGGGCCGCGCTGCAGGTCTTCCGCGACGGCTCGATGACCGGCCGGCCCGAGGCGGCGACGCCGTGACGGCGATATCGACCGATCCGATCGCCGCACGGTCTCCGACACCCGGGCCGATCACGTTCGTCCGCTACGCCTTCCCACCCAACCACCACGGCTACTGCGGACCACCCGATTCACAGAGTTTCTTCGAGTACGGCGCGAACTCCCTCATCGACGGCGGGTTGCGGTCACTCGCGATGCAGTTCGCCGGAGCCTGGCCCTATCTCGAACTCATCGCCGGCGCGACCGGGATCGCTGATCCACTCGACCGGCGAGTCGTCGAGGCCTACTGGGTCGGCAATCCGCTACTGGACCGGGTCGGCGCGACCGCACTGGGCGGCTCGATGGAAGACCGGTTCCGCCGCCGGGTCGGCCGCCAGTTCACCAACCTCGCCGAGAGCGTGGTCGCCGGGGGAGTGCCGCACCACAGCTATCACGTCTTCTGCATCTATCCCTGGGTCGGCCTGCTCACGGCGGATCGACACGGGGCGCACGCGCTCAACGTCCTCGACCGATGCCGGGTCCGATGGGGGCAGGTACGCAGGATCCACGGCGACCACCTCGAGGTCGCGTCGCGGCTGCTCTCCTTTGACGGCAGGCAGCTGCGGCTCGGCGAGCCCGAGCCGGAAACCGTCGAGCGCGCGCTCGACGGCGTCGGCCTCGTTCCCGACCTTGCTGTCGGCGACTGGGTCTCCATGCACTGGGAGTGGGTCTGCGACCGGCTGAGCACC
The DNA here is from genome assembly GCA_038253135.1 of Mycobacteriales bacterium. Classification (GTDB taxonomy): domain Bacteria; phylum Actinomycetota; class Actinomycetes; order Mycobacteriales; family QHCD01; genus JBBSHJ01. The sequence continues at coordinate 6,096 of JBBSHJ010000110.1, read as the reverse complement.
GGTCAGGTCGCCGCGTTGCGTCACTACACCCGCCACCACCTGGACGTCGCCAACGACCGCCTCGATCATCCCGGCGCGACGTTGGCCCTGGGCTGAGCCGCGCTCCGGGCGACGTCGGCGTCGGGCAGCACCCAGACCCGCCGGATCCCCCACGCCATCAGGTCGCCGACCCGGTGCCGCGGCGGCCCCGACGCGCGCACGGTAACGGATCCGCCGGCGGATCGCACCTCGTAGTCGGTGTGCGCGCCGCGGAACCAGACCGCCTCGATCCGGCCCCGCAACGGACCGTCGGGGCAGGTCCACTCCGGCCGGACGACCAGCGCTCGGGCTTCCGGGCCGGCGCGCACGATCCCCGAGGCGGCGGCCGTGGTCCGGGCGTCGCCGACGTCGATGCCGACTCGGTCGTGGTCCAGTGGGCGGATCACGGCGGCGAGTACGCCGGCCGGGCCGGTGAGGCGGGCCGCGACGGCATCGACCGGCTCGTCGTACACCTGGACGGGCGAGCCGAGCTGGATCAGCGCGCCGGCGGCGATCAGCCCGACCGTGTCGGCAATGCCCAGCGCCTCGGCCGCGTCGTGGGTGGCATAAACCGCCGCGGCCCCGAGCTCGCGCTGCCGGGCCCGGACCTCGGCCTGGAACGCCGCCCGCAGATGGGTGTCGAGGTGCGCGGTGGGCTCGTCGAGGAGGTAGAGCCGGGCGTTGCGGGCGAGAGCGCGGGCGAGCCCGACGCGCTGCTGCTCGCCGCCGGACAGCTCGGCCGGTCGGCAGTGCGCCAGCGCCGCGAGCCCGAGCAGGTCGAGCAGCTCGGCCGCCCGCTCGCGCGCCTCGCGGCGTCCGCATCCCGCCCGGCGCAGCGGATAGCCGACCGTGTCGAGCACCTCGAGATGCGGCCAGAGCGCGAAGTTCTGGAACACCATGCCAACATCGCGCCGCTCCGGCGGCTCGCTCGTGGCCCGGTCGGCGACGAGCCGGCCGGCGACCCAGATCGCTCCGGCGCTGAGTCGCACCAGACCGGCAATGACCTGCAGGAGCGTGGATTTGCCCGATCCGGACGGTCCCAGCAGGGCGACGATCTCACCCGGACGGGCATCGAGGTCCAGGTCGCGCACCGCGAGCTGCCCGTCGTACGCCACGCTCAGCCGGCGGCACCGCAGCGCCGACCCGTCACCGGGCAACGGACACCTCCGGCGCCGGCGCGATCGCGTTCCGCGCCGGCCGGTCGCGGCGGAGCAGGCGCAGCACGACCCACGCCGGCACGGCCGGTACGATCAGCAGGACGGTCAGCACCACCGACAGCGCGGCGGTCCGGCCGACGGTGCCGAGTTCCTGGCTGTTGAGCACCTCGACCGCGAGGGTCTGGCTGTCGGGCCCGTACAGCAGGCTCGACATCGTCACCTCGTGCAGCGCGGTCACGAAGGTCAGCAGCCAGCCGCCGACCAGGGCCGGCGCCATCGCGGGGATCCAGACCGTGCGCACCGCAGCTGCGGTCCTCGCCCCGCTGGTCCGCGCGGCCGACCACTCGCTGCCCGGGAACCGGTCCAGCGCACCGGAGATCGGCCGGTGCGCCAGGGCCCACAGCTTCGCCAGATACGCCAGCAGGATCAGGGTCAGGCCGCCGCCCAACCAGTTGCCGTAGGCGATGAGCAGCCCCACGGCGAGGGTCGAGCCGGGAATGACGAAGGACAGGGTGCTCACCGTCGCGAGAATCCGGCCGGTGCGATGCCGCTCGAGCACCCCGACGATCGCGCCCAGCACCACCAGGACGGTCGCCGCGGTTGCGGCCAGCTCGAGGCTGTTGCGCAACGCGGCGCCGAAGGTTCCGTCGAGCGCGAGCCGGAAGTTGTCGAGCGTCCAATTGCCCGGGGAGGGCGTCAGGCCGACCGCGCGGTTCACCGACGCCGCCAGCAGGGAGGCGGTCGGCACGGCGATCACCACGGCGACGTAGCCGACGACGGCAGCCGCCACCGACCACGATCGCCAGGTCCGTCGCCGCGGCAGCACCGGCCCGGCCGGTTGGCCGTCGCGGTCGGCCCGCAGCCGCGGAGCCAGCACCAGATCGGCCGGAATGAGGATAACCGCCGCGAGGATCACCAGGCCGAGGGCGAGCGTGATCGCGTCGGTGAACGCATCGGGATTGCTGCCGAGCGCGAGGTCGGCATAGATCCGGGTCGTCAGCGTGGCGAACCCGGCCGGCGTACCGAGGATCTGCGGCACGGCGAAGCTCTCCAACGTCGAGACGAAAATCAGCACGCACGCGGCGGCGATCGCCGGCCGCAGCAGGGGCAGCGTCACCGTCCGCAGGACCGCCGCCGGTCGTGCACCCGAGGCCCGCGCCGCGCGTTCCAGCTCCGGTTGCGCCCGGGTCGCGAGACCGACGCCGGCCAGCAGGAGACTGACCGGCGCCGCGTTGACCACCAGCACGACGATGATCCCGGCCGGCCCGGACAGGCCGTCCCAGCGCAAGGAGAGAAGGGTGTCGGTGAACCCGGCCCGCCCGTAGGCCTGGGTCCAGCTGTAACCGAGCACGAACTGGGGCACGACGAGCGGCAGGACCGCCGCGATCCGGAGCGCGCCGCGCGCGGGCAGGTCGGCCCGGCGCAGCAGCAGCGCGAGTGCCACCCCGAGTGGCACCGCGATCGCGGTCACCGCGGCGGCCAGGAACACCGTGTGCCAGGCCGCGGTGGCGATGCCGGGCGAGTGCAGGACCCGCCCCAGCGATGCGCCGCCGGCCTCGGCGCTGGCTCGCACCAGCCGCACCAGCGGCACGACCACCAGCCCGACGACGGCCAGCACCGTGCCGCCGATCGCCAGCCGCTCCCCGCTCGCGGCGTGCGATCGGGCGCTCATCTCAGCCGCCGAAAACCTTGGCGTAGCGGCTCAGCAGCGTGGTCGAGTCACCGAAAAGCGTCGGCCAGTCCGGTGACACGATCGGGCTCCCGGCCGGGATCGGCGGACCCGGCAGACCGGGCAGCGTCGTATAGGCACCGGCCTTGGCCATGATCGTCTGACCCTCCCGGCTGGCCACGAAGGACGCGAATGCGGCGGCCCGGGTCGACCCGCCCTTTCTGGTCGTGATGCCGATCGGCGCGTAGATGGCGATCGCCCCGGGCTTGGGCCAGACGACCTCGACCGGAGAGCCCTTCTTCCGGGCGGAATAGGCCGCGTTGGCGAGCGCGAAGCCGGCCCGGTAGGTGCCCTGCGCGACTCCGGTCAGGACATCGTCGGGGCTGTCGAGCTGCTTGGCGCCATTGCTTTTGAGCCTCGTGTAGTAGTCGATGCCATATGCGGGCGCGCCGGCGAAATAGCCAAGCATGCCCAGGGCCGAGGCGGCAAAGGTCGGGCTGGGCACTGCGACGGCCGAGCGGTAGGTCGGCTTGGTCAGATCGGCCCAGGTAGCCGGCGGGCTGGTGCCTTTGTGCACCACGGCGATCAGGTACAGCAGGTCCACCCCGACGTAGCGGCGAGTGCGGTATTTCGCGGGGATCGCACCGGCTCCCGTGGCGCTCCAGTCCTTGAGCAGCCCCTGCTTGTCGTACTGATGCATGGTCAGCGGATCGCAGGCCCAGATGACATCGGCTTTGATGCCGCCGCTGCGGACGTCGGCGGCGACCCGGGCGTTGAGCTTGCCGGTCGGGGCGCGGAAGACGTCGACCTTGGTGCCGGAATGCTTGTCCTCGTAGGCCTTGATCACCGCCTGTTCGACGGTGTCGGTCGCGCAGGTGTACAGCGTGATCGTCTTGGCGTCGTGCTTGGCGCCGCTGCAGCCCGATGCGACGAGGGCGATGAGCACCGCGCCCAGGATGACCTGTGCTGCACGGACGTTCACGATGCGTGCTCCTTCCGGCGGCGCGGGCCAGGGGAAAATCAGTGCGGCGATCGTTGCTCGATGGGCGCGGCGGCGAGTCGATCGACCCGTTCGGGAATGCCGTGTCCGAGGATCAGCGAGCGGTGTTCGGGTGCCTTCACCGGGGCGTCGGCGGGCAGCGCGTGATCGGGTTCCCACCGCAACGGATCGTCGGTGAGACCGATGAGATAGGTGACCGTGCAGTCGAGGGCGTCGGCGAGCTCCGGCAGCTTGCCGACATCGACACTTGCGCCGTGCTCGAGGCTCGACAGCGCGCGGTTCGTCGTCACGACGCCCTGCCGGGCGAGGCGGGTCACGACCTGTTTCTGGGTCAGCCCGAGTGCGCTGCGGCGCTGTCGCAGCCGTTGCATCACCAGGAGCTGCCGCTCGGCGCGATGGTCCACTCCCGGAGTGTCGGCCCAGCTCAGTAATCCGTCAATCCCAGAAGGCGAGAATCATTCAATCGGTGGCTGGCGGACCCATCGCCGCGAGCGGATGGACGTCGTACCGCGCGAAATTGAAGACCGGCGCCCGGGCGAGCAGGCGCTCGAACTCCTCGTGGGACCGGACCTCGTAGATCCAGGCGCCGCCGTGGGCGCCGACCACGTGATAGCGGGCGGTCACCTTGCCCTCGCGTTCTAGAGCGGCTCCGTAATCCGTCATCTCACCGACGGCCTGAGCCATCTCTCGGGACAGCAGGGAAAGCTCGATCCGCCACAGGACAAGGAATTTCACGGCGCACCCCTCTCGCGTGGAGCCTAGCGCCGGCAGCGACCTCCCGCGGCCCGGACGGTCAGGCGGTGAGGCTCGCCTCGAGTCTCGGATCGGGGAGCTGCGCGAGCATCCGCCGGGTGTGCTCGTCGGCTGCGGTGTAAAGGAGGATGTGCAGACCGGGCTGGTGCGCGATGTGCAACTCGGTCGTCACGAAGTCGACCCGGCCGATCGCGCCATGCACGAACGCCCTGGTCCGTTGCTGTGGCTCGGCGACATCGTGCCGCCCCCACAGCTCGGTGAATTCGGGCGAGAGGGCCGCGAGCCGCTCGATGTCACAGATCCAGTCAGGGTCATCGAGGTGGTTGCTGAACGCCGCGCGCATCCGTGCGACGAGGTAGGGCGTCTCCCGCTCGTAGGTCGGGAACTTCTGCCGCGCCGTCGGCTCGGTGAGACAGCACCACAGCAGGTTCTTGTGCACGCAGGGCTTGGAATGCCAGTGCCAGAACAGCCGCTCGTGCATCTCGTTGGACGCGATCACGTCCCAACGTTCGTTGACGACCACAGCAGGAAGGTCGTGGATCGCCGCCAGCATTTCGGTCACCTCGGACGGTACGACGCCCGGCTCGTGCACCATCCGCATGGGCACGGCCTCCGCGAGCCGGTAGAGATGCTCGCGCTCGGCGTCGGAGAGCTGGAGCACGCCCGCCACCGCGTCGAGGACCTGGGCGCTGGCGTTGATCGGCCGGCCCTGCTCGAGCCACGTGTACCACGTGACGCCCACCCCGGCGAGCAGCGCTACCTCCTCGCGGCGCAGGCCCGGGGTGCGTCTGCGCCCGCCTGCCTCGATGCCGGCCTCGGCCGGGGATATCCGAGCCCGCCGCGCCCTCAGAAACTCGCCGAGATCCGGGCGACGGCGCTGCCGGCCCGACGTCGTACCACTCATCGGTGCCCCTTGCTCTTCGCGCACGCGCCCATTGGCTCCATCCTGACACCCGCCACCGACTACGGCGTACGGATTTCGGCCCGGCCGAGACAGGTAGTTGTGGTACCCGTACAAGCAGGCTCTCTCCGTAGCACCGCTCCTGGCCGCAGGGTCGACGCATGACCACCGCCAACGCAGGTTCTCCTGTGGAGACGGCTGTGAACACCGATGCCGCCGTCCCTGCTCCGACCAGCACCGCGGGGCGCCCGGTGCCCACGCGCCAGACGCTGATCCTCGCGCTGCTGCTGATGGGCCAGTTCATGTCGCTGCTGGACAACACCATCGTCAACGTCGCGATGCCGACGGCTCGATGTTCGCGCTGTCGCTGCACCTGCAGGAGGGGCTCGGCGACAGCGCGCTGCGGGCCGGACTGATCTTCGCCCCGGCCGCGCTGCTCTTCGGAGCCGCGAGCCTGTACTGGCGGCGCATCCCGGCTGCCGCGCACCACACCTTGAGCGCGGCCGGTCTGATCGGTGCCGCGGTGTCGGTGGCGGGGCTGGCCGCGCTCCTGCACGGCGGGAGCGACGGCGGTGCCGGCCTCTGGTTGGTCCTGATG
>JBBSHJ010000109.1:0-10341 GCA_038253135.1 Mycobacteriales bacterium | reverse complement strand
TGTGCTGCGGGCCAACACGCTCGACGAGCTCGTCGCGCTCGGCACCCTCACGACACCGGCCGCCGCGTTTCTCGAGGCCGCCGTTACTGCCGGCCTCAACGTGATCGTGTCCGGCGGCACCCAAGCCGGCAAGACCACCCTCGTCGTCTGTTCGCTGTGGCATACTCCGAGGCATGACGAACCGAGTAGCGGTCTACTGCCGGATCAGCGACGACCGGACCGGCCAGGGTCTGGGCGTGGAGAGGCAGCGCGACGACTGCGCCGCGCTCGCCACCGGCAAGGGCTGGGAGGTCACCCGCACCTTCACTGACAACGACTGCAGCGCGTACTCGGGCAAGCCAAGGCCCGGCTACCTGGCGATGATGCGCGCCATCGTCGACAACCATGTCGATGTGGTGCTGGCCTGGCACCCGGACCGGCTGCACCGATCCCCGGTCGAGTTGGAGAGCTTCATCGACACCGTGGAGGCGCACGGCGTACGAGTGGAGACGGTGCAGGCCGGCCGCTACGACCTCGGCACGCCGTCCGGGCGTTTCATGGCGCGGACGCTGGGCAACGGTGCACGCTACGAGTCGGAGCACAAGAGCGAGAGGGTGCGCAGAGCGTTGGAGCAGAACGCGAGCAAGGGCACCCGGCACGGCCGCCGGGCCTACGGCTGGCAGCCGTCGTACGACACGGAATCCGGCCAGCGCCGGGACGTGATCGACCCGGCCGAGGCCGCCGTCGTACGGCGCATCGCCGACGCGATCATCGCGGGGGAGTCCCTGCGCAACGTCACCAAGGCCCTCAACGATGACGGCATACCCTCGCCGACCGGAAAGGCGTGGGCGAAGGGCATGGTCCGGCACCTGGTGCTCCGCGAGCGCAACGCCGGTCTGCGGGTGCATCACGGCGAGGTCATCGGCGACGGTGCGTGGGAGCCGATCCTCGCCCGCGGCCGGTGGGAGCAGGTCCGGGCCGTGCTGAACGACCCGCAACGCCGCACGTCGACCTCGTCGGCCGCGGTGCACCTGCTCTCCGGGATCGCCCGGTGCGGCGCGTGCGGTGCGACGATGCGCGGCGCGATGAACCGCACGACCGCTTCCTACCGGTGCTCCGGGCCGGGCTGCGTGTCCCGTAACCGTCGCGATGTCGACGAGCTGGTGACCGCCGTTGTGCTGGCCCGGCTGGCCCTTCCCGACGCCGTCGCTCTCACCGTCACCGACACGAGCGACGAGCGGCGTCAGGCCGCCGAGGAGGCACGCGGGCTGCTGGCCCGCCTCGACCGTGCGGCCGACGACTATGCCGACGGCAAGATCGACGCCCGGCAACTGGAGCGGATCACCGCCCGGCTGCGCCCGCAGATACAGGCAGCCGAGGCCCGGGCCAGGGTGGTCGACGACTCGCCGCTGCTCGACGGTCTGGCCGGCAACGACCGGGCTGCCGAGGTGTGGGCGACGCTGAGCCTCACCCGCCGCCGGGCCGTGATCGACCTGCTGCTAGAGATCAGGGTCATGCGCGCCAGTCAGGGTGCCCGCGAGTTCGACCCTGAGTTGGTTGAGATCGAGTGGAGGCAAACGCTGTGAGCCCGGAGGTCGATCCGCCGCCGAAATCTGGGTCGCGGGTGCCGAGACTCCGCCACCGGCCGCGGCCCAACGCCCGCCTGAGGAATGCCGCGCGTGATGACGTTGTGCTCAAGGTCTACTGCTACAGCCACCGCCCGCCGACGCTAATGATCGTCGTGCTGAGCGACGGCGGTATTCGACTCGCTGAAGACAATGACCGCCCCCTACATCTTGCCGACGTGGATCCGGACCGAGGGTGGGGCGGTGCGTGCGAGTGCGGCGACTGGGCGGGCGAGATCATCCGGCTCGTGCCCCTAGCGGTGTCCGGCGACTGCCGAAGTGTTGACGTTCGGCGAGTCGCGGGCGGGTTTATGCCTCCTCTGCCTTCTGCCCACTAGCATGTAGCTCAGTCCCGGGCGGTGACCCTGAGGTGCGCGAGGACGGCGCTTCCTTAGAGGAGCCACGTCCAGTGTCAGCCCGGACAACGGCCCGAGCGGTACTCGCCTCCGAGACCGCGAAGGCGAACAAAAACCCGACACCCGAGGCGAGAGCCCGCGTCGAGGATCTCCGCACCGACTACCAGCGCATCGCCACCGCGGAGCGCATCGCCACCCTGGTGGCCTCAGCACCGCCATTGACCCAGGCGCAGGTCGACAAGTTGACGGTCCTCTTGCGTGGTGGGCTATGAGACGACGAAGCCCGGCGCTCACCAACGCCGGGTCCGCCATCAAACTCAAGGTCACCACCACTGGATCCCTCGACCGCAGTCTAGGCGACCCGGGCGACATTCCTGCCGCGCTGCGCCGTAGGAAGCGCGCCTCATTTCGGCTGCCACCCATGCCGGACGGCCGGCGCGACCCGTTGGAATCCGACCCGGCCGACCGGCCCGCCCACATCGAGGCCCGGCGGCTGGCGTGGTGCCACCTTCACCGTCTCGGCTTGCTTGACGAGAACACCGACGCGATTCTGCGGGGTGTCGCATGAGCGGCGAGTTGGTCATTCCCGAGCCGGGCGCGTTGGGCGTGCTCGCACCGCCGGGGTTCGCCGTGCGGGTCCGGGAGCACGTGGCGGGCTTGGATGGCCTACCGGAAGTCGATGAGATGCGCCGCCAGCTCGCCGCGTTGGAAGCCTACGTAACAGACAAGGGGCAGAAGGGGGAGGCGCAGGCGGGTAGCCGGTGGGCTGAGGTCCGCATCGGGCAGTTACTCGGACCGGCCCCCGAGTTCGGGTCCGTCAATCAGCACTCAGAGGGTGCTTTACCCCGCGACGTAAAGCTCGACCACCACGAGCGCTACGACTTCCGGCGTCTCGCCGAGCACGTGACCGTGGTGCAGGCGTGGGTTGACGCGGGGAAGTCATCCCGGTCGGCGGTGCTGAAGGAGATCACCCGCCGGGAGTGGGCCGCCAAGCGGGATGCGGCGGTCGCGGCGGTCACCGAGAAGATGACCGCGGCGGTCTCCCGGCGAGCGAAGGACGCCGCTGCCAAAACCGGCGACAACCCGGCCGCGGATCTGACCGGCGCTGTGGTGATTCTGCGACGTATCGACCGGGGGATGAACGACCTTCTCGGCCATCTCACCGCTCGATCCGGGGGACCGGCCGACCCCGCTGTCCGATCCATCGTGTGCGACTACTCGGCGCGCTGGCGGCTCACCTGCGACGCACTCGACCAGCTCGTGGACACCGGCTCCATTGACCAGCAGTTCGCCGACCTGCTCGACCGAGGCGACGACGCCGGCGGTGCCGCGTGACCTCCCGGCAGCCGAAGCTGCCCTTCCCGGTCGGCACCGTTCGGGTCGAGGTCGGCAAGCGGTCGGCGTGGCTCTACGGGAAAGGCGTCAAGGCCGCCCTAGACGCCACACAGAGCCCGCGCATGCGGTGCCCGGTGTTCAAGACCTTCACCATGCCGATCGACATGCTCACCGATGTCGTGGCCTACCTGGAGCACAGCCGCCGACGCCGGCACGTCGAGCTTGTCGAGGTCGACCGGTGAACCGGCAGGCATGGCGCCGGTGCCTCGCGAAGTCCTGGACCGGCCGTCGCGGCGTTCGCGGCACCTTGCTACTCCTCGCGGACCGCATGACCACCGGCGGCCAGCTCAGCATGTGGCAGGAGCAACTCGCCGACGCCACCGGCCTGCCGGTGCGCACCTTACGGAGACACCTCGCCGATGCCGTCGAGCAAGGCTGGCTGACCATCACGGTCCGTGGCGGCCACGGCCGGCCATCTGTCTACGTCGCCACCATCCCCGGAGAAGTTGTAGGCCATAGGTGGCCCACAACTGACCAGAGTTGTAGGCCACCCACTCGTACACAACTACCCGGAGTTGTAGGCCACGTGGTGGCCTACTCAATAAAGAAGAGTCCGAGCGTTAGCGAGGTCGTGGCAGTAGACGAGCACCGCGAGCCGCGTACGGACCACGACGGCAATCGCGTCGCGACGGCAACACTCACAGACGGCACCGACGAGAAGGCTCACTCTGCGTCGATGCGTAGTTCCGTCTCAGCACCTCAACTCACAGGCACAAGCCAAACTGAGTGTCCGGTGGGTAGCGCCCGAATGTCTCCTCACCCGGAACACCGGCCGGAGTGCGTTCGACCCGGCTGCGCCCTCGACCCGGCCCACCCGGAGCACCGGCCGTTCGAGTTGTGCCGCCGATGCGGTGTTCGCCTCGACCGGGTGCTGATCGAGCAGGGCTGGGATCTGCACCCGGTCTGCAACCGCGAACCCGCCCACGACCAGGCGATGGATCGGGCGCTGTACATCGTCAAGGCCGCCTTTCCTGGTGCCACCGTGATCGAGGAGGAAACCGCATGACCGCCGAACCTGCTACCGCCGCCCAATGGCGCACCTTGCACAGTCACTGGGTCGACGGCGTGCTCGCGCAACACCCGGATGTCGCCGACTTGCTACTGCGCCGGTTCGGCGGGCTCAAGTCGCGCGACTTCACCCACGCCCTGAGGACCGGATCGTGCCGGGTCCGCTCGGTCATCGAGCACGACGTACTCGTGTACCGCATCGAGGTCGAGGCCGATGACGCCTGGGTCACGGTGTCCCGGCCGCCCGCAACGGCGCTGGGCATCGCCGACACCGAGGATCTGCGCGACCAGGAGATCTCGTTTCACGCCGAGCGGCTCGCCCGAGAGCTGCAAGGCGACCCGGACGACACGGACTCGCCACCCTAACGACCGGGTCGGCGTAGGCGGTCCCGGGTGCTCGGTTGCTCGCCTCGCACCCGGGCCGCAGCACTCGCAATTACATGTAATGCCGTACGATGGTCGGCAGGGCGAGCACCCGCGATGAGAGGCGTGCCCGTGTCCCTGGCCGAACGAATCAGAGAGCGCCGCGACGGCGCCCGCACGGCCGCTGAGGAGATCCTCACCAGAGCGGCCGACGAGACCCGCGACCTGACCGGCGAGGAGATGGCCCAGCACGGCCGCCACGTCGTCGAGGAGCGCGAGGCCAGCGACGAACTCGACCGCCTCCGTGACGAGCAGATCGCCGAGCTGCGGGCAGCCGCCGTACGGCGTCCGGGTGCGGCCGAGCCCGCGACCGGCGTCGTGCTGACCCGCGACCAGAGCATGCACGGTTGGGCCCAGCAACGCGGCCTGTTCACACCGGCGACCGCCGACGAGCCGGCCCCGTCCTTTGACCGCTACTTGCGAGGACTGGCGACGGGGGATTGGACCGGCGCCGAGCATGAGCGCTCCATGTCCGAGGGCACGCTGACGGCCGGGGGACATCTCGTGCCGTCGCCGTTGTCCACGCAGATCATCGACATCGCCAGGAACGCCTCCGTGGTGCAACGGGCCGGTGCGACCACCGTCCCCATGACCGCCGGCACGCTGAAGCTGGCCCGCCTGACCGGCGAGGGCACACCGGCCTGGAAGACGGAAAACGCGGCGATCACCGGCGCCGACATGACCTTCGACGCGGTCACCTTCACCGCCCGCACGCTGGTCAGGCTGGTCACTTTGTCGGTCGAGCTGTTCGAGGATGCACCATCCGATGACGGGGTGATCGCCCGGTCCTTCGGTGCGCAGTTGGCCCTAGAACTCGATCGGGCCGCCCTGCTGGGAACGGGTACCGCACCGGAGCCTCGCGGCATCCTCAATCAGACCGGGGTCACGCTGACCGCGCACGGCGCCAACGGCTCCCTGATCGGCCCGCTCGGCACCGGCCTCGGGTACGACTTCCTGATCGACGCGGTCGCCGCCGTCCGTGGCGCGAACTTCGAGCCCAACGCGCAGATAGACGCGCCACGCACCGAGGCCAGCCTCGCCAAGCTGAAGGAAGCGACGACCAACGCCTACGCGGCGCCGCCCGCGTCACTGGCCGGCATCCCCCGGTACGCGACCAAGCAAATCCCGATCGCTCTCACGGTGGGCACCTCGACCGACGCGTCGTACGTGTTCACCGGGCAGTGGGATCAGTTGCTGATCGGCATCCGCACCAACTTCACTCTCAAGTTCCTGGCCGAGCGGTACTTGGCCGACACCTTGTCTTATGCATTTTTGGCTTACTTGCGCGCTGACATCCAGCTCGCGCAGCCGGCCGCGTTCGTCGTCGATACGGGGGTGAGGGGCTGATGACTGACAAGCCTGCTGTTCCGCTGGCCGAGGTGGCCGGCGACTGGTCGCGCCCGCTGGGCTCCGACCCGCGCGACCCGGTCCCGGGCAAGCCCGTCGAGGTCGCAAAGGGCGACCTGCTGATCGAACGAACCGATCTCGAGAGCGACTCGCACACGCAGGTGAATGCGGGCGATCCGATCCCGCCGGGTTTGGCCGATCTGCCACGCAAGGCCGCCCGCAAGGGAAAGGCGTAGGCCGTGTGGCCGTTCGGCCGGCGGGTCGAGGAACGCACCACGTCGTGGCCGCTTGAAGTCCTGACCGGCGAGCCGTCCGGCGAGGGCTCTGGCAATTACAGCCACGTCACGGTGACGCCGGACACGGCGTTGCGCCACGCCGCGGTGTGGGCTTGTGTGCGGTTGATCGCCGACACCGTCTCGGGGCTGCCGGTGGACGCGTACCGCACCGGCGGCCGCAAGCCGCTGGCCGCCCGGCCCCGGCTGCTCGACGAGCCCGCCGCCGGGACGGGATTCCCGGAGTGGACCTACGCCGTGCTGGTGTCGGCGCTGACCCGGGGCAATGCCTTCGGGCTGGTCGTGGACCGGGCCGGCGTCGCCGAACTGCCCACCCAGATCGAGCTAGTCGATACCGGCCGGGTGTCGGTCTCGACGGGGGGTGACGGCCGGATCGCGTGGCGCCTCGACGGCCGGGAGATCGACCGGGCCGACCTGTGGCACTTTCGCGCGTACCCGGTTGCCGGCTCACCGTTCGGACTGTCCCCGGTGGACTACGCGAAGAAGTCGATCGGATTAGGACTGGCGGCCGAGGCCTACGGCTCGACGTTCTTCAGCGACGGGGCGACACCTAGCGGTCTTCTCACCAGCGACCAGAGCCTCACCAAAGACGCCGCCGAGAACCAAGCGGCGATGTGGCGGCAGGCCCACCAGGGCCGCCGAAAGACCGCGGTGCTCGGCCAGGGCACCAAGTGGCAGCAAATCTCGATCGCGCCCGACGAGAGCCAGTTCCTCGACACGCAGCGGTTCACCGTGCAGCAGGTCTGCCGGGTGTACGGCGTGCCCCCGGAGATGATCGGCGCCGACTCCGGTAACAGCCTCACGTACGCCAATGTTGAGCAGCGGTCGCTGGACTTCCTGGCCTATTGCATCGGCCCGTGGCTGGCCCGGCTCGAACGCGCCCTGACGGCGCTGGTGCCCCGGGGAACCTACGTCAAATACAACGCGGGCGCCCTGCTCCGTACCGACCTGCTGACCCGCTACCAGTCCTACGAGATCGGGCTCCGGGCCGGGTTCATCACCGTCGACGAGGTTCGTGAGCTGGAGGACCGTGAGCCGCTGCCCGCCGCCGCGACACCCGCCGCGCCGCCACAGTTGGGGGCAGTCGCATGACCGCCATCCTGACCCGTGATTACTCCACCGGCCTGCAGATCCGTGAGGAAGGCGACGGTAGGACCCTGACCGGCCTTGCCGTGCCGTGGAATGTGGAAGCCCGCATCGCCGGCCGGTACGTCGAGACCTTCACCCGTGGCGCGTTCGCCGACGACCTGGCCGACCCGGGCCGGGTGCCGCTGACCGCCACCCACCCGCGTGACGGTGGCACCCTGCCCATCGGCCTGACCGTAGAACTACGCGACGAAGAAGACGGTCTCCACGGGGACTGGAAGGTCAGCTCGACCGGGCTCGGCGACGAGGTACTCGCACTCGCCCGCGACGGGGTGCGGCTCGGTCTCTCGGTCGGCTTTGTCCCGGTCACCGACCGGGGGACCGAGGCCCGCGGCAAGGTCGAACGCCTACGCGCCACCCTCGACCACGTCGCCATCGTCCGGGTGCCCGCCTACTCGACCGCCCGTATCGCGGCCCTACGACACGCACAGGGCGCCGACGCCCTACTGCTACGGCTGGCCCGGCTCCGATGAGCACCCTGCCCCGGCTCTGTCTCGGCCGCTGCGGTCAGCTCGTCGGCCCCGGTCGGTCGCGGTGCGCACGATGCACGCCGGTCAAGGTCAGCACCACCGCGCGTGGCCTCGGCGCCGAGCACCAACGCCACGCCCGCGAGACCATCGCAGCACAACCCTGGTGCACGTATTGCGGGCACCCGGGCTCCGTGCTCAACCCGCTCACAGCCGACCACGTCATCCCACGCGCCGAAGGCGGGCGGTCCCGGGCCGGTGCCTACGTCACCGCCTGCCTCCGCTGCAACAGTGCGAGGGGTGGCCGGCTAGGTGCAGCACGCACACGTCGTACGGCATGAAGACCAACATCTCCTACGTCGGCGCGGGGGTTCAGCGTCACCGGGCTGTCCCTTGTCAGGCAACCCGGAGCGAAGGCCCGTGAGCGGCGGTTTCCTTTCGCGCCGCGCTGACCGGGCCTGCCCCCGCGCCGAGCGGCCTCCGACCGAGGACGAATTGGGCAACGCCGTTGCCCAGTTCCGCTCCTGGCACGCGCAGTTCTGACCAGGCGCATCCCATGACCCTCGCCAAGGCCAAGTTTGCGTTACACACCTGCACCGGCGATCCGTCAGTGGATGCTCTCCATGATGTCGTAAGGCGTGTCTGTCTCCTCGATGCGCAACCAACCCGAAGGCCCGTAAGTGACCTTGCGGTCACCGCCGCGGACGATCAGCGCGCCGTCCTTCAACTCGTAACGCGCCTCGTCGCCGTAGGTGTCGGGACCATTGTTCGTCTGCACGGTGAATGCCATGCCCGGAGCGTAGACGCGTGAAGGCTGGGCCGAAGTCGGAGGTGACGGCGCCGCCGCTGGACCTCTCGGCCCTGCCGCGCTCCGGTGTGTCCCGGGTCGACGCGTTCGCCCGGGGCTATCTGACCGTGACTCGCGGGAAGGGTGCCCGCTCGCCGTTCCGGCTGCGGCCGTGGCAGCGGGAGATCGTCGGGAGGCTGTTCCCGGCCCGCGGCGTGCGACCACGGCAAGGGCTCGTCTCGATGCCACGAGGCAACGGAAAGACGTCGCTGGCGGCGGTGCTCGCCGCCTACGGGCTGTTCGCCGACGGTGTCGAGGGCGCCGAGGTTGTTGTCGTCGCATCCGACGCCAGACAAGCGGGAATCACGTTGCGGCAGGTGGCCAGGATGATCGAACTCGATGGCCGGCTCGCCGAACAGGTGCAGGTGTTCGCGTCGAGGATCTACCTGCCGCACACCGATTCGACGCTGGTCGTGCTGCCCGCCGAGCCCGGCGCGTTGCAGGGCTGGAATCCGAGCCTCGCGATCGTCGACGAGCTGCACGCGGTGCCCCGCGAAGTGTGGGACGCGGTGGCCCTGGCCGCCGGCAAGCGGGACAAGTCCCTGACCCTGGCCATCAGCACACCGGGTCCGGCCCGCGAGGGTGTCATGTGGGATCTCGTCGAGCACGGCCGCCGCGCCGATGACCCGGCGTTCGTCTACGTCGAGTACGCCGCACCGGAGGGCTGCGGAGTCCGAGACGAGGTCGCCTGGGCCGTGGGCAATCCCGCCCTCGGTGACTTCCTGTTCCGTGACGCGCTCCGGGCGACCGTGGCGACCACCCGGGAGGCCGAGTTCCGCCGGTTCAGGTTGGGCCAGTGGACTCAGCACGCCGACGCCTGGCTACCCCGGGCGGCGTGGAAGGCCTGCACCCGGGAGGGTCCGATCACAGACGGCGCCGACGTGGTGATCGGATTCGACGGCAGCTATTCCGGGGACGCGACCGCGATCGTCGCCGTCGAGGTCGGCAAGCCGCCGCATCTCGACGTGGTGGCCTGCTGGGAAGCGCCTATCGGTGCGGCACCGGGCTGGCAGGTGCCGATCGTCGCCGTCGAGGACAAGCTGCGGACGGCCTGCCGGCGCTGGCAGGTGAAGGCCATCGTCGCGGACCCGTTCCGCTGGGCCCGCTCGTTGCAGATGCTCGCCGCCGAAGGCCTGCCGGTCCTGGAATACCCGCAGTCGGCGCAGCGGATGACACCGGCGACCACCCGGTTCGGCGAGGCCGTGATGAACCTCGCGCTGACACATTCCGGGAACCCGGACCTGGCCCGGCACGTCGCGAACGCCGTCGTACGGGTGGACTCCCGGGGCACCAGGATCACCAAGGAGAACCGCAACTCCCGGCTGCGTATTGATCTCGCGGTCGCCGCGATCATGGCGCACGACACGGCCGCCGAGCTGGCCGAGCAGGGCGGGCCTCAGGTCTGGGTGTTCGACAACTAGGCAATGCATTGCCCAGTTGTCGGGCTCGCAACTG
>JBBSHJ010000108.1:0-10503 GCA_038253135.1 Mycobacteriales bacterium | reverse complement strand
GGTCTCGGCGAAACGATCCACCGGTACGACGTCGATCCCGATCCCGACTATGCCCATCGCGCGCCCTCCTTTCGGCACTGCGCTCCTCCCTCGCCGACGCTCGGTCGATGCTCGCGCCAACGTCAGCCGACGCCACCCCATCCGCGCGCTGCTTCCGCATTGCGGGAGTGCAGACGTTCCCGGGCCGGACATTCCGCGGCCACCGGACACCTCACTCGACGGTCACGGACTTGGCCAGGTTGCGCGGCTTGTCGATGTCGTAGCCCCGGCCGGCCGCGATCGAAGCGGCCAGATGCTGCAGCGGCACGGTCGCCACCAGCGGTGCGTAAAGCGACGGCGTGGCCGGCACCTCGATCAGGTCGTGCGCCGCGGGCCGGACCGACGCGTCGCCCTCGTGCGCGATCACGATGGTCCGGGCGCCGCGGGCCCGGACCTCGGAGATGTTGGAGAGCAGCTTGTCGTGCAGCACGCCGCGCCCGCCCGGTGGCGGCATGACGACGACAACCGGCAGGCCCGCCTCGACGAGCGCGATCGGGCCGTGTTTGAGCTCGCCCGCCGGAAAGCCCTCGGCGTGCATGTAGGCGAGCTCCTTCAGCTTGAGCGCGCCCTCGAGCGCGACGGGATAGCCGACGTGCCGGCCGAGGAAGAGCACCGCCTTGGTGTCCCTGATCTCCCCCGCGATGGCACGGACCTGATCGGCGGTCCCGAGCGCGCGCTCGATCAGCGGGGGTACGGCGGCCAGGGCGGCGAAATCGCGGGCGACCTCGTCGTCGTACCGCTTGCCCTGCACCTGGGCCAGCGCCATTCCGACGAGATAGCCGGCCGCCACCTGGGTCAGGAAGGTCTTCGTGGCCGCGACGCCGATCTCCGGTCCGGCGCGGGTGTAGAGCACGGCGTCGGACTCTCGCGGGATCTGCGCGCCGTTGGTGTTGCAGATCGACAGCACGCGGGCCTTCTGCACCCGGGCGTGACGGACCGCCTCGAGGGTGTCCGCCGTCTCGCCGGACTGCGAGACCGCCACGATCAGCGTGTCCCGGTCGAGCACCGGGTCGCGGTAGCGGAACTCCGAGGCGATCTCCACCTCGACCGGCAGCCGGCACCAGTGCTCGATGGCGTACTTCGCGATCAGCCCGGCGTGGTACGCCGTGCCGCAGGCGACGACGAAGACCTTGTCGACATTGCGGAGGTCCTGGTCGTCGAGGCGTTCCTCGTCGAGCACGATCCGCCCGTCGACGAGGTGTCCGCGCAGGGTGTCGGCGACCGCCTTGGGCTGATCGGCGATCTCCTTGTCCATGAAGAACGCGTAACCGCCCTTCTCCGCGGCCGCGACATCCCAGTCGATGTGAAACGGCTTGCCCTTCGCCGGTACGCCGTCAAAGCCGGTGATCGTGTGGCCGCCGGTCCGGAGCTCCACCACCTGGTCCTGACCGATCTCGACGGCGTCGCGGGTGTGCGCGATGAAGGCGGACACGTCGCTGGCCAGGAACCGCTCACCGGCACAGCAGCCGACCACGAGCGGCGAGTTGCGCCGCGCGCCGACCACGACGCCGGGAGCGAGCGGGCTCACCGCGACGATCGTGAACGCGCCGCGCAGCCGGCGGCACACGGCCCGGACCGCCCCGGCCAGGTCGCCGTCATAGGTGCCGGCCAGCTCGTCGCCGAGCAGGTAGGCGACGACCTCGGTGTCGGTCTCGCTGGTGAGCTCCTGCCCGCCCGACTCGAGCTCGGCGCGCAACGCGTGGAAGTTCTCGATGATGCCGTTGTGCACGACGGCGACGGTGCCCTTGGGGTCGGTGTGCGGGTGCGCGTTAACGTCCGTCGGTGCGCCGTGCGTTGCCCAGCGGGTGTGCCCGATGCCGGTCCCGCCGCCGATCGAGCCCGTGGCGAGATCCGCCTCGAGGTTGGCCAGCCGCCCGGCCCGACGGCGTACCGCCAGGGTGCCGCCGTCCACGGTGGCGACGCCGGCCGAGTCGTAGCCGCGGTACTCCAGCCGTCGCAGCCCGCTCACGACGACGTCCGCAGCCTGCTGGTGCCCGACGTACCCGACGATTCCGCACACGCCAGAGAGCGTACGGGCCCGTGCGCTACTTCGGGTGCGGGCTGCTCGGTGTCGCCGAAACGCTCGGACGGGCCGGTGCGCGCTTGCGGTCGGCCGCAGGCAGGCGCGGCAGCAGCAGGGCGGCGTAGCGCCGCGCACCGCTCGGCTGCGGGTGGATCCCGTCGCCCCACAGCTCGCCGGCGTGTTTGCCGATCGCATCGTGCCAGTCGATCACCGTCAGGTGCCGGCTCTTGGCCACCGACGCGAGGGTCTGATTGACGCTCGCCTCCCAGTCCCGGGCGGCGTAGATGTTGACCACGATCACCCGGTGCCCGGGCCCGATCTCGTCGAGTACGCCGGTCAGCTGCGACGTCGTGAACGGGCCGTTGGTCCCCACGGCGAGGACGATCACCGTCCGCAAGGTGCCGTCGGCGCGGTGGGCCTGGATCAGGGCCGGCACATCCCACATCTGCCGGCTGATCTGCGCGTCGATCAGCATTCCCGGCAGCTCGTCGCTCAGCTCGGTCGCGGCGGCAAGCATGACCGAGTCGCCGATCCCGAGGACGTCCGAGCCCCGGGGCGGCGGCACCGGCCGGGCCGGACCGGTGGGCGCCGGCACGGTCTTGGTGCCCGCGGGTGCGGCCTTGGGGCCGGTCGGCGGGCCACCGGCCCCGGCCCGTCCTGACCCCTGTCGGGCCGTCCCTGGCCGGCCCGTGCCCCGTTGGCCCGTGCCCCGTTGGCCCGTGCCCCGTTGGCCCGTGCCCCGTTGGCCAGTCTGCTGCTGGACCGCACGTTGCTGCGACTCGGCCGCGATCCGACGTCCGGCCGCGATCTGGGCCTTGACCCGATCGACGCTGCTCCCCGGTCCGGGCGCGAGGGTCAGGCCGACCAGCGCCACCGCAACCACGCCACCGACACCGGTGGCCGTCGCCGCCTGCCAGGCACCCGGCCGCCGCAGGGAGCGGGTAAAGGAGAGCACCCGGCGTACCGGCGCGGCGAAGCCGTGCAGCTTGATCGGCTTCTCGACCAGCCGCCACGACGCCGCCGCGAGGCCGACCGCCAGCGCCGCCTGGATCAGCTGTGCCGGGAGCCGCGACGCCGCCGTACCGAACGCAGTGCGCGACAGCACGATCACCGGGTAGTGCCAGAGATAGATGCCATAGGACCGCGCGCCGATCCAGCGCAGGGGTGCGACGCCGAGGCAGCGGCCGAGCGCGGTGGCCGGATGCGCCGCGGCCGCGATCACCACCGCGGACAGCACCGCCACCACGGCGAAGAGGCCGCGGTATTCCACGATGCCCTGGCCGTGCACCAGATGCACACACGCGCCGAGGCCGACCGCCGCGGCGAGGCCGCCCAGCGAGAGCAGGCGCCGCCCGGGCCGGGTCAGACCGGGAGCGGGGGCGAGCAGCGGCCAGCCGAAGGCCAGCGCGGCGCCGAGGAGCAGCGCGGTCGCATGGGTGTCGGTGCCGACGTAGACCCGGGTCGGGTCGCGCGTGCCGCGGTAGAGCACGCCCATCGCGACGGCCGAAAAGACGGCACCGCCCAGGGTCGCCTGCACGATCACGCGGCGCGGCAGCCAGCGCATCGCGGCCGCCAGCAGGATGGGCCAGAGCAGGTAGAACTGCTCCTCGACGGCCAGCGACCACAGGTGCGTCAGCGGCGAGGTCGATCCGATCGCGGTGAAGTAGGAATGCGCCCGCCAGATCTGCCACCAGTTGCTGGTATAGGTAACGGCCGCGAGGGTGTCGCCGCGGAGCGCCCCGAGCGTGCCGCGCGCCATCGCCGTGGCGGCCGCGGCGACCACGATGAGCATGACGACCAGAGCCGGCAGCAGCCGCCGCGCCCGGCCGACCCAGAACGACGCGAGATCGACGGCGCCACGGCGGCGCCGACCGGTCAGCAGCCCGTCGGTGATCAGGTAGCCGGACAGCACGAAGAAGACATCGACACCGAAATAGCCGCCGCGAGCCCAGCCGAAGCCCAGGTGGTAGGCGACGACGGCGGCGACGGCGATCGCGCGCAGGCCGTCCAGCGCCGGCACGTAGCGGCGGCGCTCGGACCGGGGCGGCCCCGGCCCGGGAAGGGGGCGTCGTACCGGCTCGGCCGGGGTCCTGCCATCGGGTACGACGCGCAGCGGCGCCCGCCGCGGGGCGGACATCGGCCGGATCCGCGGGACGTAGGCGCTCGGCCCGTAGGCGCTCGGCACGGACTCACCGACGGCGCTGCGGCGCTCGCCCGACCGGTCGTCGGCCGCATCGAGAGCCGACCCGGGTCGAGGCACCGCCACGCCACCTCCCCCACGAGCCGGCCGCGCGGGACGCGAGCACAGGTGAGCGAACCACCGGGCGAAGGCGCAGGTGCGACGGCATGAGCGGCCGGGCGGAATCCCGGTCGTCCGCTTGATCTTCACCTGCCGGGCCGGCCAACGGTCGCAGGACACGCCCCACCCACCGCGCATTAACCGGGCGCATTTGCCTGGGCGCATTTAACCGGGCGCATTTGCCTGGGCGCATTTAACCGGGCGCATTCACCGGGCCGGAGGACAGGGCCAGAAGGCGGGGCGGAGGTCAGGCCACGGCAACCGCGGTCGCGACCTTGGTGGCCAGCGCGGCGGCCTGCTCGTCGGTGGGGGCCTCGACCATGACCCGCACGAGCGCTTCGGTGCCGGAAGGGCGCAGCAGCACCCGGCCGGAGTCGCCGAGGGCCTGCTCGGCCTCGGTGACCGCGGCGGTGACGGCGGCGGACGTGGCAACGGCAGCCTTGTCGGTCACGGGGACGTTGAGGAGCACTTGAGGCAGCCGGCGTACGACGCCGGCGAGCTCGCCGAGGCCGCGCTCGGTCGCCGCCATTCTGGCCATCACCTGCAGGCCGGTGAGCAGGCCGTCGCCGGTGGTGGCCTGCTCGGCGAAGACGAGATGCCCCGACTGCTCCCCACCCAGGGACAGGCCCCGATCGCGCAACGCCTCGAGCAGGTAGCGATCCCCGACGGGCGTCGTCACCACCGTGATGCCGGCGTCTCGCATCGCGTGGTGGAAGCCGAGGTTGCTCATGACGGTCGCGACCACGGTGTCGGACGCAAGCCGCCCGTCCTCGTGCAGGGCGATGGCGCAAATGGCGAGGATCGCGTCGCCGTCGGCGACAATGCCGTCGGCCGTGACGGCGAGCGCGCGGTCGGCGTCTCCGTCGTGAGCGATGCCGAGATCCGCGCCCGTACGCCGTACCGCTTCGATGAGGTCCTCGAGGTGGGTGGAGCCACACCGGTCGTTAATGTTGAGCCCGTCCGGCTCGGCGTGAATGGCGGTGACCTCCGCGCCGGCGGCGCTGTAGACGGCCGGAGCCACGGCCGACGCGGCGCCGTTCGCGCAGTCGACGACGACAGTGAGCCCGGCCAGATCCACCGTCACGGACGCGCGCAGGTGGGCGGCGTACCGCTGCGCTGCGTCGGGGATGTCGCGGACGCGCCCCACTCCAGGACCGGTCGGGCGCTGCGCCGGGCCGGATGCGGCGAGCGCCTCGATAGCGACCTCGACGGCATCGGTCAGCTTGAGCCCGCCGCGGGCGAAGAGCTTGATGCCGTTGTCCGGCATCGGGTTGTGACTGGCGGAGAGCATCACGCCGAAATCGGCGTCGAGGTCGGCGGTGAGGTAGGCCGTCGCGGGCGTCGGGACGACGCCGACACGCAGGACGTCGGCCCCGGCCGCGGTAAGCCCGGCGACCGTTGCCGCCTCGAGCATCTCCCCGCTGGCTCGGGGATCTCGGCCGACCACGACGGCCGGGCGGCGCGACCGGTTCACCTCGCTCGAGCCGAGCAGCCGCACGGCGGCGGCGGCAACCGACAGGGCGAGCTCGGGGCTCAACTCGGCGTTGGCCAGACCGCGGATGCCGTCGGTGCCGAAGAGACGGGCCATCCGCGGGTCAGCGCTTGGAGTACTGCGGCGCCTTGCGAGCCTTCTTCAGACCGTACTTCTTGCGCTCCTTGACCCGCGGGTCGCGAGTGAGGAAGCCGGCCTTCTTCAAGGTCGGGCGGATCTCCGGGTCGTCGTCGACGAGCGCTCGTGTGATCGCGAGCCGCAGGGCGCCGGCCTGGCCGGTGGTGCCGCCGCCGGTCAGCCGGGCGATGACGTCGAAGGACTCGCCGCGCTCCAACGTGACGAACGGCTCGCGGATGAGCTGCTGGTGGACCTTGTTGGGGAAGTACTCCTCCAGCGACTTGCCGTTGAGGTTGAACTTGCCCGAGCCCGGGAGCAGCCGCACCCGCACGATCGCCTGCTTGCGCCGGCCGACCGTCTGGATGGCGCCGGCGTGGCGGCGTACGACGGACGCGGGAGGCGTCTCGGCGACGGGTGCCGCGCCCGGTATGGCGTTCGGGAGGTCGGCCGGTGACTGCTCGACGGGAGCGCTCACGATCGGCATTTCGGTGACCGGGGCTTCGGTGACCGGGGCTTCGGTGACCGGCGCTTCGGTGACCGGCGCTTCGGTGACCGGAGTCTCGATGGGCGGCGCCTCCGTGACGGGAGCCTGCTCGGGCGGGCCGGAGTCGGCCTGTGGGTTGGTCACTGCGTCTTGATCTCCGTCGGTCGGGTTCTCGCTGGGGGTGACGGTCTCGTCGGTCACTGGGCGACCTGGCCGATCTCGTAAGTGGTCGGCTGCTGCGCCTGATGCGGGTGGTCCGGACCGGCGTAGACCTTCAGCTTCGTCAGCTGCTTGCGGCCGAGGGTGTTCTTGGGGAGCATGCCGCGCACGGCCCGCTCGATGACCCGCTCGGGGTGCCGGTCGAGCTCGTCGCCGATGGTCCGCTCGCGGAGGCCACCCGGATAGCCGGAGTGCCGGTAGACCTTCTTGGTCTCGCGCTTGTTGCCCGACAGGGCGATCTTCCCGGCATTGATGACGACGACGAAGTCGCCCGTGTCGAGGTGAGGCGCGAACTGCGGCTTGTGCTTGCCCCGCAGCAGGATTGCGCTCCGGGACGCGAGCCGGCCGAGCACCACGTCCGTGGCGTCGATGACGTGCCATTGGCGGGTGATCTCGCCGCTCTTCGGGGTATACGTGCGCACAGCGCTATGCCTTCGTCTCTCGTCGATCTGGTTTCTGTCCCTGACACGTGGTGCTCATTCGCTCAACTGGCCGACAGATCGCGGCGCTGCGGCGGGCTCGAAGTCAGCAGCGTGCCGGCGTTCGCGGAGTACGCACGAACAGCTCAGCGGCGCTGCACGGGCGCCGACCGTTGAGGATACCCGGCGCCGTTCACGTGGGCAAAATCGGTCGCACCGGCGGGCTACCGCGGCGTCAGCTTGAGCTGGCTCGCCACCAGCTTGCCGATCGGTCCGACGTCGCGGGCCGTGGTGGTGCCGTCGACGAGGCTGATGAAGACGAAGTGCTGCTGCGCGACGAACATGCACTGCTGCAACGGGAAGCTGCTGCCGAGGCCGGTGTAGGTGCTGGTCAGGCAGGTCACGTCCTTGTGCCCCGGCAGCGACGCTTGCTTCGCGCCGGGGGTGGCGTTCTTGGTGACAGTGATCTCGTCGGCGAGCAGGCCGCGGGCCTTGCCGGCGTCGGGTGCCAGGGTGAGCGAGACGCCGGACGTGCCCTTGACGGTCTGTCCGGGTCCGTCGGACGGCTGGTGAGACAACCCGTCGCGGAAGTAGATCTCCTTGGCCCCCCACTTCTTCAGGACCGGCACCTCGGTGTCCGGAGTGCTGGACACGTCCGCCCACTGCTCGGCGGTGTAGCCACCGGCTACCCAGCTCGGGTTGCCCGGCGGCTGCAGCGTCTTGGCGCCGATCAGGTGGGGGTCGTCGTCGAGCAGGCCGAGCTTGGCGAACTCCGTCGGCACGAAGGTCGCGGTGAACCGGCGCTGCTGGGTCAGCGCCGCGCCGGTGTTCTTGGCCGCCTCAGTCTGGGCCTTCGCGTGCATCGATAGGTAGGTGACCATGCGGCCGGTCACCAACGTCGTGTCCATCCAGAACAGCCCGTTGTCCTGATGGCCGTAGGCCAGTGCGCTCGGGAAGCCCGGCACCGACACCTTCTTGTCGCCGATCGCGCCCAGCGCGATCAGCAGCCCGCCGACCATCGCCCGTGCGCGTGCCTCGTCGTGGGTCTCCATGAGCATGATCAGGCCGCCGGTGTCGGCGGCGTGGACGTTGGCTGATCCGCACTTGGCGTAGCCGCCGGCGTAGCCGGCGTTGGACAGCTGCTGCTCGCGGGCGGTGTTGTCGTTCTGGGACCACGACTGGGCGAGTACGCCGATTGCGGCGGACTTCGGAGTCGGCCAGGGGCCGTCGTCGAAGCAGCTGAACTTGCCGCCGGGGAAGACCTTCTCCAGGCCGGTCACGTAGGGGCCCATGCGGTGTGACTCGATGATCGCGCCGGAGACCGCGGGTGGTGCGACCGGTGTCAGGTGGCCGGTCGATGGGGGTTTCGACGCCGGCTTCGATGGCCCCGTTGAGGGCCTGGTTGATGGCGGTTGTGATGACGGATGCGGCGAAGATGCCGACGAGGGCGGCATACCGCCGCTGCTGGGAGCGAAGGAGGCGACCGGTCCCGGATGGCCATTGCCGCTGACCTTGCTCGAGCAGCCGGCGAGCAGCACGAGCGCCGTCGCAGCGCACACCGCTGGCCAACCCGCTTTCACCAGTCATCCTCCGCCGTTGCGTCCGCGCATCTTCGCACGGCTATGACGAGGCGGCCCACGCCGAGGCTCCCTCCCATATTGGCGCATCGCTCTCGCGGACCGAACCGTTGTCGCCGAAGACGACGTACCGGTCGAAGCCGGCCGCGAACCAGCGGTCGTGCGTGACGGCAAGGACGGTGCCGTCGTACGACGCCAGCCCGTCCTCCAACGCCTCCGCGCTGATGACGTCGAGGTTGTCGGTCGGCTCATCGAGCAGCAACATCGTCGTGCCGGCGAGCTCGAGCAGCAGGATCTGCAATCGCGCCTGCTGCCCGCCGGAGAGGGTCTCGAAGCGCTGGTCGCCCTGCCCGTGCAACTCGTACCGGCGCAGTGCCGAGATCGCCCGGCCGCGGTCGAGCCCCCGGCGTACGTCGTCCCCGCGCCACAGGATCTCCACCAGCGTGCGTCCGACGAGCTCGGGGTGCTCGTGCGTCTGGGAGAAGAGGCCGGGCCGCACCCGCGCGCCCAGCCGCCAAGCGCCGGCCACGTCGACATCTGACATGGTCTCACCGCCGAGCAACCGCAGGAAATGCGATTTACCCGAGCCGTTGGGGCCGAGCACCGCGACCCGCTCGCCATAGAAGACCTCGAGGTCGAAGGGATCGGTGAGCCCGACCAGCTCCAGGCCCGAGCACGTCAGTGCACGGATGCCGGTCCGGCCGCCGCCGAGGCGCACGATGACCTTCTGCTCGCTCGGCCGCTCCGGCGGCGGTCCGGCCTGCTCGAATTTCGCCAGCCGAGTCTGCATCGCGTGGTAGCGGGCGGCCATGTCCGCGCTGCGAGCCGCCTGCTGCTGCAGCTCGCGGACCAGATTGATCAGCCGCTTGTGCTCTTCGTCCCACCGGCGATGCAGCTCGTCGAGCCGCTCGATCCGGCCGGCGCGGGCCTCGTGATAGCTGGCGAACCCACCACCGTGCACCCAGGCGCCGCGGCCCTCGACGGTGACTATCCGGTCGGCAGTGTTGTTGAGTAATTCCCGGTCGTGGCTGACGAAGAGCACGGTCTTGGCAGTCTCGTTGAGCGCTCGCTCGAGCCACTGCTTGCCGGCGACGTCGAGATAGTTGTCCGGCTCGTCGAGCAGCAACACCGCGTCGTCGCCGCGGAGCAGCGCCTCGAGGGCGAGCCGCTTCTGCTCGCCGCCGGAGAGTTCGCGGACCGGACGCTCGCGTGCCTGCTCGTAGCCGAGGCCGAGCGCCGCGACGGTCGCGGTGTCCCACTGGACCTCGGCGTCGTACCCGCCGGCGTCGCCCCAATGGGTCAGCTCGGCGGCGTACCGCAGCTGCGCGGCCTCCCCGGCGGACTCGACCAGCGCCCTCTCGGCGCGCCGGAGCCGGTCGGCTGCGGCACGCAGCGGCGGGGCGGCCAGCGACAGCAGGAATTCGCGTACTGTCGTCGCGTCACCGATGCTGCCGATGAATTGCCGCATCACGCCAAGCCCACCGCCGCGGGCGACGGATCCGGTCGTGGGTTGCTGGTCTCCGGCGATCACGCGCAGCAAGGTCGTCTTGCCGACTCCGTTGGCGCCGACGAGCGCGGCTTTAACGCCCTCGCCCACCCTGAAGGACACGTCGTTGAGTAGCTGGCGGCCGTCGGGGAGCACGACGCCGACGTGTGCGACGTCGATGTAGCCGCCGATCGCCCCGGTGGTTGTAGTCGGGTGGCCCGGGGGAATCGCACCCCCGGGCTCCCACAGAACGGTGCGTGAACCTCTCGATTCACACCGCTCTTGTCATCCCATCCACACGAACGTGCCCGTCCAGCGCCAGTGCGCGAAAAGGCCGCGATCCCTGTC
>JBBSHJ010000107.1:0-10543 GCA_038253135.1 Mycobacteriales bacterium | reverse complement strand
TACAGATCCCGGCGCGGGCATCGAGACGTTGCTGGAGTGGTCGGAGCGGGACGAGCGCGATCGATCGCAGGGGGACCTGCCTTATCCGCCGGACTATCCGAAGATGCCCGGAGAGCCGATGCGGGTGCAGCCGAGTCGCGCGCGTCCGGTCGAGGATTAGCCTTGTCGGCGCGCCCACCACAGCGCGAGGGCCGCGAGGCCGAAACAATTGCTGACCTCGCCGTCGGCGACCATCCGGCGGAGCTCGGTCCCGGTCAGCCAGTGGTGCTCGAGGAACTCGGTGGCGTCCGGACTCGGCGACGCCAGCTCCGGTGCTTGGCATTGATAGAGGTGCATGCGCCCGTCGGACCGGCGGTTGTCGAGCAGAATCGAGCCGAGGCAACTGAGTGCGCCGCCGACGTACCCGCTCTCCTCCTGCAATTCTCGCCGTGCCGCCGTAATGGGGTCCTCTCCGATGTCGACGGCGCCGCCGGGAAACTGCCAGAGCACCTCGTCCGGCGGGTAGCTGTATTCCCGTTGCAGCAGGACCCTGCCGTCCGCGTCGGTCGCAACTATCGTGACGGCGTCGCCTGCGCCCGGCGGCTCGCGGAGGTAGTCGATCTCGCGTCCGTCAGGAAGGCGCGCCCGGTCCTCCACGAGGGTCAGCCGCGGATGAGCGAGCACCTCCTTGCGGGAGAGCAGCTGCCAGGGCTGGATCGGCATGTCCAGAAGCGTAGAGCCTACGCCGCGAGCCGTCCGGCATCGGTTCAGCTCTGCAGGGTGACGATGGTGGCGTTGACGCGCACCTGGGTTGCCGCCTCGGGTAAGAGTGCCGCATTCTTTCCGGTCCTGGTCCACGTCCCATTCGGCGACATCCGGTAACTGAGGGTCGCTTCCTTTTGTGCTACCACCCAGCCCTGACGCTTGGGCAGGTGCACCCGTATCGGGAGAGGAGACCTCACGTCGACCGTCGGGCCCCACGCGTACGTGACGGCAGCACCCATTTTCAGCACGAGCATGAGATGGAACGGCGAGTCCCATACCGAGCGCTGCCATATCACCAGGCTTGTTCCGTCCGCTGTGCCGCCATAGATGAATGCACTGAAGTCGTTGAGGCCGTTCGCGCTGATGTTCTGAGGCAGTCCTATCACCCCGTTCAGGAAGTCGGCTCGCCGGCTGAACGCGGTCGTGCCCTGTCCCTGATCGGATCCCACACCGTATCGGTCGAACAACGTCACCGATCCGCGACTTCTGAGAAACCACACTCGTCCACGGAAGGCGCCCGCGAAGCGCCAGCGAAGCCTTATCGGAGTTGGTTGAATCCGTGGCCGCGGGGAAGACCCACGCCGAGTCCGCGTACCGGGTACCAGGTATCACTTTGGACTTCGGCATCGGCAGGATGGCCGCGCCATTGTGAAACGACAGAGGACGCCAGTTGACATAGTGTGGACCGCCCGGGCCGAAGGTGATCGTTGTGGAGATCTTCGCCGGCCCGAGACCGACGTCAACAGCAACGAGAACCCGCGCTGCCCCGGCGGTTGAGAACACCGGCGAATAGAAGTCGAGATCGCTGCCAGCGGGGGAGACCGGCCTGCCCGCGTCGGGGCCGCGCCCAGGCTTCGAACGATGGAGCTTCGGTTCCGCTCCCGGTGTTGGTCATCGAAGCCCTCAATCGACAGTGCTGCGTGGACATCTGCGGTAATGACAGGATTTCGTCTCCGATCGTTTAGAACCGGGCGCAGATAATTTTCGGCACTAGCCTGACCCGATGCCCCGTTTCGTCAAACAGCGACCGCTCGCCGCGCCGGGATCCATTCCGGCCGTGCTCCGGATGTTCGAGAACGAGATGCGGTTCTACCAGGAGATCGCGCCGGTGGTGGATGTGCGAGTGCCGGCCTGCTATCTCGCCACAGCCGACGCGGACGGCACCCGTCTGGAGCTCGAGGATCTGTCCGAATGGTCGGAGGGTGCGAGTCCGCTCGCGGCCGCGATCCTACTCGCCCACCTGCACGGCCGCTGGCAGGGAATGGCGACCGCCCGGTGGCCGTGGTTGCGGCGCGCCGGTGAGGGGGTGGATCTCGTGGCCGCGCTCTACGACGGCACCTGGCCCCGGCTGCGCGGCCGGTCGGACCTGACCCCATCCGTGCGGGAGTGGGGGGAGCATCTCCTGGGTCACGTGCCCTCGGCCCAGCGGGCCGCCTCTGCCGCCGGGCCGGTCACGCTGGCGCACGGCGACGCGTCGTACCGCAACATGCGCACCGGGCCCGGCGGCGCGGTTGCGTTGCTGGACTGGGAGGACGTCTCGGCCGCGCCCGGCGCGACCGACCTCGCCTGGCTGCTGGTTTCGTCGGTCCGGCCCGACGATTGGGACGTAGCGGTCACGGCGTACGGCTCGGATGCGGGGCTCGCCGACGTGATGCCGTCGGCCGTGGTCCAGGCGCTGCTCTCGCTCGCGGACGAGCCGGTCGGATCGGCGCAGGCTCGGGCGTGGGTACGGCGCATCGAGGCGGCCGCGGAACGCGCGCCGGTCGGCAACGTCGGCGCCTGACGTCGTCCGGCCCGATGCCGCGAGCCACCGGCCCGACTCGATCAGGGGACGATCTTGCCGGGATTGAGGTGCCGACCGGGATCGACGGCGGCAAACAGCTTGGCCACCATGTCGGCACCCGCGGGGGAGATGTCCTGGGCAAGCCAGGACGCGTGCTCGGTGCCGACGCCGTGATGGTGCGAGAGCGTCGCGACCCGGTCGACGAACCCCTGCTGGATCGCCCGCTTGACGACGTCGTACTCCTTCAGCGGCTGGTCCCTGTGCTTGAACGCGAAGGTGAAATACAGGCACGCGCCGGAGTGGTACGAGTGCGACAGGTGGCACATCACCCAGCCGCGCACCCCGATCGCATCGAAGGCCCGGCTGGCCTGGTCCACGACGTGGCGGTAGAGCGGCAGCAGCTCCGACCACGCCGCCGACGTCTCCGAGACGTCGGCGACCGCGCCGCGGTCGAGGAGGTAGTCGCGGATGTACGGCGTGTCGAATTTCTTCTGGTCATAGAGCGCCCCGGGGCCCTTGCCGATCCCGATCCCGCCGTGACGGTGCACGATCGAGCGCACCAGGGCGCGCTGGCGTACGACGTGCGCTCGCCCGCCCTCGTAGCCGATGAACGACAGGCACAACGCCTCGAGGTCCCAGCCCCGGCGCCGGAGCATCTCCTGCAGACCCTTGCTGACCAGCGCCGGCACGCCGTGCGACTCCTTGCTGGTGGCGAAGGAGAACGCCGTCTCCCGCGCGTCCGAGACCCGCGTCACCGAGGGCGCCGCGTCGCTTCCGGCGATCTCCTGCATGGCGGCGAGTCCCTGCTCCCACGACGGGAACAGGTATCCGAGAAAGACCCGTACGTTGGGGACCTTGTGCACCTGCACGGTCGCCTCGGTGATCACGCCGAGCCGGCCCTCACTGCCGAGCACCATCTCGCGCACGGACGGTCCGGTCGACGTGCTCGGAACCGGGCGGGTCACGAGGGCGCCGCCGGGCTGCACGACCCGGACGGCGCGGGTGATGTCGCCGATGTCGCCGTACTTGTCCGACTGCATGCCCGAGGACCGGGTCGCGATCCACCCACCGAGGCTGGAGTGGGTGAAGCTGTCCGGGAAATGGCCGAGTGTGTAGCCGCGGGCACCAAGCTGCTCCTCGATGGCCGGGCCCAGTGCACCGGCCTGGATCCGGGCCAGGCCCGCCTCGCCGTCGATCTCGAGGACGCGATCGAGCCGGCCGAGATCGAGCGAGATCACCGGACGGGTCTCCTCGGGCTCCGGGGAGAGCGAGCCGGCGATGTTGCTGCCGCCGCCGAACGGGATGAGGACGGCATCGGCCGCGACGACCGCATCGACGATGCGCTGCACCTGCGCCTCGTCGGCCGGGTAGACCACGGCGTCGGGCAGGCGGGGGAGGTCGCCCAGACGGATCTGCACCAGGTCGCGCAGCGATTTTCCGGCACAATGCAGCACGCGGTCCATCGCGTCGGTGCGCAGCCCGCCGGCACCGGCCGCGCCGCGCAGCGCACCCGCCAGCGCGTCCGGCAGGTGCGGCGGTGTGATGTCGAGATCCTCGAAGTCCGGCCGGCGGGTCGGGGGGGCATCGAGGTCGATGTCCACGTTCTTCAGGCAGAACGGGGCCAATGCCGGCTTGTCCCGGTGCTCGAAACTCACGCCGTCGACGCCCCAGCCCCACCACTTCATGTGGGCAACGGCCGTGTCGCTGTCGTCAGTCATCGACGTCCCTTTCCGCGCAGGTCCCCGCCCGATGAGGGTATGTCCTCGGCCCGGCCATATCCTCGGCGGATCGCGGCAGCCGGCTGGACGGGGAAGCCGCCCAGGGACAGGTAGAGGAGGCGGAGCTGTGCCGACAGCGCTGATCACGGGTGGCAGCAGCGGGCTGGGTGCCGCCTTCGCGCGGGCGCTTGCGGCGCGCGGGGACGACGTGATCCTGATCGCCAGGGACAAGGCGCGGCTGGACACCGTCGCCGAGGGACTGCGGACGTCGTACGACGTCTCCGTCGAGACGCTGGCCGCCGACCTTGCCGACCGAGGCGCGCTGCACAGCGTGCAGGACAGGCTGGCGGACCCGGACCGGCCGGTCGAAACGTTGATCAACAATGCCGGCTACGGCCTGCGCTCGCGGCTGACGGCGCCCGACCTCGGCGAGCAGGAGACGGCCCTGGACGTCATGTGCAGGGCGGTGCTCGTGCTGGGCGGCACGGCCGGGCGCGTCATGCGCGAACGCGGCCGCGGCACCATCGTCAACATGTCGAGCCTCGCGGGAATGCTCACGATGGGCGGCTACTCGCCCATCAAGGCCTGGGTGACGGCCTACTCCGAGGCGCTCGCGGTCGAGCTCACGGGCACCGGCGTGCAGGTGACGGCCGTACTCCCCGGCTGGGTGCGCACGGAGTTCCATCAACGGGCCGATATCGATATGTCGCGCATACCCGGCATCGGTTGGTCGGATGCCGACGATGTCGTGCGGCGGTGTCTGCGGGACGTCGCCCGGCACCGGGTGCTCTCGGTGCCGACCGTCCGGTACCGAGCGGCCAGCGGGTTCCTGCACGTCGTGCCCCGGTCCGCGATCCGCCGGATCTCCCGCGCCGTCATGTCGACCCGCCACCAGTGACCGTGACCGCCGAGCGGGTCGACGTCGCGGTGGCCCGCGAGGTGTGGCGCGCCGGCGACACGGTCATCGACGTACGCCGGCCAGAGGAGTACGCCAGCGGGCACATCAGCGGCGCCGTCAACGTCCCCCTCGATTCCCTTGTCGCCAGGGAGAAATCGCTGCCGCCGGGACAGGTCCTCGTGGTCTGCTCACTCGGCGGCCGGTCCTGGCGGGGCGCACAGCTGCTGGCCCTCAAGGGCCGCGACGCGCTCTGCCTGGACGGCGGCACCAAGGCGTGGCAGGCCGCCGGACTGCCCATCACCCGCGGTGCCGGAGCCGGTCACGCCAGGCGCTGATCCGACGTACGGAGTCACGCGGGCCCTGATCGGCCAGGTCCTCGGCATCGGCGCCGACTTGCCCGTTCCTGCTGGGTCGCCGCGCTCGCGGCCAGCCAAGTATGGCAACTCGGCGAGGAGGCTCACCTGCAACCCTAGCTGTACATCAGGCTCCGGGAGCCGATGAGCCGGCTACTGAACGGACGAAGGCGAGCAGCTCGGCGTACGCCGCCTCCACTGCACCCTGGTGCGTGATGATCGTGTGCGTGCCCGGCCGTTCGGCGACCACCCGCTGGATCGCCGTCGCCGCGTGGGTCAGCGTCGCGAGCCCACCGTGCCGGTCCTGCAGCCGGGCATTGTCGGCGTCGGCCCGCCGCGATCCGCCCGAGCGCTGCACGAAGCGCCGCTCCTCCTCGCCCGGCGGGATGATCAGCACCGTCTCGGCGAATGGGACGCCGGCCTCGGCGGCGAGCGCATCGAGCTCATGCACGAATCGTGGCTGTCCGAGCAGCTGCGGTACGACGACGTCGTGGCCGTCGGCCAGCGCGGTGCGGGCCATCTCGATCGCCATCTTCCGTGCCAGCAGACCGGCACTGGAGGAGTCCGTGAGCCAGCTACCGAGCAGCCCGCGTACGACGTCGATGTCGAGTGCGAGGGTCAGCGGATGCTCGTCGGCATAGCGCCGAGCAAGGGTTGACTTCCCGCTCGCCGGGGCGCCGTTGATCAGGATCAGGCAGGTCATTTCAGCACGTCGGCGAGGTCGTAGCGGACGGGAATATCGAGCTGGTCATAGGTGCAGGAGCGCGGATCACGATCGGGGCGCCAGCGGTTGAACTGCCCGGTGTGGCGCAGTCGGCTGCCCTCGAGCTGGTCATACCGGATCTCGACGACGCGCTCGGGCCGCAAGACGATGAAGGACAGGTCCTTGCCCGCATTCCACCGGCTGACGTTGCCCGGGCGTCGCCGCTCACCGCCGGTATCCACCTGATGCTCCCAGCGCCACGGATGCGGTTCGTCGTCGCCGGCCCGCAGCGGGGCCAGCTCCTCGACCAGCTCGGCGCGGCGCTTGGCCGTGAACGACGCGACGACGCCGATATGCTGCAGGACCCCCTCCGCGTCGTACAGTCCGAGCAGCAACGACCCGACGACCGGGCCGCTCTTGTGCCAGCGGAACCCACCGACCACGCAGTCGGCCGTGCGGGCGTGCTTGACCTTCTGCATCAGCCGCTCGCCCGGGCGGTAGGGGAGGTCGGCGGCCTTGGCGACGATGCCGTCGAGGCCGGCCCCCTCGAAGGTCTCAAACCATTGCGCCGCCTCGGCGCGGTCGGTCGTCGCCGCCGTCACGTGCACCGGCGTCGCCGCCCCGGCCAGCGCCTCGACCAGTCGCCGGCGCCGGTCGGCGAACGGCGTGTCCATCAGCGAGGCGTCGCCATCCGCGAGCAGGTCGAAGGCGACGAACGACGCCGGTGTTTCGGCGGCGAGCTTGCGCACCCGCGAGTCGGCCGGGTGGATCCGCTGCAGCAGGGCCTCGAAATCGAGCCGGTCGCCGGTGGCGATCACGATCTCGCCGTCGACGACGCATCTGTCCGGCAGGTTGGCGCGGACGGCGTCGACAACCTCGGGGAAGTAGCGGGTCATCGGGCGCTCGTTGCGGCTGCCCAACTCGACCTCGTCGCCGTCGCGGAAGATGATCGAGCGGAAGCCGTCCCACTTGGGTTCGTAGGTCAGACCGTCGGCGCTCGGGATGTCCTTGGTCGCCTTGGCGAGCATGGGGGAGACGGGCGGCAGCACGGGGAGGTCCATGGCCTCATCATGCCGCAGCCGCGGGCACGCGCCCGGGATCCGCCGTGGCGTCAGAGCACTCGCGGTGCCTCGGTGGCGTCCACCTCGACACGCAGCCAGGTCGGTAGGGTCTCCCGGCCGATCGCCTCGCGGGCGTGGGCCAGCACGTCGGTGTCCAGCGCCCGCTGTACGGCGCCGAGGTCGGCGTCCTCGCGCAACGCGACGGCGAGCCGCAGCTGCGGTTGCGCCGACTCGTGCACGAGGCGGGCCCGCGCGCGGGCGACGCCCTCGACGTTCTCGGCCTCCCGGCGTACGGCGTCGGCCAGCGCGCTGCTGGCAAGGGTGTTCTCCCCGTCGACGGCCGGACCGAGATCGACGTTGCCGATCCGCTCGGTGCGCAGCTGCACGATCAGCCAGTAGATCGCCAGGACGGCGATCACGAGCGCCCCACCGCCGATCGCCCACCACAACCAGCTCTCGTGCCGGTTGAAGAAGTCGGTGGTGTTCTGCTCGATGATCGGGCGATGTTTCCAGCTCGCGCCGAAGACGCCGAGCCGCAGCAGCACGCCGCCGGCACCGGCGAGCAGCACGACGGCGCCGAGGAGGACGAGCAGGATCCGGTCGAGCCGGTTGGTGCGGTTCCTCATCGGATGCTCCTTCGCGGCCTCTTCATCGGTATCGCCGGCCGTCGTTGATGGAGACGACCAGACGCGGCCGCCGCGCCAGCGGCAGCCCGTCGAGCCGGCTCTGGGCGGCCGCGCGGACCCGCTCGCGCACCTCGTCCGGGTCGCCGAGGCGCAGCGTTGCGCGCACCCGCGCCGTGGTGCGACCCACCGAGGCGCGCGCGTCGCTGACGGCCTCGACCTGCTTGGCCGCGGTGGACAGCACGTGGGCGAGGGAGCGCCGCGAGGTGGTCATGTGCACGTCGGGCGCGCTGGATTGCAGCGGCACCCTGCGCTCGTGCGACCGTGCCGCCAGCAGCAGGAGGAGCATGCCCACGACGATGCCGCCGATGCTGCCCCACAGCGGCAGGTCCTGCGACCAGTTGTGCGCCCTGAGCTCCCGCAGCCAGGTGTTGTACGGGACGACCAGCGGCGGATCGGGCAACCAGCCCCAGTGCACCCGTGCGATGAGGACTTCCGCGGCGGTGAGACCACCGGCGCCGGCGACGGCCAGTGCCAGCAACGCGCTGACCAGGCGGGTGAGGGCTCGCATCGGGTCTACCTCATTCCAAGACTCGGCCGACGGGTGCGTGCGGAAGGACGAATGTGCTGACACTCACGTCGAACCCGGCGACGCGGACGTCGGCGAGATCGGCGAGGCGCGCAGCGACGTGCGCGCGTAGGTTGCGCACGATCGTCGGCACGGACGCCGGGTAGATGACCGCGACGTTGAGCCGCACCCGCGCCCGGTCGTGCTCCACCAGAACGTTGGCGTTGACCCCGCCCTCGGACCGCAGCATGCCGGTGGAGCGCTTGCTGACCACGCCGGGCACCTCGGCCGCGGCGGTCTCGACCAGATGTCGCACCGCCGTTCCGGATATCGTCAGCCGCCCGCGTGTCCCGGGCTCGGCCGGCTCGGGCCGCGAGGGCGGCACCGGCCGGCGCTCGCCGGCCTGGAAACTCTCACCGGCGTCAGGTGCCGGCCCGCTCACGGCCGGTTCCGACGTCCGAAGATCGCCTCGAGGTCGAGATCGCTCTCCAGGATCCGTCCGACGATCAGCCCGGCCGCGGCCATCACCAGCACGACGATGAAGGCCGTGAAGCCCCCGAACGCGCCGGCGAATCCGAGCGCAACCCCTACGGCAATCCCTGTCTGGGTGTTGGTCATGTCATCCTCCTAGTTCCGTCCTGGGTCAACGCACGCGCGGCGGGCGGTAGCGCTGACGCAGCCGGTGAAGCGCCGCACCGAGAAGGGTGCGGCGCCGTACGACGACGATCGGTCCGTTCAGGCGGGGATCGTCCGCGGCGAGTCCGCCCCCGCGCATGGCCTTCTGGTAGTCGCGCAGCCGGCGGGCGAACTCGGCCGGGTCGCCCCCGAGGTCCGGGTGGTTCGCGCGGACGAACTCCCGGAACTTGCGGCGCAGCTCGGCCGGGTCCTGCTCGGAGTCGGCGAGCGCGGCGAGCACTTCGTCCCGACTGACCAACCGCCGGTTACGCACCCCGATAGGCGTCGCGGCGGGCCGATTGGTGGAGATCCTCGATGATGACGTCGACGGCCGCGCCATCGGCCAGCGGCACGACCGCGCGTCGTACCGCTTCGGCCAAGGCCGTCAGGTCATTGCCCTCGGACCGGTCGAGGTCGGCGACTATGTGCACCGCGACCCGGTTCTCGCCCACGGCGACGCCCGTCACCCGCCGGCCCGGCAGGTAGGTCGCCGCCTCGCCGAACATGCCGGCATGCAGATCGTGCACGCCCGGCACCGCTCGGGCCGCGGCGGCGACACGATCCGCGCTGTCCCACTCGGCCGGAGCCACGCGGGCGGGTTCGCTCGCGGCGCGCGCGTCGTCCCCCGGTGACGCACCGCTCGTCGTCACTGCACGCGAGAAGGCTCGGGCGTCTCGTCTGCGGTCTCGTCACCGGCGATCTTGATGTCGTCGACCGCGATATTGACCTCGATGACTTCGAGACCGGTCATCCGTTCGACCGCCTGGATGACGTTGCGGCGCACGTTCTGCGCAAGCTGTGCGATGGCCACGCCGTATTCGACGACGATGTCGAGGTCGATGGCGGTCTGCTTCTCGCCGACCTCGACCGTGACGCCCTGGGTGATCTGCGGGCCGCCGCTGCCGGGAATGCGCTCGCGCAGCGCGCCGAACGCGCGGGCCGAGCCGGTGCCAAGGTTGTGCACTCCGTTGACCTCGCGGGTGGCGATACCGGCGATCTTCTGCACCACCGCGTCGGAGATCGACGTCCGCCCGTGTGTGCTCTCGAGGGCGCCGGTCCCGCCATCGGAGCGGGCGGGGGTATTGGCGCTCTGTACTCGGTCAGTGCTGGTGTCGCTGCGGCTCTCTTGGGCCATGGTGCACACTCCTCGTCTGCGGGTAAGGAACCGTCCCGGAGCGAATCGGCCCGACCGGCCGCGCTCCTTTCAGATGAGATGCACCGGGACGAGCAATGCTCTCACCGCCGGCGCGAATTTTTCTTTGATCAGGTGGAGGTCAGGCTCAGGCGCAGCGGCGGATGTCGACGAACCGGACGTCGACGGTGAGCG
This sequence comes from Mycobacteriales bacterium, assembly GCA_038253135.1. Taxonomy (GTDB): domain Bacteria; phylum Actinomycetota; class Actinomycetes; order Mycobacteriales; family QHCD01; genus JBBSHJ01. The sequence goes on along the minus strand of JBBSHJ010000107.1, from coordinate 90 downwards.
CGGCCGGGCCGATGCACTCGGCGAGGTTGGCGAGCACCACGGACCGGATCCGCTCCCCCAGCGGCGGCAGGGCGGCGCCGTAGGTCGCCG
>JBBSHJ010000106.1:0-10657 GCA_038253135.1 Mycobacteriales bacterium | reverse complement strand
TTCGGCGACGAGCCGAACGACGGCAACTTCGTCTGCGACGGGCTTTTCTGGCCGGACCGGAGTCCGCACCCGGCGGTCTTCGAGGCGAAACAGGTCTACGCCCCCGTCATCGCGATCGATGCCAGCATCGCCGACCACCGGTTGCTGCTCGCCAACCGGTACGACTTCCTGGACCTGTCCCACGTCTCGGTCCGCTGGGCGGTCGAGGTCGACGGCGCCGTCGAACAGCACGGCACGCTGGCGCCCGTGACGACGGCTCCCGGCGAGTGCGAGACCGTCACCGTGCCGTTCACCGAGCCGGTCCTACGACCCGGCCAGGAAGCCGTGCTGACGCTGCACTTCATCGACCGACGCGACGTACCTCTCCTCGGTCCCGCGCACGACCTCGGGGTATCGCAGGTACCGATCGTGACCGCGCCGAGCGGCGGACCGGCGCCCGATCCGCCGGGCCTGCAGGCGACCCTGACGGGCGACGCCGTACGCTCGGCGAGCGGATCGGTCCAGATCGACCGGACCGGCGGCCAACTGCGCCGGTGGACGGCCGGCGGCGAGGAGCTCGTCACCGCCGGCCCGGAGCCGCGGGTGTGGCGCGCCCCGACCGACAACGACGGCATCCGGCTCTGGCTGGATCATCGTGATGACCCGAGGCTCACCGCCCACCGCTCGACACTGACCCGGTGGGTCGATCTCGGGCTGGATACCGCCAGGGCCGACCTGATCGATGTCCAGATCGCCGTCCGTGACGGCATCGTGGTGATCGAGTCGGAGCAGCTGATCACGACAACCGAGCAGGGCGCGGCGGTGCGCAGCCGTCGTACCGTGCGGATCGACGGGCACGGCACCGCGCACGTGCACGAGGTCTTCGACGTCGACGACGCGCTGGCCGACCTGCCGCGGCTCGGCGGGCTGTGGACGCTGCCGGAGCGGCTGGAGCGGCTGACGTGGTTCGGGCGCGGCCCGCACGAGTCGTACGCCGACCGCGTCGCGAGCACGCCCCTGGGCCGCTACTCCTCGACGGTGGAGGCGCAGTACGTTCCGTACGTGATGCCGCAGGAGCACGGCAACCTCACCGACGTGCGTTGGCTCGCGCTGCAGGACACGGACGGCAGCGGATTGCTGTTGAGCGCCGCCCCTACTCTCCAGGCCAAAGCGTCTCACTATGCGGACGAGACGCTCTGGCAGGCGCGGCACACGACCGACGTCGTTCGCGATGATGCGATCTATCTCTCGGTCGACGTGGCCCAGCGTGGCCTCGGCGGTGCCAGCTGCGGTCCCGACACCCTGGAGCGCTACCGGATGCCGGCCGGACGGCACGAGCTGTCCTACCGGCTGATCCCGCTGGCGGCCGGCGATGATCCCGGAATCGTGCACCGTCGCTGAACGGCGTGGCCCGCGCGGCCGTCCGGGCCAATGGCTAACGAGACAGGAGATCTGGGCAGGATGACTCACAATCGGACTCTCGACGGCAAGACCATCATCGTCACCGGTGGAAACAGCGGAATCGGCGCGGCGATCGCGACGGCCGTAGCCGCGGCCGGTGCCAGCGTCGTCATCGACTATGTCGCCCACCCCGGGGATGCCGAAACGCTCGTCGCGCAGATCAAGGACTCGGGCGGAAATGCCCTGGCCGTCAAGGCCGACGTCTCGTCGTGCGCGGACGTGCACCGGCTGGTGTCCTCGGCGGTGGAGCGTTTCGGCCGGCTCGACGTGATGGTGAACAATGCCGGAATCGAGACCCGGACGTCGATTCTCGACACGACCGAGGCCGATTTCGACAAGGTCATGGCCGTCAACCTGAAGAGCGCGTTCTTCGGGATCCAGTACGCCGCGCATCAGTTCATCGCGCAGGGCGGCGGCGGCTTGGTCATCAACATCTCCTCCGTGCACGAGGAGTGGCCGATGCCCGGCAACGTGGCCTACTGCGTCTCCAAGGGCGGCATCAAGATGCTGGCCCGCACGGCCGGGGTCGAGCTCGGCCAGCACGGCGTACGCGTCATCAACCTCGGACCGGGCGCCGTCGCCACGCCGATCAACGAGTCGACGATGGAAGACCCCGCGAAGATGAAGGCTCTCGGTGCGGCCATCCCACTGGGACGGATGGCCGAGCCCGACGAGATCGCCGGCGTCGTCGCCTTCCTCTGCTCCGATCAGGCCGGCTACCTGACCGCCACCTCGCTCTTCGTCGACGGCGGCATCATGCAGGGCAGCGTGGGCCTCTAGCCGGACGGTCGCTCGACCCGCGGGTCGGACGCCCCGCCTGAGCCGGCCTACCTCGGCTAACCGGCCCGACCGTGCTCGATCCGGTCGATCCGCGCCTCGAGGTCCCGCACCCTCTGTTCCAGCCCCGGCCGTCCGCTCGCCGCTCCGGACCCTGGCTCCGCGGCTTGTCCAAATAGATCCGTCGGAATTCGACCCGAGGTCGACCAACCACAAGGCTGACTCGGGATGCCGCCGGGTCCGAATGTCCGGCGCTCGGCCGACCACCAGAATCCTGGCTGCGCCGGATCAGGCCTTCTCGAAAGCCGCCGGACGGGTCTGCGCGGCGTTGAGCCGCTTGACGTCCAGCTTCGACGAGCGGTCGAACCTGTAGACGCCGTTCTGCTCCTGGTGCACGTCGGTCAGCTGCGTGTAGCAGTAGCCGAACATCCTCGGGTCGCCGAGGAGCACCGACACGAGCCCCTCGAACCGCTCGTAGAACGCATCCGCCGACCCCGGGCGGACGCCGTACCCCCACGAGTCCTCGTCATCCTTGACGCCGGGGCTCCACCAAATCCCGCCGAATTCACTGCAGAAATACGGCTGCCCGGAGTAGGGCAGCGACCAGGAGTGGGGGTGCTCGCCTTCCGTGGCGTTGGTGTACGGCGTCCCGTTGGCGAGACCCGACATCGCTTCGGCGAATCTCTGCGGATCCTGCTCGTAATTGTGCGAGTCATAGACGTCGGTCTCCGGCACGCGATGGGAATAGCCGGACGCGTCGAGGACCGGACGCGTCGTGTCCATGGCCTTGGTGGCGAGGAACATCGCGCGGGTGACGTCATCGAGCGTCGTGATGTGATCGCCGATTTCCTGCCGCGTCTCGTTCAGCGGGCACCAGCCGATGATCGACGGATGGGAATAGTCACGCTCGAGCGCCTCGAGCCACTGCTGCACGTACGACGGATCGGGTCGCTGATTGTCGTCGTAAAGACCGGTGCCGGGGATTTCGGCAAGATCTGAACCCCAGTCCGCGAATTCGCCCCACACGAGGTAGCCGAGCCGGTCGGCGTGGTAGAGAAACCGCTCCTCGAACACCTTCTGGTGCAGGCGCGCACCATTGAATCCGGCGGCGATCGACAGCTCGATGTCCTCGACGAGTGCATCGTCTGACGGCGCCGTCATCACGCCGTCGGGGTAATAGCCCTGATCGAGCACGAGCCGCTGGAAGACGGGTTCGCCGTTGATGCGGATGGCCTGACCGTCGACGGTGACCGAGCGCAGCCCGCCGTAGGTCCGTGCGCTGTCCCGGACGGCGCCGGTCTCATCGACCAGCTCGACGGTGATGCCGTAGAGGTGCGGGTCGCCGGGACCCCACACACGGGCGGACTCGGCCGGCACGGGGAGGCCAAGCCTCGGCGCGAGATCGAGATCGGCCCGGACCGAAGCGGTCGCAACCTTCCTGCCGTCCGCATCCGCGAGCGTCGCGCGCACCGTCCAGCCGGGCCGGTTCGCCGTTATCGGCTGCTGTAGGTGAAACGTCGATCCGGCCAGATCCGGAGTGATGCGGGTCCGACGCAGGGAGACATCGGGCACGGGCTCCAGCCAGACGGTCTGCCAGATGCCCGTCGTACGCGTGTAGACACAGGCGTAATTCGCGTACCGGCGGGACTGCTTCCCCCGTGCTTGCGGCGCCGATCGCGGATCCCGCGCCCGCAGGACGATGGTCACCGTGCCGCTGCGCGAGCCGAGATCGCATGTGAACGGGGTGAAACCACCGCGGTGGCGGCCGACCTCGACGCCGTCGACCCACACCGTCGTGTCGTAGTCGACGGCCTGGAAATGCAACAGCACCCGGCGGTCCGACCACGACTCCGGGATCCGCACCGTCCGGCGGTACCAGACCGCATGGTGGAAATCGACGTCCTCGATCCCCGAGAGCTCGGACTCCGGGCAGAAGGGCACCGTGATCCGTTGGCTCAGCTCGCGATCGCGCAGACCCCGCTCGAGACCCGAATCGGACCGGTCGCTCTCGAACTGCCATTCGCCGTTGAGATTGAGCCAATCGGCGCGCACGAACTGCGGCCGTGGGTACTCCGGCCGGGGGCAGGTCGACTCGTTCGCACCGCCGGCCGCACCGGTGGGAGCAGCAGAATTAGTCATGGGTTCGGTGCACTCCAGATGTCGTTGAAGGCCGCCGGCCGCGGGCGGGTCCGGCCGGCGGGCTCGCGGGTCGGCGAGACTATTGTCTCCAGACCGGCGTGGCCGTCCCGCGCCCCGGACCCTCGGTCCCCGTGTGCAGAGGAGAAAATATGTCCGCAAACGGTCGATCCGTCCCCCGCCGGACGTTCCTCGGCGGTGCGGGCGCTGTCGGTCTGGGCGCCGTCGCCGCGGCGTGCGGCAGCGGCGGCGGCAAGGACATCTCGCAGTGGTACCACGAGTACGGCGAGAAGGGCACCGAGGACGCTGCGAAGAAGTTCGCCAAGGCTTACAAGAAGCACACGGTCAAGGTGAACTGGGTCATCGGCGGCGACCAGTACGGCACGAAGCTCTCCACCGGCCTGCTCGGCAACAAGGGCCCGGACGCCTTCGAGGACCAGCTCACCGCGCAGATGGTCAAGGCGAACCAGGTCGTCGACCTCACCGACCTGCTCGCCGGCGCCAGGAGCGACTTCCACCCGGCGGACCTGGCGCTCGGGACCGTCAACGGAAAGCTCTACGGGATCCCGATGATCCAGGACATGCAGATGCTCTATTACCGCAAGAGCCTGCTGGCGAAGGCCGGGCTGTAACCTCCGGCGACTCCGGATGAGCTCTTCAACGCGGCCAAGACGCTGTCGCAGGGCGGCATGAAGGGCCTCTACCTCGGCTCCAGGTCGGGTGCGGACATCCTCGGCGGTCCCGCGCTGTGGCCGGCCGGCCTCACCTACGTCACCCCCGAGCACAAGATCGGCTTCGACAGCCCGCGGGCCGCGGCGGGACTGGACAAGCTGCGCGGCATCGGCAAGGAGAAGTGGCTGCTCACCGGCCATGCGACCGACTGGTCCGATCCGAGCGCCTTCATCAAGGGCGCGACCGCCATGCAGTGGACCGGTCTGTGGAACATGAAGCTCATCACCGACAAGTGGGGCGATGACGTGGGCGTGGCGCCCTACCCCGCGCTCGACACCAAGGGCAAGCCGGTCGTGCCGATCGGTGACTGGCTGGCGATGATCAGCACCAAGAGCAAGAAGATCGACGAGACCAAGGCCTTCCTGAAGTGGCTCTGGGTCGACCAGAAGCAGTATCAGCAGGAGTGGGCGCTGGACTTCGGCTTCCACCTGCCGGTACGCGAGAGCATCGTGGCCAAGGCCACCCAGCTGCAGAAGGGCGCCGCCAAGGACGCGGTCGGGCTGTCCAGGCGCTACGCCAATGCCGCGTCACCGGTCGACTGGACGGCCAAGATGAGCACGGCGTACACCGACGCGGTCAGCAACATCATCCTCAAAGGCAGCGATCCCGCCAGCGAGCTGAAGAACGTGACCACCGTCGTCAAGCAGGAGCTGCAGTCGCTCTACGGGTGACCGGTGCCGACCCGCCCCACCGATTGCCGCGCCCGCTGGGCCGACCGGGCGGGTGGCGGCCGCTCACGCGCTCGCCATCACGAGATCCACCGAATTTGTTGCCGTTTCATGCTTGACGCGTGGCCATCGTGTGTCGCAGTGTTGCCGCAACGTTCCAACGTTGCAAACGCTCGGCTGACCGATGCCTCGCTCGAGGTGTCCCGCTCGGAGGTGCCTGCCTGCCATGCCCGCTTTCAACCCACCCATCTCCCGCCGTTCGATCCTTTCCGGTGCCGGCGGCGTCGCAGCGCTCGCGGCCCTTGGCGCCACCGCCGGCTGTGGCAGCGGCGGCAGCAAGGACCTCTCGCAGTGGTACCACCAGTACGGCGAGGACGGCACGAAGCAGGCCGCGATGCGCTACGCATCGGACTACAAGAAGGCGAAGAAGGTCGGCGTCAAGGTCCAGTGGACCCCCGGCGACTACGCCACGGTGCTGTCCAAGGGCCTGCTCGGCAACAAGGGACCCGACTGCTTCGAGTCGCAGCTCAACTACACCATGGTCAAGTCGAAGCAGATCATCCCGCTGGACGACATCATCGACCCGGTCAAGAGCGACTTCAACCCGTCCGACCTGGCGCCCAACACGATCGACGGTAAGGTCTACGGCATCAAGATGATCGATGACCCGCAGATCTTCTATTACCGCAAGAGCATGTTCACCAAGGCCGGCGTGCAGGTGCCGGCGACGCTCAACGACCTCGTCGCCACGGCCAAGAAGCTCACCAGCGGCAAGGTCAAGGGCATCTACGCGGGCGCGCAGAGTGACAGCGGGCTGAGTGCGCTGACCACGTCGGCCATCTTTGCCTCCGGGCACACCAACCTCACCGCCGACAACAAGGACGTCGACTACGACAACGACGACGTCGCCGAGGCGATCTCGCTCCTGCACCAGATCCGCTCCGACAAGTCGGTGCTCACCGGCGCGGCAACGGACTGGACCAACCCGCAGACCTTCCTCGACGGCAAGTGCGCGATCCAGTGGTGCGGCCTGTGGGCAATGCCGCAGATCCAGAAGGCGCTCAACGACGATTTCGGCATCTTCGCCTTCCCGGCGGTCGGCTCCAAGGGCAAGCAGGTGGTCTACAACGGCGGCTGGACGCAGTTCGTGGCGGCCAAGAGCAAGAAGCAGAGCAAGGCCAAGGACTATGTCAAGTGGCTGTGGATCGAGCAGTCCGCTCTGCAGGAGGACTGGTCCCTGTCCTACGGTTTCCACATCCCCCCGCGCAAGAGCCTCGCCGCCAAGGCCAAGAAGCTGCAGAGCGGTCCGCCGGCCGACGTCGTCAAGCTCGCCAACGAGCACGGATTCGGCGACAACCCTTACTGGACGCCTGATGTCGGCCAGCCTCAGACCGACGCGGTGACCAACATCGTGCTCAAGGGCAAGGACGCCAAGAAGGAGCTCGACGCGGCGGCCAAGAAGAGCCGGGAGGCCCTGAAGAAGCAGTGACGCACACGCAGTGACACGGCTGCGAATGACGTACGACGGCCGCGGGCGCACCCGATAGTCTGCGCCCACCGACAGCCGAGACAGCGGAGGTGCGATGAGTGCTGAGGCGGACCTCGCGGGCGCCGGACAGATCGGTACGGGCACTCGCGGCCGGTCCGCGAAGCCCGGCGCCAAACGGGTCAAGGGTGCCACCCTGTGGTTCTGGGTCTTCGTCGGACCGTTCACGGCGGGCCTGCTGATCTTCGCCGTCGTCCCCATCATCTGGGGGCTCATCCTGTCTTTCTTCGAGTCCCAGAACACCGTCTCGCCGCAGCACTTCGTCGGCTTCCAGAACTACGTCGACATGCTCAAGGACAGCGCCTTCGTCGACAGCCTGAAGGTCTTCACGATCTTCGCGATCTTCATCATCCCGCTGACCTTCGCGCTCGCCTTGTTCCTGGCCGTCCTGGTCAACCAGATCACGTTCATGCGCACGTTCTTCCGGTCCGTCTTCTTCTTGCCGACCGCGGTGTCCTACGTCGTCGCCTCGTTGATCTGGAAGCAAGGCATCTTCAACAACGACGGGCTGGCCAACCACGTCACCTCCGGTCTCGGTGGAAGCGACCAGAGCTGGCTGTCCAGCCAGCATCCGCCGCTGTACTGGATTCCGCTGGTCACAGTCCGCCTGTGGCTGCAGCTCGGTTTCTACATGATCATCTTCCTGGCCGGCCTGCAGCGGATCTCACCTGACCTTTACGAGGCGGCCTACGTCGACGGGGCAACGCCCGGGTGGACGACCTTCCGTTTCATCACATTTCCGCAGTTGCGGGCGACGTCCATCGCCGTCGTGATCCTCAACCTGATCGCCGCCTACCAGGCCTTCGACGAGTTCTACAATCTGCTCGGCGGCGCCAACTACGGGCGACCGCCGCTGGTCTACCTCTACAGCACCGCGTTGGGCACCAGTCAGCAATACGGTCTCGGCAGCGCGGGCGCATTCATCCTCGCCATCATCATCATCATCTTCACCCTCATCCAAGGGCGCATCTTCGGATTCGGGAGGACCGATGACTAGTGTGGACGCGGTCGATCAGGTGATCGAGGCAGGCGCGGCGCCCCGGAGCCGGCGGCCCCGCAAGGACCGGCCGGCCGGAACGCCGAAGATGGTCGGTGCCCGCGGTGGCGCGATGCGCGCCGGTGGCTCGGTCTTCCGCTGGATCGCCCTGGTCATCGCCACGGTGCTGTTCCTGGTCCCGTTCTGGCTGCTGATCCGCAACGCGCTCGGCACCGACAACGACATCGGGTCCACGTCGTTCTTCCCGAGGCATCCGCAGTGGCACAACTTCACCGACCTCTTCAGCGCGAACTCCGATCTCGGATTCGGCCGGGCAATGATGAACTCCGCGATCATCGCCGTCGTGCAGACCACCGGCAGCCTGCTCATCGCCGCGATGGCCGGCTACGGCTTGGCCCGGATCCCGTACCGCCACGCGAAACTCGTCTTCTACCCCATCGTCCTGACGCTGATGATTCCCGGTGCCGTCACGTTCGTGCCGAGCTTCGTGCTGATGTCGGCGTTCAACTGGCTCGACACGTTGAAGGCCCTGATCGTCCCCGGTCTCTTCAGCGGCTTCGCGACCTTCCTCTTCCGCCAGTTCTTCCTCAATTTCCCGAAGGAGCTTGAGGAAGCCGCACGGGTGGACGGTGTCAGCTACTGGGGCGCGTTTTGGCGCATCGTGGCGCCGAACTCCCTCGCCTTCACCTCCGCGCTCGCGGTGATCGGTTTCATCGGGTCGTGGAATGCCTTCCTCTGGCCCCTCGTCGTCGCGGGCAACAGCCCGTCGTCGTACACCGTGCAGGTCGCGATGTCGACCTTCCTGACGGCACAGGTCCAGCACTACCCCCAGCTGTTCATGGCCGCACTGGTCTCGATCCTTCCCCTCGTGCTGGTCTTCGCATTCCTGCAGCGCTACCTCGTCCGAGGTGTCGCGGAGACGGGAATCAAGGGCTGATCGGCAACACCTGCTCATCGATCCGGCAGCGGCGCGATCCGCAGCCGGGACAAGGAAACGAGGTGCACATCCATGTCAGTATCCCGACGAACGGTCTTGCACGGAGCCGCCGCGACCGGTGTGGCCACGGCCGCCGCCGTTGCCGGATCCCGCACCGCCGGCGCCCGATCCGCTCACCATGACCGCGGCCGCGGACACGGCCACCACGGGCTGTCGCTGCGCAAGGAGCCCTTCGGCACGATGGCCGACGGCACGGCCGTCGACCGTTACATCTTCGGCACCGGTGGCGACTCCCGCCGGGGCATCGAGGTCTCCATGATCACGTACGGCGCGGCGCTGCAGCGCATCCTGGCGCCCGATCGCCGCGGGCGGCGGGACAACGTCATCCTGGGCCTCGCCACCCTCGAGGATTACGTCACCAAGAGCCCGTATTTCGGCGCGACGATCGGCCGGTTTGCCAACCGGATCGCCAAGGGCCGCTTCAGCATCGACGGGACGACCTACCAGATCCCGCTCAACAACGGGCCGAACGCGCTGCACGGTGGACCCCAGGGTTTCAACACCAAGGTGTGGGAGGCCGCGGAAATCAGGGAGAGCGATCGGGTCGGCGTCACGTTCAGCTACCTGAGCGTCGACGGCGAAATGGGATTCCCCGGCAACCTGAATATTAGCGTCACCTACACCGTCGACGCGCACGGCGAGCTCACCATCACCTATCACGCGACGACCGATGCGAAGACCATCGTCAATTTCACCAACCACGCCTATTTCAACCTCGCCGGAGAGGGACAGGACACCGTCTACGGCCACGAGATGATCCTCAACGCCGACCGCTACACCCCGATCGACGAGACCTCGATCCCACTCGGACCACTTGACCCCGTCGACGGCACCCCGTTCGACTTCCGCCGCAAGCACACCATCGGCGAGCGGATCCGCGATGCCGAAGGTCCGGCCGCCGGTACTCAGATCCTCAACGCGCACGGGTATGACCACAACTGGGTGCTCAACCCGGCCCGGCACGGCCTGACCAAGGCGGCGCGGGTGCACGAACCGGACTCCGGGCGCGTGCTCGAGTGTTGGACCGATCAGCCCGGCGTGCAGTTCTATTCGGGCAATTTCCTCGACGGCACCCTGGCCGGCATTTCCGGGCACACCTACCGTCAGGGCGACGCGTTCACCCTGGAGACACAGCACTTCCCGGATTCCCCGAACCAGCCGTCGTACCCATCCACGCTGCTCTCGCCCGGCGAGGTCTTCACCTCCACCACGCGTTTCCGTTTCACGACCGGCTGATCGCCGGTACGTGCGAGGACGAGCTACCGGCCCGGGGTTGCTGCCGATCGGCCATCCCGTTCGTAGAGCATCGTCGCAACCGGGCGATCGCCGTCTATCCCGCTCACCTCGTAAACGGTCTCGACCAC
>JBBSHJ010000105.1:0-11119 GCA_038253135.1 Mycobacteriales bacterium | reverse complement strand
TTCCGTCTTTGGTACCGATCCACGCTCGGCCTCAAACGTCTCGAGAGCACCTGGCGAATCTTCCACGAGCACACCTCGACGCCGTTCTACATGGACGGCTCGGCCCTTGCGGCCACCGACCTGGAGCCCTGAGAATCAGCCGACGTGAGTACCCGCGCCGGCGTCATCACGCGCCGTACCGACCTGACATATTGCCCACCACATCCACGAGCGAGAAGAGCCGCCCATGAATACCGACCCATTGCCGCCCGTCGTCGATCGCGCCGAATGGCGCGTCGCCCGGGACGCGATTCTGGATCGCGAGAAGGCCCATACCCGCGAGGGTGATGCGATCGCGGCCGCACGGCGCCGGCTACCCATGACCGAGATGCCGCCGGTGACCGTGACCGGTCCCGACGGAGCCGTGCCACTGATTGATGTCTTCGAGGGGCGGCGGATGCTCATGGCCTACTTCCACATGTGGCACGACGACCAGCCGTTCGAGCGGCAGTGCGAGGGATGCACCTTCTCGACCTGTCACATGCAGATGCTCGATTACCTCCATGCCCGCGGCGTCACGTACGCCGTGTTTTCCGAGGGTGCGTACGCCGAGAGCGCCGCATTTCGAGAATTCATGGGCTACACGTGGCCGTGGTACTCCGCCAAGGACTCCGATCCGGCACTCGTCGATGGTCGCGGTTTCGGCCTCATCGCGTGCTACCTGCGGGAGGGGGATCGGGTCTTCGAGACCTATTGGACCACCGGTCGCGGCGTCGAGGCGCTGACGACCAGCTACCACGCGCTGGATATGACGGTGTTCGGGCGGCAGGAGTCGTGGGAGGACTCGCCGGACGGGTGGCCGCGGGTCCCCGACGGTGGGCACCAGTGGCGCATCAACGGTCGGCCCATCGCCCAGTGGTCGCGCACCAGCGAGCCCGTGACGAGCGCCGGTGCGCCCCAGCTCTGAGCGAGACCCGAGTCCCTGGACCCGACACGTGGCCGATCGGCGGCTCCGGACCTGCCTTCGGCCGTAGGCGCATCGCGGCGGGCAGGGTGCTTACGGTCCCTCGGCTCGGGCCAGGTCGCGATCGACCACCGGGTCACCCGCAACGGCCGGACGGCAAGTTCCACGCCACCATCCATGTTCCCGCGACCAGTGACTCCGCGCCCGGCCGATATGAATTCAACTTCGACGCCGCCGATCTACGCGATCCGGTCCGCGATACCGTCACCGGATGTGGGTGGACGTGGCGTCCCGTGCTCACACCTGCGGGTTTATAGGTCCACCAGGGCGCGTCAATCGCGCCGGGGAAGACTCACGGGCGCGAACGGCGCGGCGTGTTCGACGCCGTACGCTGGCCCGATGGTGACGGAGTTCGATCTGACGCTGGACGGCGGCGGCACGCTGCACGCGTACGACGCCGGCTCGACGGGCGGAGCCGAGGAGCTGGCCGTCCTGTGGCATCACGGCACGCCGAACCTCGGTGCCCCTCCCCTGCCGCTCTTCCCCACCGCGGATGAGCTCGGGATCCGGTTCGTCTCCTACGACCGCCCCGGCTACGGCGGATCCACTGCGGAGCCGGAGCGCACCATCGCCTCCGCGGCGGCGTACGCCGCACACCTCGCCGATGCGCTGGCCATCGACCGTTTCGCCGTGATGGGTCACTCGGGCGGGAGCTCGCACGCACTCGCCTGCGCCGGCCTGCTGTCCGAGCGCGTCCTGGGCGTCGTCAGCGTGGCCGCCCTGGCGCCGTACGGAGCTGACGGGCTCGACTGGTACGCCGGCATGGCGCCCTCCGGTGTCGCCTCACTGCGGGCGGCCGCCGCGGGCCGCGCGGCGAAGGAGGCGCGCGAGGCCTCCGGAGCCGACTACGACCCGGAATTCACCACGGCCGATCTCGCCGCCCTCGACGGTGACTGGTCGTGGCTGGGAAGGGTCGTTGGCCCGGCCATGGCCGCCGGCCCGGGCGGGCTGATCGCCGACGACCTCGCCTACGTCGCCGGGTGGGGCGTCGACCCGGGTCAGGTCGAGGCACCGACGTTGCTGCTGCACGGCGGCAAGGATCGGGTCGTGCCCAGCTCGCACGGCGAATGGCTTGCACGGCATTGCCCGTCAGCCGAGTTGCGCGTTTTTCCGGAGGACGGCCACATCTCGGTGCTCACCTCCGCCGCCGACGGTTTGCGCTGGCTCAAGGCGCGCACCACCCGGCGCTGAGCGAGGTCATCGGCGATGCGAAACTGCTGGACTTCTGGCCGGAGAGGGTCAGGTTCGGCTGATCCTGCCGGCGCGGTGCGGGCCCGGTGTCCGCATCGCCCGGCCGCGGCGCAGGCGACGCATGGAGGGACGTCGACCTCATCGTCGTCGGTGGATCTCCAATGCTCGACGGCGCCCTGCTGATGCTCGACAGTTCGTCCAACGGGCCGGCGCGCGGCAGCTACGTCGGAGCGATGTACGACGCGGGACCGTTGATCCTGTGGGTTGACTGGTACGGGTGGCCGTCTGACCTCGAGATACCGCGCGAAACGACGCTGCTTACGGGTGCGGGTCGGTCCGGTGTCCGGAAGCTCTTCGAAATCCTCGATCGCGACGGCCGAGGCACCGACACATCTCGACCGGACTCAGAGGTTGCTGCCCTCGCGATGCTCCCGCTCGCGGCCAAGTACGTGGCCCGCCGGGACGACGAGAGCGCCCGAAGCATGGCAAGCATGCTTGGCGTACCGCCGTCCGTCGATCCGCTCGACGGGCTGTTCGAGGTGTTGTCTGCGGTGTCGGGACACGCGCCCATCCGGGAGCGCGTGCGGCAATATCTTGACGTCGTCAGGCTTTTTGTCCGCGACGACTAGGACGGTCCGTCGCTGAGGGCGCCTTGACCAGACCGATCAGGTTTCCCTCGGGGTCGGTGAAGTGGCCGAGCACCAGGCCCGAGCCGGGCCCGTGCTCAGGGCCCAGGCGCCGAGTTCCGCCGAGACTCTCGGCCTTCTCCAGCGCCGCCTCAACGTCCGGGACACACACGTAGAACGTCACCAGGGCGTCGTACGCTGCTCCTCCGCCGACCCCGCCCGGGATCCCGGTGGCCTCGCCGGCAGTCGTGCGATCCGTGAACCCGTAGTTTCCGGACTCGGAAACCGCCGCTGAGACCGGAACGCTCGTGTCGAACTCCCACCCGAAAAGCGCACCGAAGTATTGCCGGAGCTTCGCCGGACGCTTTCCGATGATCTCGAAATGAACTACCGGACATCCCATAACTGGTCTCGCCCTCGCTCGCGCGGGTTGGTTACCGACCCGTCACGAGGACGACGAATACTGGGCACGGCGAATCGACAATCCTCGGAACCTGCCGCCCGATTCGGCAGGGCGAGCCACCGCCGGCGGTCGAGAGGCTATCCTTGCATCCGCACGTGCGATGCACCCATGGGGTGCGCGGAGCGAGCCGAACGCCCAGTCCGACCTGTCTGGCGGCTCGACACACCCGTTCGCGCGGGAAGGCACCGAGGTCCTCCCATGCCACGCCAACGTGGCGATCGCGATAGGGCGATCGATCCTGACCAAGGCGACGGCCCCGACGGATGTGCCTCGAGCCCGAAAGCGACTGGAGGCCCGGCGATGATGGGCGGCATGAATCCAGCCGACGAGACGCTTGTGGCGGCGATCAACGACCGTACGGGCGCCGGTCTGGCCCTGCGCGGCCGGGCCGAGCACGGCAAGCTCGGCGGAGCGATCTACGTCGAGTGGCCCGACGGGCGCGCGGCCATAGTGACACGATTCCTGGGTTCACTCGACGACGCGGAGCGCACCGCCGAGGTGCTCGCCTACGTGCGTGACCGCGGCGTGCCCGTGCCCAGGCACCATCTCGTCGTGGCCTTGGACGATGGGGTCGCCTTTGTGCAGGAGAGGTTGCCGAGGATCCCGTCGAGGCTCACGGCCGCCCGAGTTGATGGCCTCGTGGCAATCAACGACCGATGTGCCGGCGTGCTGGCTCCGCGACCCGACGTACCGGCGCCAGCAATGTGCCGCCAGAGGAGCGATGATCCGGCCGGCCATCCGCGCCTGGCCGAGCTCGGCCGCCCCCACCGCCGAGTGCTCGAGGAACTCAGCTGTATCCGTCGGCGAGCGCCGGCCGAGATCGCCGCTCGCACGGACCTCGTCCACATCGATCTCAGCCCGGCGAACGTGCTCTTCGATGAAACCGACCGCGCAACGGCTGTCGTCGACTGGAACCTCGGGGTTTATCGCGGCGACCGAATGTTCGCACTGGTGAACACGCGCTTCGATCGAGAATGGTTTGTCCGCTCGCCCGACGCCGACCCCGTCGAGAGCCGAGCAGCGGCCCACTTGGACGAGATCCTCGCCGAGCGAATCGACCCTGGTCGGTTGCGGAGCTATTGGGCACTCTGGTTGCTCCACCATCTGAGCCGGACGCTGGACTCCGGTCCGCTGGAGGCGCTCGAGTGGCAGCTGGACATGGCGCAATCGCGTCTGCTGTGAGGCGCCGCTCTGCGCGCCGTCCACCATGGCCGACCGCCGGGTCCTTCGGCTTCAGCCGGTGAGGGTGTCAGGGGGAGGTGAGCGCAAGGCCAACCCGATCCGAAGGCGACGCTCCACGAAGCTCACCTCGGGGGCGATCGGCGGTGCGGTCGAGTCGTAGGCATGGCCCGTGGGCAGCGTGGTGCGGATGCGCTGAGGCTTGCCCGGCGTCGAACCGTCATCGATGACCTCACTGCGCCAGCCGGGCAGGTCCTTGCAATAGTTGCAGCTCTCGCACAACCCTTGGCCATTGGCCACGCGGGTCTGGCCACGGTCGCGGACGGGCACGACGTGGTCGGTGTGGCGGATCGGCGCATTGCAGTACGGCGTGCGGCACAGCTGATCGCGCAACACGAGCAGGTCGCGAATGCCGCCGTCGAAGACCCGTCGCCGCGAGTCCATCGCGATCAGCTGGCCGTCTGGGCGGATGAACAGCCTGCGGATCCAGGCCTGTCCACGGCGCACCTGCCCATCGGCGCCGGCCCGCCGGCCAACGGCGAGCTCTCGCGCCAGATCGGCAGGGATCGGGCCGTAATCGGACATTGTCGCCGGCGCCGAGGAGCCGGCGAAGAGCGTCTCGAAGTCCATCGTCACATTGACCTCGACCGGCACCGCGACCGCGCTGGCCTGCCCGGTCAGCCGCTCGATCATCGTGTCGGACATGATCTGCCCGCGCGAACGAGGATCGCCCGCGGCCCTGACTGCCTTGGCGTGACGGTCCAGCGCGGCATAGGCGGCAACGCCCTGCGCCACCGGCACCAGACCCGTCAGACATGCCATCGCATCCGGTGCTGGGCGGACCGTGACGCGCCGATCCGTCTCCGCCCGGGCCCGCCGCTTGACGAACGTCTCCGGGTCCACCTGGTACGCCGCCCGGGACACGGCGGCCCGTAGCTGACGATCACCGAGCTTCGCCATCCCTGCGGCCACCTCGGCGTCGACGCGCCGGCGCTGATCGGAATTGAGCATCGCGGTCTCACCCGCGATAATCGTTGCCCGCCACTCCGAAATGTCGCCTTGGCACAACGCCCGCATGGTCCGCGGCAAGTCGTCGGCCAGCGCCCGCGCCAGGGCCAACCGACGAGTCCCAGCCCACGGTGAGATCCGGCATGCGAAGCCGATCATGGCGCCGATCCCCCGACCCTGATGGCGTTTCGACACCCCGGCAGCCTTGTCCCGAGCGAGCTCTCGATCAGCCAGCTCAACGGTGGCCCGCGCCTGCATCCCGGCCAGCGCTCCCTTGATCTGCTCCACGACCCCGAGTCGGGACACCAGCCCCGCTGAGTCGTCGCCGACAATCGGCGTATCGAGCCGCGCCAGGAACCGCTGCAACTCCTCCAGAGTGAGCGCATCCGGCACCGCCGACCCGTCACCACCGGTATCCTTCATACGTTCTAATATAGCAAATATCCCAGGCAGGAACAATGCAATTTCGACGATTTTTCTCATCTGGACCTCAAGAAATCAGGAGCGCTCCACCCTGTATCGAAGGTTGGTGACGTCCGTGGATCCGCGAGCAGCGCGGCCGACCTTGCCGGCGCCGATAGGCTGCACGCATGGTGCATATCGGGAGCGTCGTCCTCAATGTCAGGGATCGAAAGCGAGCGGCAGCGTTCTGGTCCGCCGCGCTTAACTACGCGCCGCGGCGTGAAGGGTCCGACTCCCTCATTCCTCGAGATGGTGACGGCATCCAGCTGACGCTGGACGAGACGGATCGCACTCACCTGGACCTTGATGCCGCGAGCGCCGACGAGCAGCAGGCAGAGGTCGAGCGACTGGTCGGCCTCGGCGCCCAGCGCGTCCCGGAGTGGAGATATCCCGACGGCGCCGATTTCGTCGTGCTCCGCGACACCGAAGGCAACCTCTTCTGCGTGATCGACACCAGCCTCTGATGCCCGCATGTCCGACTATCTCGGACGCACCGATCCAAGCAGCACAGATCGTCGCGGCAGAATACGGCTGGGAGGCGCCGACCTCCATGACGCTGGTGGCGCAGGGGGCGATGGGCCGGATCTGGCGGCTGAGAACGGCGACCGCGTCGTACGCCGTCAAGGAACTGCTCTGGACCGTAGCCGATCCCGACACCGAATCGGTCGCAGCGGCGCAGGTCGACTTCTGCGCCGCGGCGATCCGAGCCGGCGTGCTCGCGCCACACAACCTTCAAACCCGCGGCGGACACTACCTCCTGGCCCTTCCGGGCCGGTTCGACGGGATCGTCGTGCGGTCCTATTCCTGGATTGACGGTCGTCCGATGATCAGGCGCGAGGCCGAGGCTGCGGAGTGGCTCGGCCGGACACTCGCGGCAATCGAGCGCATGGATTTCCGGTGTTCCGGGCGGAATGTCGACCCGTGGTTCGTCGAGGTGCCGTCGGAATCACATTGGCCCGCGCTCGCCGCCCGAGCGGAGGCAGCGGGTGTCATATGGGCCGCCTGTCTGCGCGACGCGATCGGCATGCTGGTCGACCTCGGCCCGCACGTCAGCGCGCCCGACCCGACCGAGCTCGTCATGACGCACACCGACCTGCGGCCGCAGAACGTGCTCGTCGACGACGCCGGACACTTCGTGCTTCTCGACTGGGACGACGCGGGGCCGCTGTCACGCGACCGGGTTGTCGCCAGCGCGCTCGTCGCCTGGCACGTGCACGACGGCAAGACCGACACCGAGGCTATACGTCGTACGTTGGCCGCCTATCGAGCGTCCGGAGGCCGCGCGCGGTTGACCGACGCCGACGTTTTCGGCGAACTTATTGCCGGTTCCCTCAACTATCTGAACGGGCAAGCTGGCATCGCCCTCGACGACCAGCAAGGTTGTAAAATCCGGGCGGCGGCCAATGATCAGGTCATTGAATTGCTCGCGCATCCCATCGACTTGCACGCTTTCACGCCGATCCTTTCCGCCTGACGAAACAGACCGAGGCGGCCATCGATCCACTCCCGGAGGAAATCGGGTGGCCGCTGTGGCACCACATGCCCGTGCCTGCCATGACGAAATCGGGTATGCCATAGTCGGCCTCTCGACCCGCCAGGGAGGACGCATGCTCGTGCGCCGATACGACGCCGGTGATCGCCAGGCGGTGATCGGCCTTGCTTCGCGCTTGACGGTCGGCGTGGCCCCCTGGCGCGACCCGGCCGGCATACGCGCGGCCGTCGAGGCGTGGGTGACCGAGGGAGTCGATCGGGCGGACCCCGCGACGCGGCCGGTCTTCGTGGCGGAGATCGACGGGCAGGTCGCCGGCTTCGTCACCGCGATCGAGCGGAAGCACTGGACCGGCGAGAGCGACGCCTACGTCAGCGAGCTGGTGGTCGCCGAGGGCTGGGCCAGGAAAGGCGTGGGCACGGCTCTGCTGGGCGCCGCCGAGTCATGGGCCGCCGAGGCCGGCTACCGCCGCCTGACCCTCTCGACGGGCGCCGCCAACCGCACCGCCCGCGCGTTCTACGCCGCGCTGGGCTTCGAGGAGGAGGACATCACCCTCAGCCGCCCGGCCCCGCGACCCGAGCAGCACGAGGTAGGCCGGCCATCGCCACGCCTGTCGCCGGGCATCGGGACGGCGAGCGAAGCGCGCGCGGACGCGGACGGTCCGGACCGCGTCAGCCGCCGTACGGACGGGTGAGGATCTCGAGATTGTGCCCAGTGGGATCGCTCCAGTCGAGGCCGCGTCCACCATCGTTCGTGTTGTGCGCACCGGCCCGCTGATGGCCCGGATCCGCGTAGTAGGTCAGGTCTTGCGCCTTCAACCGGCCGAGAATCACGTCGAACTCATCCTCATCGACCAGGAAGGCGTAGTGCTGGGACGCAACCGTTCCCCCGTGCTCGGCGAAATCAAGCGTGACCCCGTTGGCCAAGTCGACGCTCAGGAACGGGCCGAAGGGCACCGGATCCGGCAGGCCCAGCAGCTGGCAATAGAATGCGGCCGTGCCGTCCCTGTCGTGCGCGTGCACGATCGTGTGATTGAGTTGGACGCTCATCGAAAGGCTCCTTGTCGGCGGGTTGCTGAGCATCAGCGTGTGCGCGCCTGATGACCGTGTCTACATCAGCCCTCCCGGCCAGTCCAGAAGCGGACTCGATCAGCGCCGGCATCGGCGGGTCTGCGAGGGTTGGCCGAGCCCGTGGACGACGCCCGCTAAGGACGCAGCATGAAGGACGAGGACAGGTATCTCTTCGATCTGCAAGGATATCTCGCGATCCCGGACGCGCTCGGCGCCGACACGCTCGGTCGCCTCAACCGGGCCATCGATGAGGGCATCGCCGACGAAGCACTGCCCTGCATGCGCACGCACCGGTTCGGCGAGCTGCTCGGCCGGGCCGACGTCTTCCGCGAGTTGATCGACAACGACGCCGTGGTCGACGTCCTCGTCGATGTGATCGGCGAGGACTTCCGACTCGACCACACCTACGCCGACGTCATCCGCGCCGGCGAAGGCCCGATCGGCACTGTGCTGCATGGCGGCGCCGTACCCTATCGGTCCACCGAGTATTACTCGTCCGGCAACGGCGAGATCCACAGCGGTCTGGTCGCGGTCGCCTTCAACCTCAAGGACGTGGGACCTGGCGACGGCGGCTTCGCGTGCGTTCCCGGCAGCCACAAGAGCACCTTCGCATTCCCGGAGCACTGGACGCAGCTCGCCGACGCGCATCCCTGCGTACGACGGGTGATCGGGCCGGCCGGTACGGCGATCATCTTCACCGAGGCGATGGTCCACGGAACGCTGCCCTGGCACGGCAAGGATGAGCGGCGGACCGCGTTCTACAAGTACAGCCCGCCGGCGGTCTCGTGGTCGGCCGACTTCTATGACCACACCGCGTACCCCGATCTGACGGCTCGCCAACGCAGGATCCTCGAGTCGCCGAACGCCCGGTACGGCGGCCGCAGCACCGCCCGCGATTAGGCGCGGTTGCCTGCCGATGTCCGAGAGCCGATCCGACACGCCCGGATAGCCGTGCGCGCCGTACCCGAGCACTATCGGCGATCCTGCTTGCATGGCGATCTTGATCTCCCTGGCGTCATTCGTCGCGACCCTGCTCGGCGGGCTCGTCGCCGTCCGCATCCGCGACCGCCTGCACCTGGTCCTCGGGCTCGCCGCCGGTGTGATGCTCGGGGTGGTCGCATTCGACCTGCTGCCGGAGGCGCTGGCCCAGGCCAGGCAGGAGGTCTTCGGCGTGCCCGCCGCCATGCTGATGACGGTTGCCGGCTTCCTCTCCCTACACATCGTGGAGCGCTCGCTCGCCATCCACCGCGTCCATGAAGAGCAGTTCGCCGGGCATCATCACGGGCTCGAATCGGTCGGCCTGATCGCCGGTGGCGCGCTGGTGATGCACAGCATGCTCGACGGGGTCGGCATCGGCGTCGCGTTCCAGGCCGGCTCGGCCGCGGGCGTCGCGGTCGCCCTCGCGGTGATCGCGCACGATTTCGCCGACGGATTCAATACCTTTACGATCACCTCCCTCTATGGTAATGCGCGCCGCAAAGCTTTCACCCTTCTCGCGCTGGACGCCATCGCCCCGATCATCGGCGCGGTCATCGGGACCGTGATTCCGATGCCGGCCGGCGCGATCGGGCTCTACCTCGGCTATTTCGCCGGCTTCCTGCTGTATATAGCAACGGCCAACGTGCTCCCGGAGGCACACGCCGGGCACCCGTCGAGGCTGACGCTGCTGTGCACGGTTGCCGGTGCCGCCTTCATGTGGCTCGTTGTCGGTCTGAGCCAGTAACATTCAGCGACGCCGTCTATGTATTGACCCGTGACGACTGGCGACGGCGTGCCGCCGAAGCCGCATCGACCCGCGGCCAATAACGACGACCTGCGCGCGCCGCACCACTCTGGCCCGCGGCCGACCTGGGAAGGAAAGGCCTCGACCGGCGTTGTATCTGGGTGTCCTCCTTGAGCCTGTCTGTCCTTGATCTCATCCCGGTCCGCAGCGATCAGTCGACCGGCGACGCGATCGCCGCCAGCGTTTGCCTCGCCCAGGCGGCGGACCGGACCGGGTTCGCCCGCTACTGGGTCGCCGAGCACCACAACATGCCAGCCGTCGCCGCGACGTCACCGCCGGTGCTGATCGGTCATCTGGCCGCGCACACCGAGCGCATCCGGCTTGGGTCGGGCGGAGTGATGCTGCCCAACCACGCACCGCTCGCGGTGGCCGAGCAGTTCGCGCTGCTCGAGGCGGCGTACCCGGGACGAAGGGTCTTCCCTACGTCTTCGCGCACCACTTCTCCGGCCGCGGAACCGAGCAGGCGCTGACGATCTACCGCTCGGAATTCCGGCCGAGCGAGCTCACCCCGGAGCCGCGGACCTTCCTCACGTTGAACGTGGTCGTCGCCGACAGCCTCGGTGAGGCGCGGGATCTGGGCCTCCCCCGGGCGCAGGCGATGGCCCGGCTGCGCACCGGCCGGCCGATGGGGTTTCTCGACCTCGTCGAGGACGCGCAGCAACGCGAGCTCCCGCCCGATCAGCAGGCGATCGCGGCCCGCTGGCACGAGCGGGCCGTGATCGGTACGCCGCCTGACGCGGCCGCCGAGATCGTGCGGCTGGCCGAGCATTTCGGCGTCGATGAGGTGATGGTCAACCCGCAGGCATCCGCCCGACGCGGCGCGGATCCCCGCCGCGCTGCCGCCC
>JBBSHJ010000104.1:0-11277 GCA_038253135.1 Mycobacteriales bacterium | reverse complement strand
GGCCAGCCAGCCGCGAGCAGCACCGCGGGCGCCACCTCACGTCAACCGCAGGATGGCGAGGCGAACCGCAGCGAGACCGGTGCCGTCATGGCGTAGCGAGAACCGCCAGCCGTCTCGGGGGCGTCCTTCGGCTCCCGGCTTCACCACGAGCAGACCTATCCAGGCGAGAATGCGATAGGAGAATGCGAACCGATACCTCGTCCCGGCAAGCAAGGCCGACTGAAATCTGACATTCCCTCTGCTGCAGACCCGATGCCGTGGATCCGTCGATGCCAATGCCGACCCTGCGGGAGTTACACCCGCCGAGGGTCAGCCGTTCCCAGTACGGCGCAAGGAGTCCAGCCATGCCGATGCCGCGGAGAAATCGGCGTCGGACCGCCCCGCCGGCGCGGCGACCCCGACCGAACCGTCGCCGCGCGGATAGGAGCCGAGGTAACGCAGGTCAAGGCAGATCCGGTGCAGTGCCGCGAGCGCCTCACCGACGCGCGCATCGGCAATATGACCCTCGGCATCGATGGCGAAACAATACTCCCCCATCTGAGCCCTTGTCGGACGGGACTCGATCCGGGTCAGATTGATACCGCGGATGGCAAATTCGGTCAGGATCTCGAGCAAAGCGCCGGTGTGGTTCTCCCGGATATAGGCCACCACGGATGTGCGGTCCGTACGCGACGGCGGTGGCGGCGGAGCGGGCCGCGTCACACAGATGAAGCGCGTCACCGCGCCCTTGTTGTCGCCGATGTCGGAGCCGAGAACATTAAGCCCGGCGCTCTCCGCGGCGACCTGCGCGCAGACGGCCGCGTCGTATTTGCCCGCGGCCACTCCGGTCGCTCCGGCGGCCGTCGACGAGGTGAGCTCGACCCGCACGCCTGGGAGATGCTCGGCCAGCCACCGGCGGCATTGGGCCTCGGCGTGCGGGTGCGTCGCGACGGATCCGACGCGGTCGAGCGTCGTTCCGGGCCGTACCGCGAGGACGAAGGAGACGTCCACGTAGATCTCGCACTCGATGGTCACCGCGGATCCACGGGCGAGCTCGTCGAGCGTTGCTGGTACGGCGCCCTCGACGGAGTTCTCCAGCGGTACGACGGCCGCGTCGGCAGTGCCGCGGCGTACCGCGTCGATCGCCGACGACACCGAGGTTTCCGGACGATCCGACCCGACGTTCGGCAGCTGCCGCAACGCGGCCTCGGTAAAGGTCCCGTGCGGTCCGAGAAATGCCACGACCCGGCCCGCCGCACGGTCAGCGGTGGTCATGCCGGGTGCTTCAGCCCGGCCATCTCGACGGGCATAGGAGCCTTGGACCGGCGCTGCCGCTTGCCCCGCGCCTGGCGCACGACCCGCTTCTCCTCGTCGGACAGCTCCTGCCGCGCCTTGCCCCCGACGACCACCTTGGCGTAGGAGCGAGACTCGGATCGGCTGTTGATGGCAGTCATGACGAGTCCGCTACCGGCGTCATCGAGCATGGCGACCGACCACGACATCCGGCCGCCCATCCCGGGATAGGCGTCGTAGCGCGCCAAGGCAACCCGGTGCAATCCGCCCGCACCAGAGCCGTTTTCGCTCACGGCGCCGGGCCGCATTCCGCGCTCGACCGCGTCCTCGGCATCGCCCAACCGCACCCGAAGGTCGTCGACGTCGGCGATCCGGTCCCCCAGCGCATCGACCTCACGACGGAGCCCGTTGACGGCGATGATCTGCCGCGTCACCGCCTGGGCGAAGGATTCCCGGGAACCGTTGCGCTGTAGCAGGGCGAGGTTTCGCCGCAAGCGTCCCAACGTCCGCATCGCCAGAAATGCCGCCGCCACCCCCACCAGCCCGAGAAGGACGCCGGTGCAGCAAAGAACGAGCAGCATCCTTTGACTCTAATCGGCGGGTGTCCGCGGACCTCGCAGGCGGCGCGTGTCGATGCCCGCGAAAGCGTCAGCCGCGCCGGGCGGCGACCGCCTCGCGGGTCCGCTGCAGCGACTCCTGAGTGGCACTGAACTGCCGCTGCGCGACGGCGACGAAGACGCAGTCGACGACCGTCAGCTGAGCGATGCGGCTCGACGTGGCTCCGGATCGGTACGTCGTCTCGCGGCCGGCCGTCATGAGAACGAGGTCGGCGGTCGAGGCGATCGAGGATCGCGGCACGTTGGTGATGGCGACCGTCGTCGCTCCGCGGCGGTTGGCCTCGACCAGCGCGTCGATCGACTCCTGCGTCGACCCGGTGTGCGAGATGCCGAACGCCACGTCACCCGGGCCGAGCAGGGCCGCACTCGTCAGCATCATGTGCACGTCGGACCAGACGAAGGCGACCTTTCCGATGCGGTGCAGCTTCTGCTGGAAATCGGCCCCGACATAAGCGCTCGCGCCGACGCCGTACATGTCGACGCGGCCCGCCTTCGCAACCGCGTCGACCACCTCCTTCAGCACCGCCAGGTCGAGGTGCGCCGCGGTGTCCTCCACGGCCGAGGAGTCGGCGTAGGCAATCTTGCGCACGACCGAGTCGAGGTCGTCGTCGGGCCCGATATTGCCGTCGAGCATCGGTCGCCCGTTTCCCGACCGCCGGCCCGCCTCGGCGGCCAGCCCCAAGCGGAGCTGCGGATAGCCGGGAAAGCCGAGCTCCCGGCAGAATCGCAGCACCGTCGTCTGCGAGGTCGCCGCGGCCCGCGCGAGCTCACCGATCGTCAGGGTCGCGGCGGCCGTGAGGTCGCCGAGGATGACGTCGGCCACCCGCCGCGCGGACGGGGACAGGCTCGGGACGAGCGCGCGGATCCGGACGTCGATCCGTCCCGACTCGGCTGCCTGGCTCGACGGGAGATCAGTTCCTGCTGCCATTGCACCCCACCGCTTGAAGGGCCCCCGGATTGGCCTCGCCGTCAAAGCCCGTGGTCGAGCCGGACGTGACCTTGACACCGTCCACATAGATCCCGCGGCCGTGGTAACGGTTGTCGGTCGTGTAGCGCCACCGCAGCCGCACCTGGCCCGACAATCCCGTGAGCGGCGTGGTTGCCCGCTCCCAGGCTTGCCCGTCGTACGCGGTCACGCTGCTCACGGCTCCGGTGCCCGCCCCGCGACCGGAGACCGTGAACGGCAGCGGCGCCCAGGTCGTACCGCCGTCGGTCGACGACTCGAGATAGCCGAAGTCCCAGCTGGCCTCGGTGTCATACCAGAGCTGGTTCGACAGCGTCGACGACATCGCCGGCACCGTGACCGGCACGGTCAGCGTCGCCGTGTTCTTGTCCACCATGCCGGAATACCACGCGGTGCGTCCCACGCGCGGGGAAACGGCCAGAGCGCGCCCGAGATCGTTCGCAACGGCCTCACGGCGCGAGTTGACCGATCCCCAATTGCGGTTGGGATGCACATGGTTGGTCAACAGGATCACGAACGAATCGCTGGTCGGGTCGGCCACGATCTTCGTGCCGGTGTAAGCGGTGTGGTCGAAGCTGTACGGATTGGCCAGGGCGCCGTGATACCAGTGCCGGTCCAGCTCCCAACCCAGCCCGTCGCGTGCAGGACCTCGAATCCCGTGCGGACATCGCGCGCTCGGGCGGACGCTCCGCCGCTGGCCCCGGCGGTCGTTCCGGTGCTCATCCCGGCCCGAAGAGCGCGACCGGTCGGCCGCCCGGTGCGCATTTGTGGCGGCGGATCTCATCTCACCGTGGGCCAGTCGGTGGGAATAAGCGGGTCGGGAGCGGCCGGGAACCGCGTCCCGATGGCCCGCGCGTCGAGCGTCAGGTCCACGTCGTACCCGGGTGCCGACACCGGCGCGCCGGTCGCCGTGTTGACGACGCGCAGCCGCACCCGCCCCGGCCACCAGTCGACGATCCGGATGCAACCCAGCAGGTCGTTCGGGGCGCACTGCCAGTTCTGGAACGACTGCAGCACGGGTACGCCGTCCGCGCCGGCATCGACCCGGTAGCTCGCGGCGCCGGTGATCTGGTGTCCGCAGAAGACCATCGCCACGTTGGGATGCCGCGACAGCAGCCGGTCCCACAGCTCGGCGCCGTCGAGACCGTCGACCGAGCCCGGGTAGGAGCGCGGGTGCCAGCGACTGCGCTGCGAGGTCCGCTCGGCGTCGGGATCCAAGTAGCCGTGGGTCACGACCAGCGCCCGTCGGTCCCGGTGCTCGGCCAGCACCCGGTCCGCCCATGCCACGACCTCCGGTCGCGGCCCGAATTCCAGCCCCAGTGCCAGCACCCCGCCAGCCGGCCCGTCGAGCAGCAGGAGGCTGTTCTCCGTCCCGCCGCCGGGAAACCGACCGGCGTACTCGGGCTGACGCGTCAGCGTGGCGGTGCCGACGAACTCGTTGAATCCCGTGAGCCCGCGCGTGCGCTCGAGCAGGTCGTCGTAGTCGTGATTACCTGGTACGACGAGCAGCGGGATTCCCGCGGCGAAGAGGGTCGCGTGGGCGTCGCGGGCCGCTGCGAGCTGGTCGAGGTCCGCCGCGCCGCGGTCGACGACGTCGCCGACGTGTAGGACGAGCCGCAGGTCCAACTCGGCGGCCCGTGCCGCCACCCATCTGGTCACGCCGACATAGACATCCGGCGCGTACGCGATCATCGCCTGGCTGTCCGGCAGGACGGCAAACGTGAACGCGTCTTCGATGTCTGCTGCGGCCTCTGCGGGAGGCAGGGCGTCGGCGGGTCTCACTCGAGGGCGGCGTCGAGGCTGATCTCCACGCCGGTCAGCGCCTTGCTCACCGGGCAGCCCACCTTGGCCTGCTCGGCCGCCGCCTGGAAGCCGGCCCCGTCCAGACCCTCGACCTCCGCGCGCACGGTCAGCTTAATTCCGGCCAGCCGGGCGCCACCCGCCGGATCCGCGCCGAATGAAACGTCGGCCGTTACCTCCAGCGACTGCGGCGTGCCGCCGGCCTTGGCGATCTCCGCCGAGAGGGCCATCGAGTAGCAGGCCGAGTGGGCCGCGGCGATGAGCTCCTCCGGGCTGGTGCGGCCCCCGGGCGAGTCGGCGTTCCGGTTGGGCCATGACACCTCGTAGGTGCCGAGCCCGGAACTGGTGAGCTCGACCTGACCCGAGCCCTCCTGCAACGTGCCGTTCCATGCGGTGCGGGCGGTTCTCGTGGGCATCGTGTCCTCCTCAGGGCGTGGCCTGTCATTGCTTTGTGTCATCGCTCGTGCGCGAACGTCGCCGACTAGTGTTCTCCCGTGCCATCCGATCAGGACCCGCCCGGCGACGCTACCCCCGGCGGCAACCCGACCCATCCTGGTTTCGTCGATCTGGGCTTCGCCCGCGTCGACACCGACCGCGCCGCACGCACCGGGGATCCCGAGGTGGTCTACGCGGCCGGCAAGTCGACCGAGCAGGTCGGGGAGATCGTCGCGGTGCTGCGCTCGGCGCACCCCGGTCGTCCGGTCCTGGTCAGCCGGGCCGACGAGGGGGCCGCGGCGGCGTTGCGGGCGGCGTACGACGACGCCGAGCACGACCCGATCGCGCGCGCCGTCGTGCTCGGCGCCGCGCCACCGCCGCACGGCCTGGTCACGGTCGTGAGCGCCGGCACGTCGGACGGTGCGGTCGCCGCCGAGGCCGCGCTCACCGCGCGCGTCTTCGGCGCCGGCGTGGCCCGGGTGAGCGACGTGGGCGTCGCCGGCATCCATCGCGTGCTCGCCGTCAGGGCCGACCTGGAAGCCGCCGACTGCCTGATCGTCGTCGCCGGCATGGACGGCGCGTTGCCCAGCGTCGTCGGCGGCCTGGTCGGCGTACCCGTCGTCGCGGTGCCGACCAGCGTCGGCTACGGAGCCTCCTTCGGCGGCCTCGCCGCCCTGCTGACGATGCTCAATTCGTGCGCGCCGGGAGTCACGGTGTGCAACATCGACAACGGATTCGGCGCGGGCGTCTTCGCGGCCAGGGTCGCCCGCAACGCCCGCGGCCGGTCCGGCGGAACGACGTGACCGGCTGGCTCGACTGCTCGGCCGGCGCCACCGGGGAGATGCTCCTCGGCGCCGTGATCGACGCCGGCGCACCGGTCGAGGCGGTCCGCATCGCGCTGGCCGCGCTCGAGATCGGCGCGATCCGGCTCGAGGTGGCCACCGTGGAGCGTGGCGGCATCGGCGCGACCAAGGTCGACGTCATCAGCCCCCGCACCAGCGTGACGAGGACCGTCGCGCACGTGCGGGACCGCATCGAGCGCGCCGGGCTGGACGGCTGGGTGACGGCGGCGGCCCTTTCCGCCTTCGCGAAGCTGACCGAGGCCAGCGCGGCCAGCCAGCGGAGCCGACCCGAGCTGGTCCACCTGCACGAGATCGGCGGCATCGACGCGGTCTGCGACATCGTCGGGACCGTCGTCGGACTGCGCGAGCTCGACATCCGCAGCCTCACCGCGAGCACGGTCACGGTCGGCACGGGCATGGCCGCCGGCGAGCACGGCCTGATGCCGGTGCCGCCGCCGTCGGTCATCACGATGCTCAGCGACGCGGGGGCGCCGGTGTGGTCGGGGCCGGCGCCGTACGAGATGTGCACGCCGACGGGCGCCGCACTGCTGGCCACCCTCGTCTCGGACTGGGAGCCTCTGCCCGAGATGACCGTCCGCCGCGTCGGGCACGGGGCCGGGCGCCGCGACTTCGACGAGCTGCCGCACCTGCTGCGACTGCTGGTCGGCGAGCGCACGGCACCGGACCGGCCGGGCCTGGGCCAGCAGACGGTGCTCGAAGCCAACGTCGACGATCTCGATCCGAGGCTGTGGCCGGGCGTCCTCGACGGGCTGCTCGCCGCCGGCGCCGTCGACGCCTGGCTGACGCCGATCGTGATGAAGAAGGGCCGCCCGGCCCACACCCTGCACGTGCTCGTCCCGCCCGCGCGCGTCGACGTCGTACGCGACGCCGTCTTCGCCTGCACCAGCACGATCGGGCTGCGGGAGTACGCCGTCACCAAGCACGCGCTCGACCGCGAGCACGCGACCGTGACCGTCGACGGCGTGCCGGTGGGCGTGAAGATCGCGCGGCTGCGCGGGCGCGTCGTGAACATCAGCGTGGAGTACGACGACGTCAGGGCCGCCGCCGAACGGCTCGGCCGCCCGGTCAAGGAGACCCTGCAGGCGGCGGGGGCCGCCGCACACGACCGCTTCGGCGCCACGCCTGACCGACCGTAATCCGATTGCGGAATATCCCGAGCGGATACATGCTTGTGCCCTGCAACTATTCGGGCGCTCGTACTTGAGCACTGTCCGAGCGAACACCACGGAGAGCCAAGTGCCAGTCGTCAGCCCCGCCGCGGCCGAGGTCGCCCGCAGCGTGGGACGCATCATGCGGACCACCAACCGGCTCAAGGCCAGGATGGCCACCGAGGGACAGCGCGGAGAGTGGACCGCATTCCACCTGCTCACGGCGCTGGCTGAATTCGGACCGCTCCGGCTCTCGCAACTCGCCGAACGATCGCACATCGACCCGTCGACGCTGAGCCGGCAGGTCGCCATCCTCGTCGACGACGGCCTGATCGAGCGCCAGGTCGACCCGCATGACGGGCGGGCGTCCACCGTCGCCTGCTCAGAGGCAGGCACGTCGTTCCTCGCCAAGAAGCGCAGCCATCGCGACGAGTTCATCGCCGGGGTGATGCAGGACTGGACGGAAGCGGACCGCAGCCATCTCGCCGAGCTGCTGGAGCGATTCAGCGCGTCCCTGGACGAGCGCCTGTCCTGCGCCGCCGACACACTCGAAACGGAGATCTCATGAGTTCTGCGGCCGCCACCTCCCCGGCGTCCGGATCGCGACGGGCAAGCGGTCACGGTGACGGGTCGGAAGGGTTCAGCCACGCACAGATCCTGAGCATCCTGGCCGGCCTGATGGCCGGAATGTTTCTCGCCGCCCTCGACCAGACCATCGTCTCCACCGCGATCCGCACGATCGGCGACGACCTGCACGGCCTCGCCGCCCAGGCCTGGGTGACGACGGCGTACCTCATCACCTCCACGATCGCCACACCGCTCTACGGCAAGCTGTCCGACATCTACGGCCGCAAACCGCTCTTCCTGCTGGCCATCACGCTGTTCATCATCGGCTCGGCGGCGTCGGCCTTCTCGACGTCGATGTACATGCTGGCCGCCTTCCGGGCCTTCCAGGGCCTGGGCGCCGGCGGCCTCTTCTCCCTCGCGCTGGCCATCCTCGGCGACCTCGTCGCCCCGCGCGAGCGGGCCCGCTACCAGGGCTACTTCCTCGCGGTCTTCGGCACCTCGAGCGTCCTCGGTCCGGTGATCGGCGGCTTCTTCGCCGGCACCGGCTCGATCATCGGCGTCTCCGGCTGGCGCTGGGTCTTCCTCATCAACGTCCCGATCGGCATCATCGCGCTGATCATCGTGTGGATCACGCTGAACATCCCGCACATCGAGCGGCCGCATCGGATCGACTGGCTCGGCGCGACGACGATCACGGTCGGCCTCGTCCCGCTGCTCATCGTCGCCGAGCAGGGCCGCACGTGGGGCTGGAGCAGCGTAGCCGCCCTCGCCTGTTACCTGACCGGTCTCGTCGGCATTCTCGCGTTCGTCTGGGTGGAGAGCCGTATGGGCGAGGACGCATTGATCCCGCTGCGATTCTTCCACAACGACACGTTCCGCCTCACGTCCATCGTGGGCATCGTCGTCGGCATGGGCATGTTCGGGGGTATCGCCGTCCTGCCGCTCTACCTGCAGATCGTCCGCGGCGCGTCGCCGACGCAATCCGGCCTGCTGATGCTGCCGCTGACTGCCGGCATCATGATCGGCTCGATCATCTCCGGCCAGCTCATCGCGCGGATCGGGCGCTACAAGGTCTTCCCGATCATCGGTACGGCGCTGATGGTCGTCGGGGTGGCCATGCTGTCGCAGGTCGGCGCCGACACCCCGTTCTGGCAGACCACGATCTGCATGCTGATCTTCGGGCTCGGACTCGGAAACGTCATGCAGCCGATCACCCTGGCCGTGCAGAACGCGATGCCGCCGCGCGACATCGGCGTCGCGACATCCTCGGCGACGTTCTTCCGGCAGATGGGCGGCACGCTCGGCACCGCCGTCTTCCTGTCGGTGCTCTTCAGCACGGTGGGCGACAAGATCGCCAGGGCCTACAGGAGCGCCGGCGGCGACCCCGGCTTCAAGGCCGCCCTCGCCAACCCAGCGGTCACCCGGGACCCCAACAACAAGACGATCCTGACGATCCTGCAGGGCCGCAGCGGCGCGCCCTCCGGATCCGCTCTCAACGACACGGCGTTCCTGAAGCACACCGACCCTCGGCTCGCACACCCGTTCTTCGTCGGTTTCTCCAGCTCGATGCATCTCGTCTTCTATATCGCCGCGGCGATCCTGCTTATCGGCCTGTTGCTGATGCTGCGGCTGAAGGAGATTCCGCTTCGATCGCAATCCGGCATGCAGGCGGCGGCCGCGGAGAAGAAGCAGTCGGAGGCGGCGCTACCCGATGCCCAGCTCGATGCGGAACCGCCGGTCGGCAGCGTCACCGAGGCCGACGTGTCGGGTGAGCGGCGGATCTGCGCCAGGGGACCCGAGCCGCAAACCGGCGGGTAACGTTTTCGCCCGTGGCCAGAAAACCCTCGACCCGAGGCGGCGCCGTTGCCCGGTGGTTGCGCAAGGGCGCCGTCCGCCCCATCCGCTACCTCGGCGACCCGGTGCTGCGGACCGAAGCCGAC
Organism: Mycobacteriales bacterium; assembly: GCA_038253135.1. Taxonomy (GTDB): domain Bacteria; phylum Actinomycetota; class Actinomycetes; order Mycobacteriales; family QHCD01; genus JBBSHJ01. The sequence goes on along the minus strand of JBBSHJ010000104.1, from coordinate 1,671 downwards.
CCGGTGAGGTCCTTCGACAAGGAAGCCCGCAAGGAGCTCGGACGGCTGGTCGACGACATGTTCGCGTCGATGTACGAAGCCGAGGGAGTGGGTCTCGCGGCCAACCAGATCGGCAACGGCCTCGCCGTCTTCGTCTACGACTGCAACGACGATGACGACATCTGGCACGTCGGCCACCTGGTCAACCCGCGGATCGTGCTGGCCGGCGGCGAGTCGATCACCGACCCCGAGGGCTGCCTGTCCGTGCCCGGCCTGCGCTATGACACCACTCGCTGCCGGCACGCCGTGGCGCGCGGATTGACGATGGACGGCGAGGAGATCGAGGTCGAGGGCACCGGCAATTTCGCCCGCTGCCTGCAGCACGAGATCGACCATCTGTACGGCAAGGTCTATATCGACCGGCTCGAGGGCGACGTCCGCAAGCAAGCGCTGCGCGACATCCGCGCCGCCGACTGGTCAACCCCGGCCGAGCGAGCCCGGCTCCCGTAGCGGGTCGGCGCGCCAGCCTGGCCCGGGCCTTCGCGCCTGGATGGCGCTCGGTCCATGGTGGTCCGGTCCACCGGGAATGTGCGGTTGCTACCCGGCTAGGAAAACTGAGTCAGCCCACGACCCGGTCTCATAGCCGCGAGGCGTGCGTCCCGGCCGAAGCTTGGCGGGTATGACGCGGACGGCCGCGCCGCGACGACCGGTAGTTTCGCGACATGCCCCCTGCGCTCCAGATCACAACCGGAGACGGGCCGGCGGACCCGCCCACTGCGACTCCCCGGACCGGATTCGCCAGCCCACGCCCGTACGGCTTCCGCCTCAGCGCGGCGACGCCGGGCGAGCACCGCGCCGTGATCGCGGCGCACGAGCACGCTGTCGCCGCCGGCGACCGGCTGGTCTGCTTCCTCTACCCGGAGTACGACGCGGCCGCGGGTGCCCGGCGTACCGCCGCGACCGAGTCGGCCGGTTTCGGCGCCTGCGCCGTCGCTGTCGACCTGCTGCTCGACGGCGGCGAGCGGATGTCCGCCGCCGGGCTGCGCGATCACCACGACGTCGGCGCCTCCCTCTCCGAGCAGGCCCGGTCCAAGACGGTGCTGCCCGACCAGTGGAACCGGCGCGAGGTCGACCTGACACCCCTCGCGGGAAAGCGGGTCACGGCGTACGAGCTGGCCGTGCTCGCCGACGGCAACCAGGACGAGATCGCCGGCTGGGTCTCGGATCTCGCGATCGAGTCCGCGGCGCCTCCTCGCTCGCTGCGCTCCTCCCTCGCTGGCGCTCGGTCGATGCTCGCTCGGTCGTCGACCGACTACCCACCCTCGCGGCCTCCTCGCTCGCTGCGCTCCTCCCTCGCTAGCGCTCGGTCGATGCTCGCTCGGTCGTCGACCGACTACGTCGACACGCGGCGCGGCACCAACTCCTCCGGTCGGCTCTCCCGGGGGCTCACCCTGCCGCTCACCGCGGTGCCGCACGGCTTCAACTTCTACACCCCGGTCACCGACGCCGGCACCGAGCGCTGGATCTACCGCTACTCGCCGCCCGAGGGCGCGGATCGCCCGCGGCTGCAGGGTTTTGCGGTGTCGCACCAGCCGAGCCCGTGGATGGGCGACCGGTGCATCGTTCAGTTCCTGCCGGGTGCGGGTGAGCCCACAGGCGACCGGGCGGCGCGATCGCTGGCCTTCGGTCACG
>JBBSHJ010000103.1:0-11311 GCA_038253135.1 Mycobacteriales bacterium | reverse complement strand
GTGAGGCGCGCAGCGAGGAAGGAAGTCGCGCGGTGAGTGGCGTCGACCGACGACCGAGCGAGCACCCGAGCGAGGAACGAGTGAGGCGCGCAGCGAGGAAGGAAGTCGCGCGGTGAGTGGCGTCGACCGACGACCGAGCGAGCACCCGAGCGAGGAACGAGTGAGGCGCGCAGCGAGGAAGGAAGTCGCGCGGTGAGTGCCGTCGACCGAGGACCGAGCGATGCCGGGCTGGGTCGGGTGCATTTCATCGGCATCGGCGGGCTCGGCATGAGCGGCATCGCCCGTATCCTGCTGGCCCGCGGTGCGGCCGTGACCGGCAGCGACGCCAAGGAATCGGCGGGTATCGAGGCCTTGCGCGCGCTCGGCGCGACGGTGCACATCGGTCACGAGGCGAAACACGTCGGCGCCGTGGACACGGTGGTCGTGTCCGCGGCGATCCGTGAGACGAACCCGGAGCGCATCGAGGCACGGCGACGCGGCATCTCCGTGATCCGCCGCGCCGCCGCGCTCGCGGCGGTGATGGAGGGCTACCGCGGCGTGGCCGTGGCCGGTTCGGCCGGCAAGACGACGACGACCTCGATGCTCACCGTCGCGGTGCAGGCGTGCGGCGCCGACCCGTCCTTCGCCATCGGCGGCGATCTGAACGAGTCGGGTTCCAACGCGCACCACGGCAGGGGTGAACTCTTCATCGTCGAGGCGGACGAGAGCGACGGCTCGTTCCTCCTGCTGTCGCCGGCGGCGGCGGTGGTGACCAATATCGCGCCGGATCACCTCGACCAGCACGGGACGCGGGAGGCCTACGAGCAGGCCTTCGCCGACTTCGTCGAGCGCATCACGCCGGGTGGCCTGCTGGTCGTCTCCGCGGACGACCACGGGACGCTTCGGCTGGCCCGGCCGGGTCGCGACCGGGGCCTGGTCGTGCGCACCTTCGGCACCGCGCCCGGCGCCGATCTGCAGGTCACGAACCTCTCGGTGCGTCCGGACGGCACGTCTTTCCGTGCCGTCACGGCCGGCGGCGAGCACGACGTACGGATCGCGCAGACCGGGGCCCACATGGCCGCCAACGCGGCCGCCGCGCTGCTGACCGGCCTCGAGCTCGGCCTGCCGGCCGACGGGGTGCTCGCCGGGCTCGAGCGATTCGGGGGCGTGCACCGGCGGTTCGAGTACAAGGGGGCCGCCCGGGGAGTGCGGGTGTACGACGACTACGCGCATCACCCGGCCAAGGTGAGCGCTCAGCTTGCCGCGGCCCGCGTGGTGGCCGCGCCGGGACGCCTCGTGGTGGTCTTCCAGCCGCATCTGTACTCGCGGACCCGGGATTTCGCCGACGACTTCGGCACGGCGCTCGGCGCGGCCGACGAGGTCGTCGTGATGGAGGTCGCCGGCGTCCGCGAAGACCCGATCCCCGGCGTGACCGGCGCCCTCGTCGCCGACGCCGTACCGCTTGCGGCGGAACGGGTGCACTACGAACCTTCGTGGCTGGCCACGCCCGGGCTGGTGGCCGGGCTCGCCCGGCCCGGCGACCTCATCGTGACGATGGGTGCCGGCACCGTGACGATGCTCGGACCGGAGATTCTCGCCGAGCTGACCGACCCGGACGACGCGGATGGTGACCGATGAGCCTGACGACCCGCGCCGGCAGGCAACGCGGCCAGGCGGCGGAGCCCGGGAGATCGCGCCGGACCCGCCACGCCCCGCGGCGATCGCTCGTCCTGAAGCACCGGCGCCCGTCATACCGGGCCTCCCACCACCCGGCCTGGTGGCGGCGCTGGTGGCGGCGCTGGACGGACCTGCGGACCTGGCGCCCCTACGCCGCCCTGCTCGCCGTCGTGGTGGCGGCCGGCGTCCTCGCCGGCGTCGCGGTCTACTCCACGTCGTGGGCCGGCGTGAAGACCGTAGAGGTCAGCGGCACTCATTACGTCAGCGCGGCGCAGGTGCGGTCGGCCGCGGCGATCGAGCGCGGCCGGCCGCTGGTGCGCCTGAACACCGGGGCGATCGCGTCGCGGGTGCGGGCACTCGGCCCGGTCGCGTCGGTCTCGGTCGCAAGGCACTGGCCGTCGACCGTCCGGATCACGGTCACCGAGCGGCGCCCGGTCGCCTACGCCGAGCGGTCCGGCAAGTTCTGGTTGCTCGATCGCACCGCGATCCCGTTCCACCGCGTCTCGCCGGCGCCGCACGGACTGACCCGGATCGACCTGCGCACCGCCGGCCGATCGGTCGGTGGGTCGCCGGCGGCGGTGTCCGACGCCGACCGGGCCTCGGTTGCCGTTGCCGCCCAGCTGCCACCGTCGATCACACGGCTGGTCGCGATCATCAGCGCACCGTCGCAGGACGCCGTCACCCTGCACCTGCGCAGCGGGCGCACGGTCATCTGGGGTACGCCGCAACAGTCGGCGGCGAAGGCTCGCGTGTTGCCCACGCTGCTCGGTCGCCCGGGTACGACGTTCGACCTCTCCGGCCTGCCGAATGTCGCGGTCCGGTCCGGCGGCTGACGGTACCGATATTGCCCGGAAATGCCCGCGTACCCGCCTGGGAATGTGCCAGGGAATGTGCGTGGGAATGTAGCGGCGAAATTGCCCGGAAAATCCGGCCCGGCCGCTTGCATCGTCGCCCGCCCTCTGCACTACGCTTTCGCTCATTCTCCGGTTGACATAACGATGATCATCAACTAGAGGGTAAGACTTCAGTGCACGTCGGGTGGGCGGTAGCGTCGTCGCACACTCGGTCCGGCGAGTTGACGCTCGACCGGGCCGGCGGGCGACCTCAATCTGGCGACCTGAATCAGGCGACACGAACATCTGGCGACTAAGCGGCAGTAGCGGAAGGCAGGGCAATGACCCCACCCACCAATTACCTGGCGGTCATCAAGGTCGTCGGCGTCGGCGGCGGCGGCGTGAACGCCGTCAACCGGATGATCGAGGTCGGTCTCAAGGGCGTCGAGTTCATCGCGATCAACACCGATGCGCAGGCGCTGCTGATGAGCGATGCCGACGTGAAGCTGGACGTCGGCCGCGACCTGACCCGGGGCCTCGGCGCCGGCTCCAACCCCGACGTCGGGCGGCAGGCGGCCGAGGATCACCGCGAGGAGATCGAGGAGGTGCTCAAGGGTGCCGACATGGTCTTCGTCACCGCCGGCGAGGGCGGCGGGACGGGCACCGGCGGTGCTCCCGTGGTCGCCGACATCGCCCGCAAGCTCGGCGCGCTGACGATCGGTGTCGTGACCCGACCGTTCACGTTCGAGGGCAAGCGGCGTGCGGAGCAGGCGGACAATGGTATCGAGACGCTGCGCAACGAGTGCGACACCCTCATCGTCATCCCGAACGACCGGCTGCTGCAGATCAGCGACCGGGCGATCAGCATCATGGACGCCTTCAAGAGCGCCGATCAGGTCCTGCTCTCCGGCGTGCAGGGCATCACCGACCTCATCACCACGCCCGGGCTGATCAACCTCGACTTCGCCGACGTCAAGTCGGTGATGGCTGGCGCCGGCTCGGCCCTGATGGGCATCGGCTCGGCGCGCGGCGAGAACCGTTCGACCGAGGCGGCGGAGATCGCCATCGCCAGCCCGCTGCTCGAGGCCAGCATGGACGGCGCGCACGGCGTACTGCTCTCGATCTCCGGTGGCTCTGACCTCGGACTCTATGAGATCGACGAGGCAGCCCGGCTGGTGCAGGAGGCCGCCCACCCCGAGGCCAACATCATCTTCGGTGCCGTGATCGACGACGCGCTCGGCGACGAGGTCCGCATCACGGTCATCGCCGCCGGATTCGACGGTGGTCAGCCGACCTACAAGCGGCCCGAGGCCGGCCGATCGGCCTTCGGTCCCAGCGGCTCGAACACCTCGTCCGGGGCGCGCGCGGTCGGGTCGGCATCGGCCACCCAGGGCCGCCCGCCGCAGCCACAACCACAACCACATCCGCAGCCCACCTACGGTCGGCTCGGCGGCGGGGCGACCCAGCCGGCGGCTGCACCCGGAACGCCCGGACCGGGATCGCCGCCGGCACCGGCGCCCGGGCAGGATGCCCAGTCGCAGGGAGGCGCGCCGCAGGGCCCGCCCGCACAACAGCCGGGGGGCAGGGGAAGGCCGACCCATCGTCCGGTCGCCGACGAGCGGGACGACGACCTGGACGTTCCTGACTTCCTGAAGTGAGCGACCAACCGACCGGCCCGGTACGCCGGGTGCTCACCACCCGCCGGGGCGGGCGCAGCGCGGCGCCGTACGACTCCTTCAACCTGGCTGCCGGCGGCGGCGATGACCCCGTCGCCGTGCAGGCCAACCAGATCCGGCTGGCCGCCACCGTGGGTCTCGGGCCCGACCGGCTGGTCTGGATGGATCAGGTGCACGGCGACCACGTCGTGGTGGTGGACGGCCCGCAGCGGCGGCCGATCGCCGCGACCGACGCCCTCGTGACCGCAGCGCGCCATCTGGTGCTCGTGGTGCGGGTCGCCGACTGTGTCCCAGTCCTCTACGCCGACCAGCGGGCCGGGATCGCGGCGGTCGCGCACGCCGGCCGGCCGGGTGCCCGCGCCGGCATAGCGACCAAGGTGGTCGAGGAGATGCTGCGGCTCGGCTCCCGTGTCGAGGACATCGATGTGCTGCTCGGCCCGGCGATCTGCGGCGCCTGCTACGAGGTGCCGGCCGACATGCAGGCGGACCTCGAGGCCCACCTGCCCGGCAGCGCGTGTACGACGTCCGCCGGCACCGCCGGTCTCGACCTGCGCGCGGGTCTCACTGCGGCACTGCGCTCGGCCGGTGTCGGCGTCGTCGTGGCCGACCCACGATGCACCCGTGAGGATCCGGACCTTTACAGCTACCGCCGCGACAAGGTGACCGGCCGGTTCGGCGGTCTGGCTTGGATAGCTTGATCGAGATTCCTTGACGGACAAGCGAACCGAGGAGATCGCGAGCCGGCTCAGCACCGTCCGACGCGCGATCGAAAAGGCGGCGACGTCGGCCGGGCGCATCCCGGACGGGATCTGCCTCGTGGCCGTGACCAAGACCTTTCCCGTCGATGACGCGCGCCGGCTGGTCGCTCTCGGTGTCACCGAGCTGGGGGAGAGCCGCGATCGGGAGGCGCGCGCGAAGGCCGCCGAAGTGGCCGACGCGCGCTGGCACTTCATCGGCCGGCTGCAGCGCAACAAGGCCGCCTCGGTCGCCCGCTACGCCGAGGTGGTGCACAGTGTCGACCGGATGCCGCTGGTCGCGGCTCTCGACGCCGCGGCCGCGCGCGCCGGCCGCGTGATCGAGGTTTTCTGCCAGGTCAGCCTCGACGGCGACCCCGGCCGGGGCGGCGTCGACCGCGAGGCGCTGCCGGAGCTGTCCGACGCGGTGGCCGCGGCCGGGTCGCTGCGCCTGTCTGGACTGATGGCGGTGCCGCCGCCGGGTGCGGACGCCGACGCGGCGTACGCCGACATCGCCCGCATCGCCGACCGCATCCGAGCCCGCCATCCCGAGGCGAGCGGGCTCTCTGCCGGTATGACCGCGGACTTCCCGACGGCCATTCGGTACGGCGCGACACACGTGCGGATCGGGTCGGCGTTGCTAGGTCGCAGGCCGGCGCATCTCGGGTAACGTCGCAGCAGTGAACGCGGCACCCGCGAGGGTCGGACCGCGCCCAGACGGAGCATCTCGAGGAAGGACGCCCGGAATGCCCGGAGCAATGCGCAAGATGGGAATCTACCTCGGGCTCGTCGAGGACGATGACAACCGCGAGCAGGACGTCCACGACGAGCAGGGCGCCGATGACGACTACAGCGCCGAGCCCGGCACCCGTCCGTACTCCGGTGCCCGGGCTACCGAGCGCGGGGCTGCGGGCCGCGGCCATGACGTGGCGTTCGAGCGCACCGAGACCGCTGACCGCGTGCCGGTGCGCTCCGGCTACACCGCTGCCCGGTCGGGCGAGCGCAGCGCGTCCCGGTCGTGGAGCGCTGAGCCGGCCACCGACACGACCTACTCCACCGGGCCCGTGGCGGAGCCGACGACGCTCCGGTCGATCACGACGCTGCACCCGCGCACCTACAACGAGGCCAAGCAGATCGGCGAGGCCTTCCGCGAAGGCGTTCCGGTGATCATGAACCTCACCGAGATGAGCGACGCCGATGCCAAGCGCCTGGTCGACTTCGCCGCCGGGCTGATCTTCGGCCTGCGGGGCGACATCGAGCGGGTGACCAACAAGGTGTTCCTGCTCTCGCCGCAGAACGTGACGGTCACCGCCGAGGACAAGGCCCGGATCGCCGAGCGCGGGTTCTTCAACCAGTCGTAGGGCTCACGTCCCAGGGGTTTCAGTCGGTACGGCGCCTGGTCCTCCCGGCGGTTACGCTGAAGGGGTGCGGGAGCGGACGGGATGACTACCTTCTGGTCGGTGCTGTACGTCGCCCTGCTGATCTTCCTGCTGTTCCTCATCGCCCGGTTCGTGACCGATTGGGTCATGCAGCTGGCCCGCCGAGCCCGGCCCACCGGCGCCGTTGCGGCAACCCTCGAGGTCGTCTACAGCGTCACCGATCCACCGCTGCGCGCGATGCGTCGGATCATCCCGCCGCTGCGGCTCGGCGGGATGCGGCTCGACCTGGGCTTCATGATCCTGTTCTTCGGGGTCTACATCGGGATGAGCATCGTCGGGCGCCTCGCGGCCTGACCACCAAAGCACTTGGACATCACGACCACTTGGACATCACGACCACTTGGACATCACGACCACTTGGACATCAGGACCCCGCTGAGCCCGACCGCACGTCGCCCGTCCCTGGTTCGACGGGGTGGGTTGGGCACGGGACAATGGTGCACGAGACACTGCTTGCACGAGACGGTGCTTGCCCCAGAAGTGGGGATAACGACCCCATGACGCGACCGGCGCCGTGCTGCGCCGGTCGGCAGCGAACCGACATCCGGACTGAGGTGACCCAATGGCGCTGACCCCCGCCGAGATCCACAATGTCGTCTTCAAGCGGCCGAAGCCGCTCAAGCGTGGATACGACGAGGACGAAGTCGACGAATTCCTCGACCAGGTCGAGGGCGAGCTGTCCCGCCTGATCGAGGAGAACAATGATCTGAAGCGGCAGGTCCGCGTTCTGGAGGCATCGGGGTCCGGCTCGGCTGCTGCGGCCGGCGCGCCGGACGCGTTGATGGGTGCCCACACACCTGGGCCCGACGAGCTCGCAATCGACGCGCCGGGCGACGACCGCGCGAGCGCGGACGGCACGAGCGCGGACGGCACGAGCGCCGGCACGGCTGAGACCCAGGTGGTCGGCGCATCGTCGGGCGCGGGCGCGACTGCGCTGCCGGCGGGCACCACAACCGACTCCGCCGGCGCCGGGGACGAACCGACCGGGGAGCGCCGGTGGGAGCACCCGGACGACCACGTGCAGGCGTTGAGCGTGCTGGCCCTGGCCCGAGAGACCGCGGACAAGCACCTCACCGCTGCCGGCACCGAGGCCGAGCGGCACCGCCGCGAGGCCCGGGAGGAGGCCGCGGCGGCACGCCAGCAGGCGCACGACGACGTCGAGCGGATGATTCTCGAGGCCCGCGAGCGCGCCGAGACCCTGCACGGCGACGCGTCCACGAAGGCCGAGACCCTGCAGCGCGATGCCGAGGAGAAGGCCCGCACGATGACCGCCGAGGCCGAGCGCACGCATGCCGAGGTCCTCGGGGATCTCGAGACCAAGCGCGCGGACCTGCAGGGCAAGATCGATGCCCTGCGCCGGTTTGAGTCGCGCTTCCGCGAGCGGATGCACGACTATCTCGAGCAGCAGCTCCGCGACCTGGACGAGGGGGAGCCACTCGAACCGGGTGACAGGCCGGACGGTCTCGACGAGCCGGCCGCCACCACCGACATGGCGCCTCATCCTGACGTTCAGGCTGGGACGGACGGCGAGGCTGTCACCCCGCAGGCGACGCCGTCAGGCAGCGGTGGCGACTGAACCGCCGCGCACCGGGGCCGATCAGCGCCCGCCGCAGAACCGCGCCGGTCGGCCGAGGTCCCTGGCCGGCATCATCCCGATCCCGGTCAGCCTGCTGCTCGTCGTAGCCGCCGCCGTCCTGCTGTTCTGGGCACTCAGCGGCGAGCAGCACCGGGCGCTGATCTGGACGTCTCTGGCGCTGGCGGTGCTGGCGGTCGGTGCGCTCGCCGTGGCACTGCTGGGCCGGCGCGGGCAGGGCACCGTCAGCGATGAGGACGCCGAGATCCCCGAGGTGATCTGGCCGCTGCCGATCGGTGAGCCGCCGCCGCACGCCGCGCCGCTCGCAGCCGACGACGTACCTGCGACTGCCGGCCCCGATCAGCCCGCCGGCCGGCCCGCGGATCCGCGCGACCCGGTTGACGAACCGGGCATCGAGGTCGTGGCCGGCGGCCTCGAGCAGTCGGCCGTCGCCGGCGTCGGTCCGGTCGAGGTCGCTGTCGTTGACGGGCGCCCCCGGTTCCACCTGCCCGGCTGCGCCTTCCTCGCCGGCTTGCCGGCCGTCAGCGTCCCGATGGCCGAGGCCTTGTCGTCGGGCTTCACGCCCTGCGCCGTGTGCCGGCCGGTCACGGCGCGGCTCGCCGCGCCCGGACACGGCCAGCCGCCCCCCGACGAGATCCTCCCGAACGATCAGTCACCGCCGCACGATCCATCGAGATAGCCGGCGGCCGCCATGAGCACTGCTGTCGAGCAACTGATCCTGGCCGGCTCCCTCATCGTGCTCGTGAGCGTGCTCGCGGTGCGCCTGTCGCATCGCTTCGGTCTCCCGACCCTGCTCGCCTATCTCGCCCTCGGCTTGATCGTCGGCGAGGGCGGACTCGGCTACAACTTCGACGATGCCGACCTCACCCGCACGTTGGGCCTCGCCGCCCTGGTCCTGATCCTCGCCGAGGGCGGCTTGACGACCCGCTGGCGCACCGTGCGTCCTGCGCTTGCCCCGGGCTCGGTGCTGGCGACCGTCGGCATCGGCGTGAGCATCATGATCGTCTCGGCCGCGGCCCTCGCCTTCCTCGGCCTGCCGTGGAAGATCGGCCTGATTCTCGGCGCGGTGATCTCCTCGACTGACGCGGCTGCCGTGTTCTCGACCCTGCGGCGGCTGCCACTGCGGGGCCGGCACGGCGCGATCCTCGAGGTCGAGTCCGGGTTCAACGACGCGCCGGCGGTGATCCTCGTGGTGCTGCTGTCCGCCGATCATCCGCACTCCGTGCCGGTGATCCTCGGGTTGATGGTCTACGAGCTCGTCGTCGGCGCGCTCATCGGCGTCGCGACCGGACTGATCGGTGCCTTCGTGCTGCGGCGCAGCGCGCTGCCGATCGCGGGGCTCTATCCCATCGGTGCCGTGGCCTTCTGCGTTCTCGCCTTCGCCACCGGCTCGCTTGCACACGCGTCGGGTTTCCTCGCCGTCTACCTGGCCGGTCTCGTTCTCGGCAACGCCGATCTGCCGCACCGGCAGGCCGTGATCGGATTCGGCGAGGCGCTGGCGTGGCTGGCGCAGATCGGTCTGTTCGTGCTGCTCGGACTGCTGGTCGACCCGAGTCTGCTGCCCGGGGCCGTGGTGCCGGCGCTGGTCATCGGCGCGGTGCTGCTGTTGGTCGCACGGCCGGTGTCGGTGCTCGTGAGTACGACGGGTTTCGGACTCGGCTGGCGCGGTCAGGCGTTCCTGTCCTGGGCCGGTCTGCGCGGGGCGGTGCCGATCGTGCTGGCGACGATCCCGATCAGTGCGGGGCTGCCGCACGCCACCCGGTTGTTCAACATCGTGTTCGTGCTGGTCGTCGTCTTCACGCTCGTGCAGGGCGTCTCGCTGCCGTGGTGCGCCCGCCTGCTCGGCGTCGTGTCGGTCCACCCGCCCCGCGAGGTCATGATCGAGTCGGCGCCGCTGGAGGAGCTCGCCGCGGACCTGCTGCACGTCCGGATCTCGCCGGGCTCGCGGCTGCACGGCGTCTACGTGCGGGACCTCCGCCTGCCCGTCGGCGCGATGCTCTCGCTCGTGGTCCGCGACGGCGAGAGCATGGTTCCTGACCCGGAGACCCGGCTGACCCGCGGCGATGAATTGCTGCTGATCACCACGCGCCGGGCCCGGGCCATGACCGAGGACCGGATGCACGCGGTCAGCCGGGCCGGACCGCTGGCCGGCTGGGGCGACCCGGACACCGTGGCGGCCGAGTCCTGAGCCGACGCTCGATGTCCCGCCGCCGTCCGATTCCGCCGCTGTACGCGCGTTGCGGTGGCATCGCCGCGATCCGGTCCGTATTGTGACCGTCAATTTCGAAAGAGCAGCTGGCGCGCACGACCGGTCCGAGGCGGACCCGCGGTTTCGCGCCCGACACCTGAGGCGGTGCGCACGTGGCGAGGCAATCGACTCGATCCGCGACAACGTCGGCCAGCAAGACCGTGCCGGAGAAAATGCCGGTTGCGAAGAAGGCGACCCGCACCTCCTCGGCAAGGAAATCAGCGGCAGCCACGACCGCGCCCACCACGAGCTCAGCAACCAAGACCGCGGCCACCAACACCGCAGCAACCAAGAGCGCGGCCCAGCGGGCTCCGGCACGCAAGAGCGCGGCCACCAAGAGGGCGAGCACCAAGACCGCGGCAAAGAGGAGCGCGGCAAAGAAGACCGCGGCCCAGCGGACCCCGGCACGGAAGAGCGCGGCAACCAAGGGCACGGCCAAGGCATCGGCCGCCAAGAGGGCCGCCAGCACCAAGACCGCCGCTACTAAGGCTGCCACCACCAAGCCCGCCAGCACCAAGCCCGCCAGCACCAAGACCGCCACCACCAAGACCGCCACCACTAAGACCGCCACCACTAAGAGCGCGGCCACGAAGCCTGCGGCGCCGAAGGCGGCGTCGGGCAAGACCGTGGCGAAATCGACCGCCAAGACAGCGGGACCGGACAAGACAGCAGGACCGGGCAAGACAGCGAAGGCACCGCCGGAGAAGCGGGCGCCGGCGCAGCCCGCGAGGAAGAAGCCGGCAACGACGGCAAGCGGGCCCGATCCCCGGTGGTCCAAGGCCGAGCTCGACGGGGTCCGAGCCGATCTCGGCGAAGCGCTGGCCGAGCTGGAGGCTGAATACGCCCGAGCGATGTCCGACCTCGACGACCTGACGCACCAGGCCCGCGACGGCGCCGGCGACGACCAGGCCGACGCGGGCGCGAAGACCTTCGAACGCGAGCATGAGCTGTCCCTCGCGCACAACCGGCTCGAGTTGCTGACCCAGACCAGGCGCGCGCTCGTCCGGCTCGAGAACGACCGGTACGGCCGGTGCGAGAGCTGCGGGCAGCCGATCGCCAAGGCCAGGCTGCAGGCGTTCCCGGCCGCGACACTGTGCGTCTCGTGCAAGCAGCGCGAGGAGCGGCACTAGT
>JBBSHJ010000102.1:0-11396 GCA_038253135.1 Mycobacteriales bacterium | reverse complement strand
CGGCGACGACGTCGACGCGGCCGCCACCGACATTCACCGGATAGCCCTCGACGACCTCGGCGCCGTTGGCGGCTGCATGCTGGACAGCACCGGTCAAGAGCCGATGCATCAACCCGTGCTTGCGGTACCCCACGCGAACCACGAAGCAGACCGCGATCCACGCGTCGCCGCCGGCCAGGACCGGGATCGTGCGGGAGTTCAGCAGGCGCCGGTAGCTCGCTCGTGGTGCGATGGAACACCAGCCGGCCACGACGTCGTCCACGTAGACCAGCACGCCCGGGCCGGGCTCGGTCGCGCACTCTGCGCGCATGTACCCCGGCCGGTCGCGTGCCCGGCTGTCTCGGTAGGCCATGCACCAGCAGCCGGACGCGTCCGGTCGTCGCGTGCCGAAGACGGCAGCGAAGTCGTCGAAGCGGCCCAAACGCCGGGCGCACATCGATCGTCGGCTCGTGTCAGTCGGGAACCGCGGGCTCGCAGACACGACTCGAAACCTACAGACCTGTCACGCCATCAGCCAGGCCACAGCCAGCATCACTCAAGAGGAACCCTCACCGGACACCACCAAGGCCCCGCGTTGCCGGGATCGCCTGTGCTGCAGGCGGTGCCCGTATACCCCGCCCGGTGAGATGCCCGGTGGCCGGGCGCCAACTGCAACGCCGCACTCGTGCATTCGCGACCGAGCGGCCGTGCGCCCAGGTCCTGCACTACGCGATGCACGCAAACCCCGACTCCCGGGCTGCTGGAGCCCTCGCGGTCGTCGGCTCTGGCGGCCGGTAACGAGTCAGTACGACGTCCGCACCTGCCGCGCGTCGTGGCGGGTGACCGTGCCGTCGGCGGAGACCACGTCGACCGGCACCGGCGAGTCGACCTCGATCCGGCCGCCCGCCTCCGCCCGGACCCTGATCGGACCGTGCGGGCTCGGGACCGTCGCCTCGGCCCACGCCAGATCACCCAGCGCCGGGGCGACTCGCACGACGTCGTACCCGGGCTCGCCGGGGGAGATTCCGACCGTGTAGACGACCAGGTCCCGCGACGGTGTCGAGCACCAGCCGTGCGCGTAGGAGCCGCCCTCCCACACCTCGCGCCATGCGGTCGGTCCCGACTCCACCAGCACCGACCAGTCGCGGCACAGCTCGGCGATCCGGTCGGCCGCACCCAGCTGGGCCAGCGCATCGTGCACGACGTAGCGGTAGAACGGCTGCGCCGCCACCACCCACGCTTCCCCGTCGCGGCGGACCCGCTCGGGCTCGTCCCCGGACAGGAACGTGGCCTCGCTGAAGGTGTGGTCGCGGTCGAGCAGCATCGCCTTGACCCGTTCGAGGCGCTCGGCCGGCACCAGCTCACCGCAGACCGCGGCCGCGGCGGCGTGCTCGGTCACCACCGACGACCGCTCGCCGCCCCGGATCTGCTCCCGGTAGGCGCCGCGTCCGTCGTCCCAGAAGGCGTCGTACGCCGTCACGAGGCGGGCGTGCTCGGCTCGCGCCCACGCCGCCCGTCCGGCGTCGCCGAGCCAGTCGGCCATCTCGGCAAAGTCACGCAAACCCCGGCCCCACAGGGCATTGAGCGATGCCGAACGGCCGGCGACGGGCACCGGCGCCCAGTCGATCAGCACCCAGCCGGTGACGTCGGTGAGCAGCCCGTCGGTGTCGCGGAAGGGCAGGAACCACCGCAGCGTCCGCTCAGCCGACGGCATAAGCCGGGCCACGAGCTCGCGGCCGCCGGTGTAGCGGTAGAGGTTGTGCACCGCCCGGATCCAGTGCAGCGACCAATCGGGGATCGAGATCTGATCGGGCATCCCGAAATCGCCAACCCCGATCATCGGCAGCAGGCCGTCGCTGCGGGGCTGGTCGAGCAGCTCGGGATTCCAGCGGGCGAGCGTCCAGTCGGGGTTGGCGACCAGGTCGACGGACTGGTGTACGACGCTGTCCCCGGTCCACGCCCGTTGCTCGCGGCTCGGGCAGTCGAGGTAGGCGTCCTGCGCGTTGAGGTCAACGGTGCGCAGCCCGGTCGCATAGATGGCGGTCAGGGCCGGATCCGAGGCGGCAAAGGCGGCGCCCTCGGGCCGGGGCCGCAGCCGCTCGAGCACCTCGACCGTCTCGAAGCGGACCGAGCCCTGACCGCGCAGGTAGAGCACGAGGTAGCGGCCGCCGGCCGGATCCTCGCGGGTGAAGGCGTTCTCGCCCGCCCGTGCGGTGAGGCGGAAGGTCGCCACCGTGGCCAGCTGGCCGGGGTCGGCGACCTCGCCGAAGGCGCCCGCCACGACGACCGGGCCGGTGGCCGAGAAGCCGAGCCGCACGTGCCCGGCGACGACCTTGCCGTAGTCGACGAGCACCGCGGCCGGGGACTCGACCGTGACCGGGAGGGTGGCCGTCGTACCCGGCGGCGGCACCGTCGCCGGATCGGGCGTCGGGAGCCCGCTCGCCGCGAGGGCGGCGCCGACCCGGTCGCCGACGTCGATCCCGTCGGGGGCCGGCGTACCGATCTCGGGACGGGTCGGCGCGGTCGCGACACTCGTCGCCGATACGACGGTGACGGCCGGAGGGGGCAGCGGCGACGGCAGCAGCGCGCCGTACGGCTCGCTCGGGGGCTGCGTCGTGACGGCGCCGCCGAAGTGGTCGTCGCCGAGGATCCTGGCCGGCGCCCAGCCGGAGTCGTCGAAGCCCGGGCGGTCCCAGTGCGGATCAAGCTTGCCGGCGTCGAAGACCTCGGCGATCTGCGCCGAGACGACCGACGCCGGCAGCGACGGCGTCCACGCGCCCGACTCGAGCGCCCGCCACGAGTCGTCGGTCAGGATCCACTCGTCGCCGGGCTGGAATTCGGCCACGACCGAGCCGCCGCCCAGCTCGGCGGTCGTCGGTGCGGGCACCCACCAGGCGTTGCGGCGGCCGAAGAAGCGGGCCCGGATCGCGATCACGTTCTCGCCCGGCCGCAGCGCGCCCGCCGCGTCCCCGACGTCGTAGTGCAGCTGCCGGTAGCCGTGGCGGATCGGGCCGCGACCGAGCTCGATCCCGTTGACGGTCAGGATGTAGCGGGAGTCGGCGGTGATGCGGTACGGCGCCCGCTCCGGCACCGCATCGAGGCGAAAGGTCCGGCGCAGCAGGACCCTCCGGTCGTAGTAATCCGGGTCGAGGGTGTGCCGGTGCCGCGACGTGTCCGGCCGGTGCGCGGTCCGCTCGGTCCAGATCCACGAGCCGCGCCAGCGTCCGCCGCTGAAGGTGGTCTCCGAAGTCATGCGCCCGATCCTGGTGGTCCGATCGCGAGCTGCGCGAGCGGTGACCGCGTCGGACCTGGCCGGGACCGGTCGGCGCCGCCTACGCCCTCGGGAGTACGCCGGGCCCGCTGGTCGACCGCCCGCGGAGTAGTGCAGGTGCCTTCGCTGGTCAGATTCGCCGGCCGGCGCACCGCAGCAGCATTGCCATGTCGCCGAGAGGCGGCGCGGACTCGGTGGCGAAGCCCGCCGCTATGAGCCGTCACTTGTTGAGGAGCGTTCGCAATGACCACAGCCATGACCCATCGGGCAACCGCAGCGGGCGGCGTTCTCGTCTCCGCCGACGGCATCGGGTTCCAGATCGCCGGCGGGGTGGACTACCCCACGGTGCCGCCCGCTCTGCTCATCGCGCTGGTCGCGATCCTCCTGACGCTGCTCGCGCCGTGGCGGTGGGCGCCGGTCACCTCGGTGCTCGTCGGCGTGGGGACCGTCGGCGGCGGCCTCGCCGTCTCGGCGTGGGTCGACCGGCTGGGCGGATCCGGGGGCGCGAGCGCGGTGGCCGGCACCTGGGTGCAGATGATCGGCGGCGCGGTGGCCCTGGTGGCCGGCGCGGTTGCGCTCGCGATCGGGTACGGCGTCCGCCGCCGGGTGACGGCATGACGAGCGCGGCGTTCGACTTCTCTGGCCGGGTCGTGCTGGTGACCGGTGCCAGCCGGGGCATCGGGGCGGCCACGGCGCGGGAGTTCCACGCCGCCGGCGCGTCGGTCGTGCTGGCCGCCCGCTCGGCCGACCGGCTCGGGGACGTGGCCTCGTCGCTGGGGGAGCGGGCGGTGGCGATCCCGACCGACGTGAGCGACGCGAACGCTGTCGACGCGCTGGTGGCGCGCACGATCGACACCTTCGGCCGGCTCGACATCGCGATCAACAACGCGGCCGGCGGCGGTCACCGGCCGACGCCGCTGGCCGACGTAGGCGTGGACGCCTTCGACTCGATGATCGCGGCCTCCCTGCGGTCGGTCTTCCTGTCGATGCGCGCGGAGATCCCGGCGCTGCTGGCCTCGGGCGGGGGCGCGATCGTGAACATGTCCTCCACCGCGGGCTTGCAGGGCGTCGGCGGGATCGCCGGCTACGTCGCAGCCAAGCACGGCATCGTCGGGCTGACCCGCAGTGCTGCGATCGACTACGCGGCAAGGGGAATCCGGGTCAATGCGGTCGCTCCGGGACCGATCCTCACCGACGCGCTGGAGCGCGCGGGTGAGCGGATGCAGCAGCGGGCGGGTGATTCGCTGCCGATCGGCCGGATCGGTACGCCGGCCGAATGCGCCGCGGTGATGATGTGGCTCTGCTCGGACGCCGGGTCCTTCGTCACCGGTGCGACCGTGCCGATCGATGGCGGCAAGCTCGCCGGGATGACGGCGTACCGCGGCTGAGAGGGGCGAGCACCATCACAGCTGCAAGTGAACCCCCGCAGCGCCTCGTCGAGTTCGGCCGCACCACCGTGACCGCTCCCCGCCCCAGGCGGTCGGCGGCCACGTTGGCCCGGTCGTTGCCTCCGATGTCTGCCGGCCGGCGCTTGTTCCCAGCGACCGCGTGGTCCTGCTCGAGGTCGGGCAGCCGGATCGCGTGCTGCACCACGGCCGGCCTCGACGGCAGACCCGAGGTCCGAGCGAAACTTGTCCAGACCCTGAGCAGGTCGCATCGGTCGGCGGGTACCGGTGACCGGATGGCGGGTTCGCCACGGTCTCAGCCGGTTCTGAACACCGCGCGCGGATCGACGGCGGGATCGGTGATGAGCAGCACTTCGTCCCCCGCCACCAGGACGGTGTCGCCGCGGATCGGCACCAGGACACCGGCCCGTGTCACGAGGCTGATCCACACGTCCTCGCCGACCGGCAGGGCGTCGATCGTGCTGCCGTCGGCCGGCGTCCCGGCACCGACGACGTACCGGCGCAGCCCCTCCGGCTCATCGCGAAGTCGGAGGCCGACGGCCCACGGCTCGGGCTCGCGCACGTGCATCGGCAGGCCGACTCGAGCGGCCAGGCCCGGCACCAAGCTGCCCTGCACCAGCACCGAGACGGCGACCACGATGAAGATCACGCCGTAGATCCGGTCCCGATGGGCGACGCCGTCGGCGGTGAGAACGAAGGTCCCGAGCAGGATGGGTACGGCGCCCTTGAGCCCGGCGCAGAGGATGAAGATCCGCTCGCCGCGTGCGAGCGTGATCGGCACCGTCAGCAGCCCGACCAGCAGCGGGCGGACCACCGCCGCGAGCAGGACGGCCAGCGCCAGGCCGATCAACCACACGTGATGCTGTCCGAGATCGCTCAGGGTGACGGTGAGGCCGAGCACCGCGAACGCCACGATCTCCCCGAGGCTCGCGAGCGAGGAGTGGAAGCGCTCGATCTCGGCCTTGTACGGCGCCCGCTCGTCACCGATCACGATGCCGGCGGCGAAGACCGCGAGAAAGCCGGATCCGTGCGCGATGGTCGCGACGCCGTAGAGCAGCAAGGCGCAGGCCAGCACGCGGATCGGGTAGAGGCCGGCGTTGGGTAACGAGACCCGGCGCATGAAGCGGAGCAGCAGCACGCCGCCCACCACGCCGACGGCGGCGCCGATCAGCATCTGCAGCACGAAGGTCAGCACGGCGCCGCCGACGACCCGCGCGCCGCTGCCGCTCGCCGTCAACAGCACCACCATCAGGGCGATCCCGACCGGGTCGTTCGCGCCGGACTCGCCCTCGAGGATGGTGCCGGCCCGGCCGGCGATCTCGCGCCGCCCGAGCACCGAGAAGACGACCGCCGGATCGGTCGGGGCGAGTGCCGTGCCGAGCAGCAGCGACGCCTTCCACGCGAAGCCGCCGATCCAATGCGCCAGCACGGCCATCGCCGCCGCGGTCACGAAGGTCCCCGCCACACCGATCCACACCACGGCACCGGCCGCGTCGCGCATCCGCCGCCGCCCGATGGAAAGGCCGCCGTCGAAGAGGATCACGGCCAGCGCCAGCGTCACCACGCGTTGCACCGCGTGCACCGAGAGGTCGCCGAGGCCCGGCGCGAGGTCCGAGGCGATCGCGGCGACGATGAGGAAGATGACCGGGGCCGGGACGCGGATGTGCTCGGAGACCCGGTTGGACAGGACCGCGGCGACCGTGGCGGCGGCGGCCACCGTCAGGATCACCGCGAAGACCTCGACGTCGTGCAACGGGGCGCTCCGATCGGCTCGCGGGACAGCACGATTCCGTACGCCGACCAGACTTCCCGGCACGCCAGCGGTACGCCGTGCGCTCGCGCGTCGTACCGCGTGCCCGACCCTATCGGTCCGGCGCCGCCGTTGCTCGATACGGCTCCGCGCCGGCACATCTGGCGCAACTCCTCCCACTTGCCGCCTTCTGCCGTCGTCGGAAAGCGCTTACCGGCGACGGAGGGAGGCGGCAAGTCACATCCGTGCGGCGGAAAGTAGGGTCACCCCCATGGCCCCCAAACCGACGCCGCTGACCGACGACCTGTTCGCCTACCTGATCGCGCACGGCTCCGCGCCGGACGAGCAGCAGGCCGCGTTGATCGCCGAGACCGAGGCGCTCGGTGACCCCGCGGGGTTGCAGATCTCGCCCGACGAAGGCGCCTTCCTGAGCCTGATCACCAAGCTGACCGGCGCCAAGACGGCGATCGAGCTCGGCACCTTCACCGGATTCTCCGCGCTGTGCATCGCCCGCGGCCTCGGTGCGGAGGGCCGGATGCTGTGCTGCGACGTGAGCGAGGAGTGGACCGCCATCGCCCGCAAGCATTGGGCCGCGGCAGGGGTGGCCGACCGGATCGAGCTCCAGATCGGTCCCGCGCTCGACACCCTGCGCGCGCTGCCGAAGCAGCCGGCGTACGACCTCGCCTTCATCGACGCGGACAAGCCGAGTTACCCGGCGTACTGGGAGGAGATCGTGCCCAGGGTCAACCCCGGCGGCGTGATCCTCGTCGACAACGTGCTCTTTCACGAGCGGGTCATCGACGACTCGGACCAGAGCGACGGCACCGTGGCGATCCGCGAGCTCAACGACCGCATCATCGCCGACGACCGGGTCGAGGCGACGATGGTGGCCATTGCCGACGGCGTCACGATCGCCCGCAAGAAGTAGCGTGTCGCGGTTCGGGCCGATCCGCACGACACCGCCGCACGCCGTTCTCGACCAGCTGCCTGCGGCGGTCGGACCGTGGGCCGCTGACCGGATGGGCAACGAGGGCGGCTACCCCAACGGCGGGATGTGGCGCTTTTGCGCCGGCCGTCGGTGATCGTCAAGCGCACCGGCCCCGAACACCTGGGCGACAATCCCGCGTGGCGGTGCTACAGCGACCCCGACGACCCGCAGTGGTGGGGTCGTGAGGCCACGTTCTACGAGTCAGACCTCGCGGTGGCAGGGTGGCCGGCCGATGCCCGGGCGGCGCATTGCCTCGCCGTCGACGATCACGACGGTTGCCGCGATATATGGCTCGAATCCGTTGATATTCCGGCCCTTTCCCTGTCCGTGTTCGAGCGCGCCGCGGTCGGGCTGGCCCATTGGCAGGTCGTCAATGCCGGTACGACGCATGGCTGGCTGGCGCGCGACTGGATCCCGACGCACGTGGCCCGTCACCGTCTCGACAACGCCCGCACGCTGGATCATCCCGGGTGGGGGACGGCACTTGCCCGCGGCCTGGACCCGGCCGTGCGCGCCGCGATCGAGCGCCGAGCGACCGACCCGGGCGTGGTACGCCGTAGGCTCGCCGAATTCCCGGCGGTCCTGACCCATTTCGACTTTCACCACGCCAATATCGGCACGGTCGGCGACGACGTCGTGATCATCGACTGGGCCTACCCCGGTTGGGGACCGATCGGTCACGATGTCGGCCACCTCGCCGTCGATGCCTGCGATCAGCTCGGGCTGCCGCTCCCGGAGCTCTGGACGGCGCTCGAGACGGCCTATTGCTCGGCGCTCGCCGACGCCGGCTGGCCGGGCGACCTCGACGTCGTACGCCGCTCGATGGCGCTCTCCAACACGGTGCGGCTCGGCTGGGCCGTCGATCACCTCCTTGGAGTCGTCGACCGGATCCCTGACGAGGCGCTGAGGGCGTTCGCCGACAAGGTCCGCTTCCTCGCCGAGCTCGCCGAGGTCGATCCTCACCTGGTCGTGGTCGGGCGGCGGAGCTGAGACCGGCCGGACCGCGTCCCGACTCCGAGTAGGAGCTGATTTCGATCACACCGTCGGGTGGAAAGCTTTTCCGCACGGATTACGCGCCGTAACCACTGTGACGGGTGGTGCGACTGGGGTCTTGCAATCCGCCCGGCTCCGCGTACTCTTTGCTTCGCCGAACCGCTAAATGCCACGGCGGTCGGCCACCAGGTGGCTCAAGGCCTCTGCGGCGCAACGCTGATCCAGGGTGGCTTCGGAAACGTATACGGACTCAAGACCGTCTCCCGCCACCGGGCGGGCAGCCGAAGGGATCAAGACATGACAGCAGGATCTCGGCGTCGCAGTGGACGTGCCCTGCGACGAAGCCTCGCGTTGACGGCTGCGGGAGCCACCGCTCTCGTCAGCGCGGTAGTGGGCCTGGGCCCAGGCTCGGCCGGAGCGTCGAGCCACCGCGAAGCCCCGCTCATCGCGGGAATGCCGCAGGTGGACAACACCGACGTGTATTCGTTCGTCAGCCCCGACGACCCGAATTCGGTGACATTGATCGCCAACTGGATTCCGTTCGAGGAGCCCAACGGCGGACCGAATTTCTATCCGTTCCAGCCGGGCGCGCACTACGACATCAATGTCGACAGTGACGGGGACGGCATCTCGAACATCACCTATCGGTGGACCTTCACCACACATGACAGCCGGGGAACGAGCACGTTCCTCTACAACAACGGCCCGGTGAATTCTCTCGACGACCCGCACCTTCTTTTCAGGCAGACCTACACGTTGCAGAAGATCACCGACAGCGGCACCACCACGCTGCTCAGCGACGCGGCCGTCGCGCCGTCGGACGTCGGACCGGCGTCGATGCCCGATTACGCGAAGTTGCGCGCCCAGTCCATCACCTCGCTGTCGGGGGGTGGCAAGTCGTTCGCCGGTCAGGCCGATGACCCGTTCTTCCTCGACCTCAGGGTGTTCGACCTGCTCTACGGCGCCAACCTCAAGGAGTCCGGGCAGAACACGCTGTCCGGCTACAACGTCAACACGATCGCGCTGCAGGTGCCGAAGAGCGCGCTCGCGTTGAACGGTGATTCGAGCCGAAATCCGGTCATCGGCGTGTGGAGCTCGACCGAGCAGCAGAGCATGCAGCTCACACCGGGCAAGGCCAGCCCGACCGGCGACTACGTCCAGGTGTCCCGACTGGGCAATCCGTTGGTAAACGAGGTCGTCGTACCAACCGGTCTGAAGGACGCCTTCAACTCCCTGACGCCGGACAAGGACCACACGATCGCGCCGGTAGTGCAGCGGGTCCTCGACCCGGAGGTGCCGAAGCTGATCGAGTCGATCTACGGCATCCCGGCACCGAAGACACCGCGCAAGGATCTGCAGGAGATCTTCCTGACCGGGATCAGCAAGAACTCCGGCGGACCGATCAAGGCGGACCTGAACTCCCAGCTGCTGAACAAGGACGTGAACAAGAGTTCGTTCGTGCCGGCTGAGGAGTTGCGGCTGAACATGGCGGTGCCCGTGACCGCCAAGCCGAACCGGCTCGGCGTTCTCGCCGGCGACCTGCAGGGCTTCCCGAACGGTCGCCGACCCGCCGATGACGTCGTCGACATCGAGATCCAGGCCCTGGAGGGCGCGGCGCAGACGGGCAAGATCGTGCCGGCCCTGGCCGCCGGTGACGGCGTCAACGCCAACGACGTACCCTTCTCGTCCTCGTTCCCGTACGTCGCACTGCCGCACGACAGCGCGGTCAACGGCGGGACCAACCCCGAGGGCGGGGCGATGCCCGGTGGCCCGGTGAACACCGGTGCGGGCGGCACCTCCGCGCACGCGAACGGCTCCCCGGCCCTGCCCCTCACCACGGGTCTGGCCGCCGTCGTCCTGCTCGGATCGGGAATCGTGCTGATGCGACGCCGCCAGCGTCGAAGCGGCGCGGCGTCGATCGGCACCGAAACCGTCTGAGCGACACGCGCATCATCCGGACCGCCGGACGCGGTGGCCTCCCCGGCCACCCGTCCCGCGGTCCGGCCGCATCTGCCGCTGACGAGGTAGGAGCCGCCCGATGACCGAGACGCCGCCCGCCGAGCCGGAGCGCGGGCCCACCGAGCCGTCGTCCCGCTCTCGGGGGGACCGCGGTACGACGCAGCGTCGTACCGAGTCGGTGCTCTTCGTCGCGATTGGGCTGGTCATCGGCATCGTCGCGACCATCGTCGTCACGCAGCAACTGAATGGCGATCGCCCGGCTCGAATCGTCCGGGTGATCCAGGCCCCGGTCGCCACCGGCAGAGCGCCGGCGGCACCTGGGCCGGCGGCACCTGGGCCGGCGTCCGCGAGCGGTACGACGCGGGTGCCGGCGCGAGTAGGCAGGCCCCCGGCGAAGACCCTCCCGCCGGTCGCCAAGCCCGACCCGGCCCTCATCGGGCTGGTGCACATCCGACCGGCCGCGGTCTCCATTCCGGCGGTCCACATCTCCAGCACGCTGATCGACCTCGGACTCAACGCGGATGGCAGCCTGCAGGTGCCGACGGACTACAGCCAGGCCGGGTGGTACAGCAACGGCTCCTACCCGGGCGACGCCGACGGCCCCCCGGCGCTGATCGTCGGGCACGTCGACAACTACAAGGGCCCGGCGGTCTTCTTCCACCTGGACAAGCTGAAGACCGGCGACAAGGTCAACGTCAAACGGGTCGACGGCAGCACGGCAACCTTCGTCGTCTACCGCATCGGGACCTACCTGAAGTCGAAGTTTCCCGCCGGCTCGGTCTACGAACCCACCCGGCGCCCGGAGCTTCGGATCATCACCTGCACCGGCGACTTCGACGAGCAGGCCGGCAGCTACCTGAGCAACTTCGTGGCTTACGCGCGCCTCATACCTCCCGGCACCGGTGCCGGGGCACAATGACCGAGATGGCACAGTGACCGAGATGGCACAGTGACCGAGATGGCACAGTGACCGAGATGGCACAGTGACCGAGATGGCACAGTGACCGAGATGGCACAGTGACCGAGATGGCACAGTGACCGAGATGCGTT
>JBBSHJ010000101.1:0-11459 GCA_038253135.1 Mycobacteriales bacterium | reverse complement strand
GACCGAGGAAGAGATCCACCGGGTCGCCGAGATGGCGTATGTCGATCGGTTCGTGCACTCGCTGCCGGACGGCTACGACACGGTGATCGATGACGAGGGCGGCAACGTCAGCGCCGGGGAGAAACAGCTCATCACGATCGCACGGGCCTTCCTGTCCGATCCGCAGATCCTGATCCTCGACGAGGCGACGAGCTCGGTCGACACGCGTACCGAGGTCCTCGTGCAGCAGGCGATGGTGCGGCTGCGCTCGGACCGGACCAGCTTCGTGATCGCGCACCGGCTCTCGACCATCCGGGACGCCGACGTCATCCTCGTCATGGAGTCGGGCCGGATCGTCGAGCTGGGCACCCACGACTCGCTGCTCGAAGACCGCGGCGCCTATTACCGCCTCTACAACGCGCAGTTCGCGCACGCCGCCGTCGACCTCGCCTGACGCGCCCGCGCCCCTGTCCGCTCCCGGGTCGCCCGGGAGCGGTTGACTGGTCAGTGTTCGCTGTGCTGCTCGCCGTGAGTCCAGCCACAAGTGACAAATCAACGGGGGCAGTGAGATCAGTCGAAGCTGTGTTCCTTGGTCGGGAACGTGCCACCGACGACGTCCCGCGCGTACGCCGTCGCCGCGGCCGAAAGCGTGCCGCGCAGGTCGGCGTACTGCTTGATGAAGCGCGGCAACTTGCCCGACCGCAGCCCGGCCATGTCCTGCCAGACGAGGACTTGCCCGTCGCAGTCCGGCCCGGCGCCGATGCCGACGGTCGGGATGTGCAGCTCGTGCGTGACCCGCTTGGCGATGACGGCCGGGACCATTTCGAGGACGACGGCAAAGGCGCCGGCCCGCTCCAGAGCTACCGCGTCGGCGATGAGGTCCTCACCCGTAGCGCCGGTCAGGGGAGCGTCGTTGCCGCGGCCCTGGACCCGATAGCCGCCGAGCTCGTGCTCGCTCTGCGGGGTGAAACCGATGTGGCCCATGACGGGCACGCCAGCGCCCACGAGCATCTCGACCTGCGCGCTCATCCGCCGGCCGCCCTCCAGCTTGACCGCGTGCGCGCCGCCTTCCTGCATGAAGCGGATCGCCGTCGCGAAGGCCTGCTCGGCGCTGGCCTGGTAGCTGCCGAACGGCAGGTCGGCCACGATCAGTGCCCGCTTCGTCGATCGGACCACGGCCTTGACCAGGGGGAGCAGCTCGTCGACCGTGACCTGCAGCGTGGACGCGTAGCCGTAGACATTGTTGGCGGCGGAATCACCGACCAGCAGGACCGGGATCCCGGCCTCGTCGAAGATCTCGGCGGTGTACTGGTCGTAGGCCGTCAGCATCGGCCATTTCTCGCCGTGATCCTTCGCGGCCTGCAGGTGCGGTAGCCGGACCCGCCGAGTCATCGGGACGCCGAAGACCGAATCTGCATCGGATCGCGTGTTGGAGGTCATCGTTCACACCGGTCCCTTCCTCGAGGCCGCGAACGGTCCCCGGGCTGTGGCTGTGTGGTTATGTGACGTGCGGTGGTACGCCGATCATGTCACCGATCGGGCTGCGCGCGCTCCTGCCACCGGCTGGCAATCGGGAGACGCCGGTCACGTCCGAAGGCCTTGCCGGACACCTTCGGGCCGGGGGGGTACTGGCGCCGCTTGTACTCCGCCCGATCGACCATGCGGATCACCCGCTCGACCAGGCCACGGTCGAAGCCGTCGGCGACGATCTCCGCGCTGGAGCGGTCGCGGTCGACGTACTGGGCAAGAACGACGTCGAGGACGTCGTACGGCGGCAACGAGTCGGTGTCGAGCTGGCCCGGCCGCAGCTCCGCCGACGGCGGCTTTTCGATGGCGTGCACCGGGATCGGTGCGGTCTCGCCGCGGCGTTCGGCCTCGGCATTGCGCCAGCGGGCCAGCTCCCAGACCAGGGTCTTGGGGATGTCCTTGATCGGTGCGTAACCGCCGACCGCGTCACCGTAGAGCGTCGAATAGCCGGTCGCCAGCTCGCTCTTGTTGCCACAGGCCAGCACGATCGACGGGTTGTCGTCGTTGGACATGGCCATCCAGACGACGGCGCGCACGCGGGCCTGCAGGTTTTCCTCGGCCAGTCCGCCGACGGGTACGGCGTCGAGGTAGGCCGCGACCAGCGGCGCGATCGGGACCGAGCGGAGCTCGAGGCCGGTGCGCGCCGCCAGATCCTCCGTATCGGTCACGGAGTGGTCGGTGGAGTAGCGGCTCGGGTTCGAGATCCCGATCACGTTCTCGGCTCCCACGGCGTCACAGGCCACCGCGGCGGTCAGCGTCGAGTCGATACCACCGGACAGGCCGAGGTAAACCTTGCGCTGTCCGGTCTTGCGCACGTAATCGCGGGTGCCCGTCACCAGCGCGGCCCAGATCTCGGCGTGGTCCGACAGCCGCGCGCTGATCTGCGGCGCGCGGGCGTCGTACGCCGGGATCGGCTCGGCCGAAAGGACGTGCCGATCGACGCGGATGCCGTCGATCTCGGTGTCGTTCGGATGGCCGGTGGCCGCCGGCAGGTCGAGGTCGACGGTGAAGAGCGTTTCCTCGAACTGCGGCGCGCGGGCGAGCAGCTCACCGCCCGGGCCGACCACCATCGAGTCGCCGTCGAAGACGAGCTCGTCCTGCCCGCCGACCTGGTTGACATAGGCGAGCGCGCAGCCGGCTTCCCGCGCCCGCCGGGCGCACAGCTCGAGCCGCGTGTCGTCCTTGTCCCGCTCGTACGGCGACGCGTTGATGGTGAGCAGCAGCCCGGCGCCGGCCGCACGGACCGCGGCCACCGGACCGCCGTCCTGCCACAGGTCCTCGCAGATGGCCAGCGCCACATCAACGCCGGCGATCGTGAGGACCGGCAGGGTCGTGCCGGGCAGGAAATACCGGAATTCGTCGAACACACCGTAATTGGGCAGGTGATGTTTCGCCGACGTCGTGACGATCGCACCGCGATGGATGACCGCCGCCGCGTCCCGGGGGGAGCCCTTCGGCAGTCCGACCCGGTTGGCGGATTCCGCGGAATGGTCGAGGAAGCCGACGATGACCACCAACTCGCCGAGCCCGGTGTCCGCCAACCGTTTCGCGAGCGCGGCCGCCGCCTGCTCGGACGCGACGACGAACGACGTACGGAGCGCGAGATCCTCGACCGGATAGCCGGTCAGCGCCATCTCCGGAAGGGCGAGTAGGGCTGCGCCGTCTGCGTGGGCCTGCCGGGCGAGTTCGAGGACCCGTCCGGCATTTCCGTCGAGGTCACCGACCGTGGTGTTCGTCTGGGCCAGCCCGATCCGAAGCTGTGGCATAGCGCGGATTGTCCCGCAGTCGGGGCCTGATTCGGCAAGTCTCCCGGTGTGGTGTTCGTCGCTCGGCGTGACCGTGCGCCCCCATTTTGAGAATCCGCTGAGAACGGGAACAGTCCTTGCTCCCGCCACGTTGGCCGAGAACACATTGAGAGAAAGCACCACGCGGGAGACGACGCAATCATCGCAAAACCAACACAGGCCCGCAGATCGAAGAGCACCATCAGACCTCGATAAGCACTGTCACTACTGGATCACTGTCACTACTGGATAAGGAGCACCATGTCCGTTCTGTCCGAAGAGACCCGCGCGCGACTGCGTGCGGAGCTTGCCGCCCTGCGGGTGGAGCGCGCCCGGCTCTTGGAGCTGGCCGCCAACACCGAGGGCAAGGACCCCGCCGACCAGGCGGAGCGGACCATGCGCGAGTTCGACATCGAACAGGTCGATCGGCGCATCGCCCGTTTCCGCGAGCGGCTGGACCACGCCGAACGCGCGGACAGGAACGCAGCGTTCGCGGTGCACGACGGCTCGGTACGCGAGGGCGAGGTCGTCGTGCTCGACTTCGGCGACGGCGTCGAGGAGCGGTACGTCGTCGGCGCACTGCTTGATGTCGACGACGACGTGCTCGCCGTCACGCCGGCCTCTCCGCTCGGCAAGGCCCTGCTCGGCGCCACGGCCGGCACGTCGGTCTCCTACCGCATGCCCGGCGGTGAGCGGTCCGTCCGCGTTGTGAGCGTCGGCGAGGCAGAGGCCGCGCTCGCGAGCTAGGAGCTGCGACACGTCATGACCCGCAATGGGTAGGTCCGCCCACGAAGAGCCGGCAACCCCAACCGCACGGCGACCCCGACAGTTGTCACCCCCGCGCTGTCGGGGTCGCTTTGTGTCCAGGCCAGGCCAGGCCAGGCCCAGCTCGGCTCGGTGGCTGGGGCGGGAGCCGGACCGATCGAACCGGCCATCGACCCAATCGATCGGGCCGACGCCCTGACCGACCTGGTCGGCCCGGCTGGCCGGAGCGAGGGCTTCGCGCAGTACGTCAAGCCCGCGCGGTAACGCGGACGAAACAGGGCTCCGGCAGACTGGTGCCGTGCACTGCGCCGTCGGTACGGCGTAGCACCCGTTGCCAGACGTCACCACCGGAGGGTCGCCGTGGACCGCCAGCAGGAATTCGTGTTGCGCACGCTGGAGGAGCGGGACATCCGCTTCGTCCGGCTCTGGTTCACCGACGTGCTCGGCGTGCTGAAGTCCGTCGCCGTCGCGCCGGCGGAGCTGGAGGGGGCGTTCGAGGAAGGCATCGGTTTCGACGGGTCCGCGATCGAGGGCTTCGCCCGGGTACATGAGAGCGACATGATCGCCCGGCCCGATCCGGCGACGTTCCAGATCATGCCGTGGCGCGGTTCGGCGGGGGAATCATCGGACTCGGCCCGCATGTTCTGCGACATCGTGATGCCCGACGGGTCGCCGTCATGGGCCGACCCGCGGCATGTCCTGCGGCGCGCGCTGACCAAGGCTGCCGATATGGGCTTCACGTTCTACACCCATCCCGAGATCGAGTTCTTCCTGCTCCGTGACGAGGGCGGCCCGACACCCGTGCCGGTTGATTTCGGCGGGTATTTCGATCTCACCACGCACGACGTCGCGCATGATTTCCGCCGGGCCGCGGTGTCCGCGCTCGAAGAAATGGGAATCTCGGTGGAATTCAGCCACCACGAATGCGCGCCGGGCCAACAGGAAATCGACCTGCGCTATGCCGACGCGCTGACCATGGCCGACAACATCATGACGTTCCGGCACGTCGTGAAGGAGGTGGCCCTTTCACAGGACGTGCAAGCCACCTTCATGCCGAAGCCGTTCACCCATCAGCCCGGGTCGGGCATGCACACGCACCTGTCCTTGTTCGAGGGCGACCAGAATGCCTTCCATGACCCCGCCGACGAGCTGAACCTGTCCAAGACCGCTCGCTCGTTCATCGCCGGCCTGCTCAAGCACGCCCGCGAGATCACGGCCGTCACCAATCAGTGGGTCAATTCCTACAAGCGGCTGTTCTCCGAGCCGATGTCCGGGCTCCTCACCGAGGCGCCGGCGTACGTATGCTGGGGCCACCTCAATCGCTCCGCGCTGGTCCGCGTGCCGACGCACAAGCCGGGTAAGGCCAACTCGACCCGCGTCGAGGTGCGGTCACCGGATTCGGCCTGCAATCCCTACCTGGCCTTCGCGTTGCTGCTGGCGGCCGGGCTCAAGGGGATCGAGGAGGGATACGAGCTGCCGCCCGGCGCCGAGGACGACGTATCGACGCTGACCGAGCAGGAGCGCTCCGCGTTGGGGTACGACGACCTGCCGCACAATCTCTCCGATGCGTTGCGGACGATGGAAGCGTCCGAGCTGGTGGCGGAAACGCTCGGTGAGCATGTCTTCGACTACTTCCAGCGGAACAAGCGGGCGGAGTGGAACGACTACCGCGCCGTCGTCACGCCGTACGAGATCGAGCGCTACCTGCCCATCCTGTAGGAGCGGATCACGGCACTGACCCATCTGCGCTGAGATGTTGCGACGCCGACCGGAGCGCCCGACGTGCCACTTTCGGCTGTCCTGCCTCGAAAAATCCAACCAGATGTGGAAAGTCGGCGAACAGGATCGGTACAGTCATCGTCGCTGAGGACCGGGCCGTTCAACCGCGGGACGCCGGTGGATCAGTGGTTGCGGAGCGCGTCGATCAGCTCGTCCTTGCTCATCGATGAGCCGCCTTCGATGTTGAGCTCCTGAGCACGTTGGCGCAGGTCATCGACGGACCATTCGTCGTACGACCGCGACGATCCGCCCCGCTCGCCGACCGTCGATCGGCTGCTCCCCGCCGCCGAATTGGCGATCCGGGCCGACTTCTCCTTGGACTCGCCCTCGTCGCCCAGCTTCTCGTAGAGCTCCTTGTCCTTGATGCTCGGTCCGGGGTCTCTCTCGGGCATATCCGGCTCCTTCGATCGGGTGACTATCCGCGTCGGATCCGCGGCGGGCGCCACGCTGTCCGCGGACTGCTGCACGGCGGTCATCCCGCATCGCGGGATGAATTCATCCGCCGCGGTGCCGCCGATTGTCGTCGACTACCGCGACGATTGGCTGTGCGTCGTCAATTATGCCCGAGTGCCGTCAGGGCTTGCGGCCAAAGCGCGATCCGCCGGATCAGGCGCCGAGAGGAGCGGGGACGACCCGAGCGTCGAGCACCGAGCTGCCGGGCCGCGAGAGGGGCGTCTTTCCGCCCGCTACGCCACGGCCCCGCGAGGGGCAGTGGCATAGCGCGCCGAGCGGCACATCCGCCCCGCCGCTTCCGCAGCGGCGGCGCGTCACCGACGGCACCCGGCACGGGCAGCCATGGATCGCGCGGAGAAGCCGTCGCCGCGCCGGACTAGCCTGATCAACCGTGACCGATCCGTCGCGCTGCACCGCTCTCGTCGTGGAGAATTCCGCCCGCGCACCGATCGGCGCACTCGCCGACTGGTTGCCGGCATCCGGCATCGACCTGGTGACCGTGCGCCCACACACCGGTGAGGCGCTGCCGGCCGACCCCACGGCGTACGACGCCGTGATCGTCCTCGGCGGTCCCTCCTCGGCGTACGACGATGGACCGATCGACGGCCGGGCGAGCTGGCAGCCGGCCGGCCGTGACCTGCTCAACCAGGCGGTGGCGGCCGCGGTGCCCACCTTCGCGATCTGCCTCGGCGCGCAGCTGCTGGCCGTCGCCCAGGGCGGGCGGGTGCACAAGGGCCCAGACGGTCCCGAGCGAGGGGCGCTCCTGATCGCCAAACGCGACCGGGCCGTCTACGACCCGGTGATGGCGGCGCTGCCGCTGACGCCCGATGTGATCCAGTGGCACGACGACGTGATTTCAGAGCTTCCCGTGCACGCGCAACTGCTTGCCGCGGGTACACGTTATGAGAACCAGGCGTTCCGGATCGGGGAAACCGCGTGGGGCGTCCAGTTCCATCCCGAGGCGACTCCGAGCATCGTGCGCGACTGGGCGGCGCGGGAGCGGGCCGAGGGAGGCGACGGTGAGCTGCTCGGCGCCGCCGTCGCAGGCGTGACAACGAGGTACGCCGACCTGGAGGAAACGTGGCACACGGTCTTCGAACGGTTCGCGGTCGTGGTACGCCGTCGGCGCGAGTCGATGCCGGAAGCCTGAGAGCGACCCGCATGCGGGATGTTCCCTGGCCGGTGCTGGCGTCACGGCGCTTCGCCGACCAGGACCGGGCCGCTCGGTTGCTGCGCGATCCGGCGCTCGGACTCGAGGCGGCGCACCAGCCCGGCGGCGAGGTCCCGGTCGCCGCGGCGTCGATCGTTGCCGACCTGACGACGTCGGCCGACCCTGACCTGGCGCTGATCTCGCTGCTGCGCCTGGCCGAGATCGCGCCGGATCATGCGGACCTTCTCGATGCCCTGCGCACCGACAGCGGGCTGCGGCGACGCCTGACCGCGGTGCTGGGCGGCAGTTCGGCGCTCGGCGAATTCGTCATCACGCAGGCACCTGCGTGGCCGCGGCTGCGGTCCGAATCCTTCGACGCGGTGATCCCCGACGTCGCCCGCCTCGCCCGCGACCTCATCGGCGCGGTCGACGGCGCCGCCGAGCCGCCGGAACTGGCGCTGCGCACGGCGTACCGCTACGCGCTCCTGCTGCTCGCCGCTCGCGATCTCACCGGAGGGATCGACGTCGTACCGGTCGCCGCGCATCTCGCCGACCTCGCCGCGGCGACCCTCCAAGCGGCCCTTTCCATCGCCGAGGGCCGGCTGCCCGACACCGCGCCGAGGTGCCGCCTGGCGATCATCGCGATGGGCAAATGCGGCGGGCGTGAGCTCAACTACGTCAGCGACGTCGACGTCGTCTTCGTCGCCGAACCGGTCGATGGCGAGCCGATCGAGCCGGCCCTGCGGACAGCGACCGACCTGGCCAGCGCGACGATGCGGATCTGCGCCGACGCCGCCTGGCCGGTCGATGCCAACCTCCGGCCGGAGGGCCGCAACGGCGCGCTCGTGCGCACCCTCGACTCGTACGAGGGCTACTACCGCCGGTGGGCCCGCACCTGGGAATTCCAGGCCCTGCTCAAGGCCCGGCCGGTCGCCGGCGACGCCAGGCTCGGCGCGCACGTCGTCGACCGCCTCGCGCCGCTGATCTGGACCGCGGCCGAGCGCGACGGCTTCGTCGCCGACATCCGGGCGATGCGCCGCCGGGTCGAGTCGGCGCTGCCGCCGGGCACCGCCGACCGCGAGCTCAAGCTCGGCCCCGGCGGCCTGCGCGACGTCGAGTTCGCCGTCCAGCTGCTGCAGCTCGTGCACGGCCGTTCCGATGAGTCGCTCCGGTCCGGTGCGACGCTGGCCGCGCTGGCCGCGCTGGCCGACGGCGGATACGTCGGCCGCGACGATGCCGCGACTCTCGCGGCGGCCTACCGCTTCCTGCGACAGGCCGAGCACCGGCTCCAGCTGGAGCACCTGCGGCGTACCCACCTGCTGCCCGTGGACGAGGCGGGTCTGCGCCGCCTCGCCCGCTCGATGGGGATGCAGCCCGACGCGAAGCACGATGTCGTCGGCGTCTTCCGGGCCGAGCACGGCCGGCACAAACGCGAGGTGCGCCGGCTGCACGAGAAGCTCTTCTACCGCCCGCTGCTCGACGCCGCGGCGAAGGTGCCGGCCGAATCGTTGTCACTCGCGCCGGACGCCGCGCGGGCCCGGCTGACCGCGCTGGGCTTCGCCGACCCGTCCGGCGCCCTGCACCACATCGCCGCCCTGACCGGCGGGGTGTCCCGGCGGGCGGCGATCCAACGCACGCTGCTGCCGATGCTGCTGGGCCGGTTTGCCGACGCGCCCGATCCCGACTCCGGCCTGCGGGCCTATCGGACCGTGTCCGAGGCGCTCTCCGATACGCCGTGGTACCTGCGGATGCTCCGCGATGACGGCCTCGTCGCCGACCGCCTGGTGCGGCTGCTCGGATCGAGCCGGTTCGTGGCCGACCTGCTCGCCAGGGTGCCGGAATCCCTGCGGATGCTCGGCAACGACACCGAGCTCACGCCGAGGAGCGCGACCGACATCACCGCGTCGATGGTCGCGGCAGCCGAGCGCCATCCCGAGGCGCGGGACGCGATCGGCGTCATCCGGGGGATCCGGCGGCACGAGCTGTTGCGGGTGGCCTGCGCGGACCTGCTCGACGCCCTGACGATCGACGCGGTCGGTACGGCGCTCACGGCCGTGGCGGAAGCCAGCATCGCCGCGGCCTTGTCGGTGGCGATGCGCGAGCTCCCCGATCCGCCGGCGATGCGGCTGGCCGTGATCGGGATGGGCCGGCTCGGCGGCGAGGAGTCGGGATACGGCTCGGACGCCGACGTCCTCTATGTCTATGAGCCGCGGTCGGGCGCGGAAGAGGGCGCGGCCGGACAGCAGGCCGCAGCGGTGGTGGATCGCCTGCAGCGCGAGCTCGTCGCACCCTCGCCGGATCCGCCGGTCGAGCTCGATGCCGGGCTGCGGCCGGAAGGACGCAACGGGCCGCTGGTGCGCAGCCTCGCGTCGTACGCCGCCTATTACCAGCGCTGGAGCGCCACGTGGGAGAGCCAAGCGCTGCTGCGGGCCCGGCCGATCGCCGGCGACGCGGAACTGGGCGAGCGGTTCGTCGCTGGTGTCGATCCGGTGCGCTATCCCGACGCCGGGCTTTCGGCCGCCGAGATCACCGAGATCCGCCGGATCAAGGCGCGGGTCGACAACGAGCGGCTGCCGCGCGGTGCGGACCGCACGATGCACACCAAGCTCGGCCGCGGCGGGTTGGCCGACGTCGAATGGACGGTGCAGCTGCTGCAACTGCGGCACGCCGCGGCCGGGCCCGATCTGCGCACGGCCCGGACCGTTGACGCCCTGCGGGCCGCCGCGGCGCACGGACTGCTGGCCCGGGACGACGCCGCGGCACTCGAGGGCGCGTGGCAGCTGGCGATGCGGACCCGCAACGCGATCACGCTGGTGCGCGGCCGCCCCGGCGACCAGATCCCCCCGCACGGCAAGGAGCTGACCGCGATCGTGCGCGTGCTCGGCTACCCGCCCGACCGCGATCCGGGGCAGTTCGTCGATGACTACCTGCGGGCGACCCGCCGCGCCCGGCGGGTGGTCGACGCCGAGTTCTACCGCTGAGCGTCCATCCGCTCAGCGGACGCTACGCCGGGATGCCGTGTATACCCGCGACGGTGCCCGGCTCGGGAGCAGCCGCACAAGCAGTGAGGTCGTGTCGGAATAGATGCCGTCGGCGCCGAGCCGCACCAATCGCTTGATCTGGGTCGCGCTCACCGCCCGCCAGCCGAAGGCGAGCAGCCCGGCGTGGTGGGTGTCCGCGATCCGGCGCCGGTTCCAGCGCCGGTCCTCCATGTTGATCGTGCAGTAGTCGGAGGCGCCGACTTCCGTTGCGGCGGCGGTGAATCCGGTCCGCGACCGGCTCCAGGACAGCCCGGCGACCAGATGCGGCTCGGGCCCGACCTCCGCCCGCCAGTTCCTGGCCTCTGGCCACGACGTCACCAGCCAGAGGCGGTCCAGGGCACCGGCGGCGCGCGCCGCTTCGAGCACGGTCTGAACCGTGCTCGGATCGAGAACGTCGACGCAGAATTCGACGTCGGCCGGCACGGTGGCATAGAAATCGGCGATCGTCGGCACCCAGTCCGGCAGGTCCGCCTTCGCGAGCCCATCGATGCGCGGACCATTGCTGGCCAGGTTGGCGTCGTGGAAGAGCACGCTCACGTTGTCACCCGTCGCGCGGACGTCGGACTCGATTCCTGGTGCGCCGTCGTCGTACGCCGTCCGGAACGTGCTCAGGGTGTTGTCCGGTGCGCGCCACCCGCCCGGGCGCACCGGCCCGCCGCGATGGGCGAACCCGATGGGCAGCCGCCGCGGATGATCCTCATGCGTGTGCTTCCGGTCCGCCACGGCGTACAGCATCCCAGACCCCCGCGAACGCACTTTTGGCGGTCGGACGTCGAATACGACGCACAGCCGCCAAAAGTGCAGAGGGGGCGAGGAATCAGAGGTCGTAATTCAGAGTGAACTCGGCTCAATAAGGCCTCTGGCCTGCGGCGGCGCGTCTCACTCGCCCTCGGAAGTAACAGCGAGGGAACAAGACGCTTGACTTTGGCCACCCAGTGCAGCGTCAATGGCGCCACGGGTGCGGTCACCCGTCCGGTCGAG
>JBBSHJ010000100.1:0-11502 GCA_038253135.1 Mycobacteriales bacterium | reverse complement strand
TGCGGCCGACCAGGATCACCGTCGGCGTGCCGTGCCCGGGTATGTAGGCGCCGGAGGTGTCGGCGACCAGGCGCAGGTCGACCCGCGGGAAGAAGTCCTCGATCAGCTTCGAGCCGAATTCGCGCTTCATGAACGAGTTGGAGGTGATCTGCCCGACCCAGCCGGCCCGTTCGCCATCCTTGGCGAGGCCGAAGAAGCGCTCGGCAAAGGGCACGGTCAGGGCGTACGTCCCCTTGCACGAGCGGTAGTGCCGCCGGTATTCGGCGTTGAGCGCCTTGTCCCGGGCGGTGATGTAGGGCGGGTTGCCGACCACGCAGTCGTAGCTCCGATTCACCAGGATCCGGCGCAGCGCGGCGAGGTTCTCCGTGGCATAGGTGAAGCCCGCCGCGGCGACGTCGTACGACATCCGCAGCGCGTCGCCGGCCTCGGGCTCGATCTCGAGCTGGTCGAGGCCGTGCAGCAGCGAGTCGCCGACCGCGAGGTGCAAGCGCAGCGCCGGCGCCTCGTCCAGCCGGGTGTCGCCGGTGGCCTTCAGCGCCGCCACCATCAGCCGGAACCGGGTGATCGCGACGGCGTAGGGGTTGATGTCGACACCGTGGAGGGCGTCGAGCGCGAGTTGCACGCGGGCGCGCTCGTCGAGGGCGGGCGCCCGGGCCTGCCAGCGGTCGAGCAGCCGGTCGAAGGCGCCGAGCAGGAAGTGCCCCGAGCCGCAGGTCGGGTCGATCATCGTGAAGCCGTCGAGCGGTCGCTCGCGCAGCGCCGGT
Source organism: Mycobacteriales bacterium (assembly GCA_038253135.1). Classification (GTDB taxonomy): domain Bacteria; phylum Actinomycetota; class Actinomycetes; order Mycobacteriales; family QHCD01; genus JBBSHJ01. The sequence goes on along the minus strand of JBBSHJ010000100.1, from coordinate 10,738 downwards.
GTCAGCGTGCGGTCGAGGATGAATTCCTCGACGAAGACCGGGGTCTGCAGCAGCGCGTAGCGGTCCCGCGCCGACTCGGACAGATCCTGATAGAGATCGCCGAGAAATCGCGTCGACAACGCGGGGTCGGCCAGGTCGTGACGCAGCCGGTCGGATTCGTCACGGTCACGCCAGAAGGCGAGCAGCGCGCTCGCCGCGTCGCCGCTGGGGCTGGCCTGCCACAGCGGCGATGACGGGTCGACCAGCCCGGCCGTGGCCCGGTGCTCGGCGAGATGGGTCGCCGCGTGCAGCAGCCACTCGCGGTCGGTGACGTCGGGGTTGGCCGCGACGGTTTCGCGCAGGAAGGTCGCCTGCGCGTCGAGCGCCTGCTGGCGCCGGTCGCCGGGGCCGGTGATCCAGACCGGGCCGAGCAGGTCGTTGTCCTCGCAGAACCGCACGAAGACGGTCAGCAGCACCCACGCGACCGCGGCCTGGGTGAGCCGGTCCTCGGCGAAATCGTCCCAGCCGCCGGCGGTGCGGTGGGCGGCGGCGGCCTGCCGGTGCTCCTCGCGCCAACGGGCTTCGCGGTCGGCGTCGGCCGCGAGGCGGGCGCGCAGGTCGTCGGTCAGCCGCAGCACCTCGGCCCGCAGCTCGCCGGTGAGCGCCGGTATCGCCGTCATCGGCCGGCCTTCACGGTCGGGTCCGACACCGTGGGATGCGCGATCGTGTCGAGCGTGGCCTGCACCCAGGTGTGGTCGAGCCGCAGGAACTGCCCGCCATGCCCCAACGGCACCGGCATGCCGTCGATCGCGGCCGTGTCGGCGCCGTCGAGCGGGAAGAGCAGCCACACCGCCTGTCGCCGGCGCGAGGTGGGGTCGGCGTAGCGGGCGAGGTCGGCGAGGTGGCCGTAGCGGGCCAGCGGCGCGGCGTCGGTGAGCAGCACCGCAGCGGTGCCGACCGGCTCGGCCGCGGCCAGCTCATCGACGCGGGCATAGACGCCGGGCAGCGCTTCATCGACGAGCGAGCGCAGGCCCAGGGCCGGGGTGCTGGTCGGGTCGGGCTCGGCGTCGGCGGCCTCGATCAGGTCCCAGCCGATCCCGTTGGCCTTGCCCTGCGCCCGCAGCCCGGTGATCAGCGCCGAGGTGAGGTCGACCTGACGGGCGCCGAAGCGCACCGTCAGTGCCGTCACCCCACGGTCGAGATCCCGCGGATGCACCCCCAGCGCCACGAACGAGCACGTCTCACGGCTCTCGGCCAGCACCCTGTCCTCGTGCTGATCGCCCGACCGGGCGGCCAGCATCGCGGGCACGGAATACGCCGTGCTGGTCACCCCCGCGGTCGACCGCACCGGTCGCAGCGGTCGATACCGCGTGCCGTCCCACTCCACCGGGATGTCGGCCCGCGTGAGTAGGTCGTCGAATGCGGCACCGCTCGGCAGGGCGGACAGGGCCGGGAAGCGGGAGCTGATCCGGCCGCGCAGGTCGTCCCGGCCGACCGGCTCGGCCAGGCTCAGCCCGGCCAGTGCGATCCGGGCGGCGTCGACCGGCGACATCGAGCGGGCGTGCAGCTCGCCGCGCTGCGAGGCCGCGGCCCGGTCGGACACGGCGGCGGCCAACCGGACGAGCGTCACGTCATCCGGGCCGGTCATCGCCTGCGGCCAGAGCTCCCGCAGCCGCTGCGCCGTCCGTGCGGTGGCGATGATCGGGTCTGTCGAGGCCACCATCGCATCGGCCAGCCGGCCGAGCGGGTCGGCGATGTCGAGCAACGCGGGCGGCGCGGCGAGCAGGACCGATCCGTCCCGGCGGCGCCGCCGGCGAGCGATGGGCGAGGGGTCGCCGTCGTTGCGCTCGGCCTGGTCGGCTCGATCGAGCGCCAGCCGCGCGAGCCCGGCCATGATCCGCTGCCGGCGGGCCGCGGCGTCCGGCCGGTCCGCGCCGACGCCGGGCACCAGCCCGGCGCCCAGTGCGGCCGCGGGCAGCAGACCGCCGGCCGCGGCGAGGAGCGCCTCGACCTGCGCGAGCACGGCGTCGAGCACCCGTCGGCTCTCCTCGTCACCGGCCAGGAGCTCGATGGCCTTGCTGATGTGCAGCCACACCGTCGGGGCGCCCTGCAGCCCGGTCGCTGCGGCAATGTCGGCCAGCGAGGCGAACGGGTCCACGGCGGGATGGGCTGCCGCGCTGCCCTGCCTGGACTCGGCCGCCGGCGCATCGACGGGCCCGGCCGGGTCGTGGTCGCCGAGGGCGAGGACGGCGCGAATGACCCGCGTGCGCCCGGGTGCGGGCCGATCCTCGCAGCGCCGCACGATCAGCCGAGCGATCCGTTCGACGTCATCCAGCAGGACCTCGTGGGGCTGGGCATCACCCACGATCCCAGAGCCGGTGGCGAAGCGCTCGCGCCACTGCTTTGCCCGGGTGCGCACCTCGGCCCGGGTATCCCGCGCTGATCCCTTGAGGCTCGTCAGTTGGGCCGGGTCGACTGCGACGAGGTCACCGACCGTGTTGACCCGCAACGGCTCGATCGCCGACAGCGCGCGCGCCGACAGGCCGGACGCGGCGAGCGGGGTGCCGAGGGCCGCGGCCGCCGCCATCGCATCGGCCTCTTCGGGTAGCCGGGTGAATTCGACCGCGAAGGCCGCCGACCAGGCCGACAGCATCTCGGCGGCGGTGTCGAAGCGCTTGCCGGCCTCCCGTCGCAACGCGCGGCGGAAGAAGTCCGCCAGCGACGCGGCCACCGAGGCGTCGAACATGCCGTCGTCGATGTGGGCCTCGTCATCGGTCATGATCGCCGCGGTGCCGTCGTCGGCGAATTGTGGCGGCTGCCCGGTCGCCATCTCGAAGAGCGTCACGCTCGCGGCGTACCTCTCGGCGGCGGAGTCCCAGCGCACCCTGGCGCCGTGGCCCAGGAACGGGTCGAGGTAGGGCGGGGTGCCGGCGTTGGTGTCGCCGGCGCCGGCCCGGGCCAGGGAGAAATCGAAGAGCACCAGGTGTTTCTCGCGGTTCGAGCCACCGGTACGGCGCTCGCGGACGCCGAGATTGGCCGGCTTGATGTCGCGGTGGTCGATGCCGGCCCGGTCGAGTGCGACCAGGGCGCGCAGCAGGTCCGTGCCCCATCGCTGCTGCAGGTCGAGGGAGAGCCGGGGCCGGTCGCGCAACTCCTCCGCGAGGGTGCGCTCGCCGGCCGATTCCAGCAGCAGTGCCCGGCGGGTGCCGACGGTCAGGGGCTCGGGCTCGATCAGGCGCACGAGCTGCGGATCGGCCGGAAGTGCTTGCAGTGCAGCGGCTTCAGACGTCAGCCGAGGGACGGCGGCATCGTCACGAGCGACCTTTAGGACCCGGTTGCGATCGGGCGCCGTGGCGTCGGTCACCAGCAGCCCGACCGCGGTCGAGCCGGAGCCGAGCCGTCGTACGAGCGTGAACCGGTCGTCGAGCCGAGTCCCGGCGACGGCCTCGAGGGGGTCGTCGTCGGGCACGGTCGTGACGACTACGGCGTCGTGCTCGACGAGGTCGAGCGCCGATCGGAACGCTGCGACACCCGCATAACGGTCACTGACCTTGGGCCGGGTGGCGTCGAGGACCAGCCGGCGCAGGCCGGGACTGACCTCGGGCAGGTCGGCGGCGAGGTCGAGTCCGTTGTCGCGCCGCAGCCGCTCCTGCAGGTCGGCGGTGTGCTCGCCCGGAGCGCGGCCGGTGAGCACGGCGTAGGCCACCGCGCCCAGGCCGAAGACGTCGATGCGCACGCGGTCGATGCCCGGCGCCCAGCGGTCTTCGGGGGCGAGATAGCCGCCCGCCTGCCGCTCGCGAAGGTCGGTGCTCGGCGTCATGTCGCGGAACAGTCGGGTCGTCGAGCCATCGGTCGGATGGGAGGTGACGACCTCACCGGCGCGGCCGGCGAGCTGCCAGTCGGCGATCCGCAGCACCGGCGGATCGCCGCTGATCCAGATGGCTTCGGGGGTCAGTCCGCGGTGCACGACGTTGTTGCGGTGGGCGTAGTCGAGGGCTTCGGCCAGCTGGCGGATGAGACCGAGTCGCTCGCTCAGGGTCAGGCTGCGGCCGCGGTCGGCCAGCCACAGATCGAGCCGGGCGGCGTCGGGCTCCCGGTCGAAGACGAGGCCGGTGCCGAGGTCGTCGACGACGAGATCGCGCGGCACGATCAGACCGTCGTGCCGGAGCCGGTGGGTCAGCTCGTACTCCCGCTCGACCAGGCGCGCTCGTGCGTCGTCGTCGGACTTCGGGCTGTGCTCGGGATGGACGAAGAACCGGATGCGCACCTGCTCGCTGCGGACCTTGACGTGCTCGGCCGGCCAGTCCTGCCAGTCGGCGCCCTCGTCGTCGGGGGGTCCGATGATCCGCCAGGTGCCGACCTCGTGCTCGCGCCGCTGGGCGAAGCCGATGCGGGCGAAGAGCTTGGCGGCGAGGTCATTGTTCTCGATCAGCCTCGGCGCCGCACGGTTGGCGTCGGGCCGCTCGAGCAGGCGCGCGGCGATGCTGGGCAGCCCTGAGTGGGTGGCGCCGTCGAGGCCGAAGAGGTCGGTGCGCTGGTCCGGCGGCAGGTTACACCTGCCGTTGGGCGCGTGCAGGAAGACGCACTCCTGCACGAACGGGGTCGCCTGCCGGCCGTCACCGCCCATGTCGTCGATCGCGCGGACGATGACGTCCTTGAGCCGCTGGGCCTTGCGGCGGGCGAGCAGCAGCGGTGAGTCCTCGCTGCGCCCGTTGCGCTGCCAGCGGTAGGCGGTGCCGGTGATCGTGCCCTGGTAGTGCTTGAGCTCGACCAGGTGCAGCCGACGCTCACCGAGCACGAGCAGGTCGACCTCGTGCCACTTGCCGGAGCTGTCGCGGAACTCGATGTTGCTCCACGCGCGGTACGGCGCCCGGTCCGGAAGCAGCGCGCGTACGTGCTCGAGGCCCGCCCGCTCGTGCGCGAACTCGGAGTCGGTCACCGACACCCAGCGGGGGCTGCGTGCGTCCATCCGCGCCCCTCCTTATCGCCGCCGTCAGGATCTTGCCAAACGGTGGTCGGCTTGTCAGCGTTTGACCAGTTCTGACCGAAGGCTTGACCGTCCTGCCGATGCGCTCATACTGCCCCGGATGTCTTCGACGGAGATCGATGTGACCGCGGGTTTCACGGGCGACGTACTCGGCGCCGTGAGCTTCGACGATGCGGTGCGTCGGGTGCGGGCCTTCTGCAGCGACCCCAAGAGCGGGTGGGTGAGCTTCGACCTCGCCGCGCATCACGCTCGTCAGGCCGGGCACTTCGCCACGGTCGGCCCGTGGTCGATGCTCTGGGCCCAGGCGCTGGCCGGACGGGTCACCGTCGGCGACCTCACCAGCTTCACCAGCAGGATGGCTAAGTTCGCCGACCTCGTGCGCGGCGTACCGGAGGATGTCGCCCTGCACGAGATGGATGCCGACGCCCGGCAACGTGTCGCGCGGCTGTGCGCCTTCGGTTTCGTCGGGGCGTGGGGACCCAAGATCACCAAGGTGGCGGCGGCGTACCGGCCGCGAGCCGTCCCCGTGCTCGACGGTTATGTCGCGCTTGCGTTCGGCTACAACCGGGAGAGTTTCTCGAGTGTCGGCGGCGTGCGCGCGCACGGTAGGCGACCTGATCGACTGGCCAAGGTGGTCGACGGCCTTGCCGACGGCGTCCGCCGCGACCGGGAGTTTCTTGACGCCGTACGCGATGCTCTGCGACCGCACGTGCCTGACATCGACCTGGCCAGCCAGTTGCGGCTGCTCGACATGATCGTCTGGACATCGCAGGATGACCGAATGTCGCGCAATGGCAAGCTCGCGAACACGTGGCGTGACGCCACGCCCGGCGAGCCGACGCCCGCGGCGGCCTGCGCCCCCGTTGTGCTCTGATGACCTCAGATGGTCGACGGTCCGGCAGGTAGGGATCCTTCGGGCATCCGAAATCGCGTCCGCGAGGCTGCGCACGACGGGTTTGGCCGCCGTGACAGCCGGATTCGGACTCGTAGAGTTGCCGGCACGTCGCCGCATCGGCGCGACCCGTCCGCGAGGAGAGACATGTCGGACTATCCGGCCATCCTGACACCCGTCGATCACATCGAGCCGGCGCCCCGACGGGTGCGCGGCTTCTGCGGCGGCCGGCCGGTCTTCGACACGACCGAAGCGATCTACGTCTGGGAGCACCCGCCGTACCCGCACTATTACATCCCGATCGCTGACGTCGACCGGGAGCTCCTCGTCGACGAGCACACCGAGCGGCTGCGCCGCGGCCCGGCGACGCGGTACGGCCTGCGCTGCGGCCCGGTGACCCGACCGGGCGTCGCGCACGTCTACGGACCGGACGCGATGGCCGGCCTGGCCGGCATGGTGCGGTTCGACTGGGACGCGCTCGACGCGTGGTTCGAGGAGGACGAGCAGATCTTCGTGCACCCGCGCAATCCCTACACGCGGCTCGATGCCGTGCGCTCGACCCGGCCGGTCCGCGTCGAGCTCGAGGGGGCCGTCCTCGCCGAGTCCTCGGCGCCGGTCATGGTCTTCGAGACGGGACTGCCGACGAGGTACTACGTCAACCGCACCGACATCGACCTCGGCTTGCTGAGCTCGAGCGACACAGTGACCGCGTGCCCCTACAAGGGCGCCACGACGGCGTACTGGTCCGCGGTCATCGACGGCACCGTGCACGCCGATATCGCCTGGTGCTACGACTTCCCGACCGCCGCGCTGCTGCCGATCGCGGGTCTGGTCGCGTTCTACAACGAGATGGTCGACCTCACCCTCGATGGTGCGCCACTGCCTCGACCAGTAACGGCTTTCTCCCGCTGAGCGCGGGCCGACCGCGACCCTCGACCGCGTGCGCCGGGGGCAGAGCATCCTCGACTCCGGGGCCGAACCGGCGGCATAACCGGGTGGCGGTGTCTCCGCGCCCGAGCGCCCTTTGGGCCCGATGCGCCGTGCTAGCCTCGATCGTCGCTCGGGCGAGTGGCGGAATGGCAGACGCGCACGGTTCAGGTCCGTGTGTCCGCAAGGACGTGGGGGTTCAACTCCCCCCTCGCCCACCCAGCCCTTTCATCGACTCCGCGTCGTGGCTGGGCGGCGGTGGTGACCCGGAGCCCGCCGGCAGCCCCGCCAGCCGTTGGATCGTTTCGAGCCCGGACGGCGTACCGGGCCAGTGCCGTGCCAGCGCCTCGGGGCCGGCGTGGCGGAGGTCGTGCAACCGGACCGGCGGAAGCCCGAGCCGAAGGCCAGCCGGGCGAGCTAATGGGACAAGCAGACCCGCGTGCATCCAACTCAGGTCTTCGCCCAGCGGGCCGCGGCGAATCCGTAAAGGCCGAACACGATGAGCCCGACGGCAAGTGCTCCGAGGAGCCAGGGCCCGAAGGGGCGGTCGGCCAGCGTTCGCAGGGCACCGTCCAGACCGGTCGACTTGTGCGAGTTGAAAGTAATTGCCGCATCCACCACGAGGACGCCGACTATGCCGACAACGATCCCCCGGGCGGTCGTGCCGATCACGCCCAGCCAGACGACGACGGTGCGGGTGCGCCCAGTGAGATCCTGCATTTGTAGCTGTTTCTCGAATTTCTTGAGGATTCCTTCAACGATCATGCCCAGGCCGACCACAACGACGATCAGCCCGACGAGTCCGACCAGCCAACGGCCATAGCCGTGCCTCATGACGCGGGCGGTTAGCGTCTCCTGCTGCTGCGACTGGCCTTTCTTGGACGAGCCGGCGATGAAGCTGAATGTCGTGACCGCGAATCCGGCGTAGATAATCCCGCGCACCAGCGACTGCGCCCGCGGACCTGCCTTCTTGCCTTCGGCGGCGGTACCGAAGGCCGCCTCGCTCAGGCGCCAGATCGCGTACGCAGCGAAGCCGAGTCCGAGAAGCCACAGCAGCGCGACCCCGTACGAGTGCTGAGCGATGTCGCTCACTGCGCCGCGCTGGTTGGCTTCATGGCTGCCGTGGCCGCGAGCTATCTGGATGGCGAGCCATCCGATGACGATGTAGACGAACGCTCGAGCGGCGAGGCCGAACCGCGCGAGACCCGACACGGCCTGACCGTGCGACGCTCGTCGCGCCGATGAGGCGAGCTCCGCCATGGTGCCACCGCCTTCTGAAGTCATCGAGCCGATGCCTTCCACGCCCAAATCCTGGCCTAGTACGACAGCCGTAGTTCACGATCTACGGCTGTCGTACTAGGCGCGCGTGTGCCCAACCACTGACAGAGCATACGGCGTGCAAGGTCATGCGGAACGGACAGTTGCGCTGGCGGCGGCCGCGGACGTGCTCTTGCTCGGCCAGGCCCCGAAGAAGCTGCGGCGCGAGCCACAGCACGGTAGGCAGCACACGCCACGACATGCGCGCTCCCTAAGTCCGGTAGATCTGGCCGCCTCAGCCACGCCTTCATTTGCAGCATGCCGGAGAACCCGAAGGTGAAGAGCGGCCGGCCCGCCGGACTGTGCGCCTTTGCGTTAGACCTGCGTTAGACCCCGAGCGCAACGGCTACCGCGGCGCCGACCAGCAACACCGCCGCGGCCGAGGTCCGGCCACGTGCGGCGCGACGATCGGTGGCGGTCGATCCCGGCCCCTTCCCGGCGTGACGGCGCCGGACCACGACCGCGCCGCCTGAGCGCAAGTGCGGTCGCAACGCGGGAGCTTCGGAAGGCAACACACAATCGTTCGCGGCTGACCCGGCCGTCCGCGTTCCCGCCAATTCGCAGAGCTGCCAAGTGAGCCCGTGGTTGGCACGTTCTGGTGAGGTTGCACCAAGGCTTCCGTCGCTACCATGACGACACGAGATCAACGGAAGAGCCGTGATCCGGGTGTTAGGAAGTGGTCGCAATGACAGTGACAACGATCGGCGGCGACACCGTGGACGGCAACTCCGATCTGACCATCGTCGAACCGCCACTGGACACCACGCCGGTGCCAATGACCGTGAGCACCATCGGTGGTGAATCCCTCAACGGCGACTCCGACCTGACGATCGTCGAACCGCCACTGGACACCACGCCGGTGCCAATGACCGTGAGCACCATCGGTGGTGAATCCCTCAACGGTGACTCCGACCTGACCATCATCGAACCGCCGGTGTCCGAGAGCGACGTGCCCATGACGGTGAGCACGATCGGCGGTGAAGGTCTCGGCTCCTACGCCGGCTTCGATGACCCAGTCGCCAGCGACTACTCAGCTGGTTACTTGGACGCGGGTGGCGACTACTCGGGTGACATCACGGGCCTCCTCGACGCGCAGGAGACGGCTTACGCCGGTGATATGAACTTGGCGTCACTGACCCAGGAGCCGGAGCCGACGTACGAGGTGGACCACAGCTACTGACGCTAGGAAGTACGGTCGCGGCAGGTGCCGGACCATCGGGACCGAGCCGACCGGCTGGTATCAGTCGGCGGTTCAGGCCCAGCCCATCGACCATTCGACCGCGCGTCGCTAGTCCGCGTAACCCCCGGCCACTTCGAGGAATGCGTTGGTCGGACGTCAGATGTGCGGATCAGCAGGATCCCGCCCGCTCGGTACTCGGCGGGACCGGCCGAGCGCAACCGTGGCCAGCGCGGTGGACGAGCCTTCCCACCTGCCGGGGCGTGGCGGACCGACGAACCCCGGATGTTACCCAAAACCCGGCCGCGACGTGTCGCGTAGCAGGTTCGATGACTGGGGATGGTGCACATGCACGCTGACTTCCGGCAGCAGATCAGCTCCAGAGGCAGAAGGGATGATCCGCGGGATCGAGCATGACTCTCAGCCTGCTGGGGTCTCGGCCAGGTGGTTGCCGTGGGGCCTCACGCGCGCCGAACGAAGCTGCACGCCTGACGGCGGATTCGACATCACTCACGCGAACCTCGAAGTGCATCATCTTCGTCTGGGCGGGCGTGTCTTCGGGCCAAACCGGTGGCACATACCAGTGCTCGGCCTGAATATTGAGCCACATTCCGCTCTGCGGTCCTGTAGCGCGGCCCAGCGCTCCTCGCGCTCAGCTACCTCCGTCCCGAGCAGGTCACGGTAGAAAGCGACCTCACGGTCGTAGTCGTCTGGCGCGCAATCGATGCATACGGCATTCCACCGGAACGTGACGGCCTCTTGATCTGACGTAGACATTACGGCCTCCCGGCCCTTCGTCCGTCTTGCGATTGATCCGAACTCTAGCCCGCGCGCAGATTCCAAGGCCGATGCCCGCCGGTCCCGGCTCCCTAAACGCCTTCCCCAGCCGAACCGCCCATGCGGGCAAACCTGCAATCCGACGCCCAGCTGGCCTGAAGCCCCGGACCGGAAGGGGTTCCGCAGCCGGGCACCGACATAACGAGTCACGAAGTGTGCCCGTAAGCGGATCGTGTTACGGCCCGCGTTGTCGCGGCAAGGGTCGATGACCTCGGCGCCCCAGTCGGCCGGGGCGACCTCGCGGAGATGCGCGCTGAGTTCCCACAGGTGCTGCTCGGGGTCGGCGACAATGCCGGCCTGCCGCAGTCCCCACGGCTGGTCGGTGGCCGGGATCGACCAGCTCATACGCCCGACAGTATCGGCAAGCGCTGGCCTTCACTCTCGCGCGAGCGTCCGGTCAGGATCCCCGTACGGGCGGTCGATCAGCCTCGGCGGCTCAGGATGCCTTGGTGTGCTTGGCGGCCTTACCCGGCCGAGCGGAGGCGACCTTGGCGATGACGGGGTCCACCTTGTCCACTCCCCCGCGCAGGCGGATCAGCGCTCGGGCCGCTGAGACCTGGTCACGGCTGACGCGCACGGTCTTGGGCATTGTGGTGTCACTCATGCCGGCCCTCTCTCGCTG
>JBBSHJ010000099.1:0-11657 GCA_038253135.1 Mycobacteriales bacterium | reverse complement strand
CAACGACCGAGCCCGCAACGACCGAGCCCGCAACGACCGAGCCCGCAACGACCGAGCCCACAACCGCCACCACCCGCCACGCCGCACGGCGGGAGCACACCGAGGGCGCAAGCACCGCCAACCGCCGGCTTCGCCGCGGCCACCGGGTGGGCCAGGACGCTGTCCGTGCTCGATCGACGCCGGGCGGACGCGTTCGCCGCGGCCGACGCCAGCAAGCTCGACGGCGTCTACGCCGTGGGCAGCCCGGCGCGGCGGGCGGACACCGCCACGCTGTCGTCGCTGGCGGCCAGCGGCGAGACGGTCCGCGGATGCACACACATGATGCGGGAGGTAACGCCGGTGAGCCGCACGAGCACTCGTGTGGTGCTGCGGGTGCGGCAATCGATGCGGCCCTACGCGGTCATCGGCGCGCACGGATCGCGCAGCTTCGCCGCATCCTCGCCCGCGGCCTACACGGTGCAGCTGCGGGCGAGCCCGTCCGGCTGGCGGATCTGGGCGTTGCACCGGAGCTGAGCCGCCGCCCCTTCCCAGTCCACGCACAGGTCGGCGAGGAAACCGGTGCCCCGCTCGGCCGTCTCGTCGCCCACCTGATCGCCGGTGTCGCCGTACCAGCCCACCGCGGATGCGGACAGCAGTACGGCCGGCGGATGGTCCGCGGCGGCGATCGCCGCCATCGTCGCCGTCGCGTCAACCCGCGCCTGCCGGACCAAGCGCTTTCGCGCCTGGGTCCAGCGACGGTCGCCGATCCCTGGTCCCGCCAGGTTGATGACCGCGTCCGCGCCGCTGATGACCGCGGGCTCGAGGCGTCGCTCGACCGGATCCCAGCGGGCCTGGTCGGATCCGTTCGTCGGGCTCCGAACGAGGCGCACGACGTCATGGCCACTCGCCGAGAGCGCGCACCAACGTGGTCCCGATCAGACCGAAAGCGCCGGTGACGACGATGCGCACGTCTGCCAATACTCCTTGTCCGAAACCGCCGTACCTAGCGGGTCGAGCCGTCGGGCGTGTCGCCCGCGTTGGCCAGCCGGACGGTGGCGTCGTATCGGCGCACGATCGACGCCGCGACCTCCGGGTGGGCACCGAGCGGGGCAGCGACGAGGTCGGCGCCGCTCCCGCTCACCAGCGACCGGGCGAAGAAACCGGGGGCGAGCAGCCAGCAGGCCGCGGCGACCCGCGCGGCGCCGTCGTGGCGCAGCCGGGCCACCACCTCGGCGACCGGCGGCTCGCCGCTGATCGCCGCCGGTGCGACCGCTACTCCGAGCACCTGCGAGAGTGCCGCCGCGGCCACATCGGTTTCGGCTTGCGCCTGCCGGTCAGTGGATCCGGCCGCGCCGAGGACGACCGCGTCACCGGTGCGCCGGCCGGCCTGGCGGAGTCGCTCCGCGGCGACCGCGACCAGAGCCGCGTCCGGCCCGAGCGCCGGTGCCACCGACACGTCGGCGCGGCCGGTCGCGACGACTTGTGCGGGAATGTCGGTTCGGACGTGGTAGCCGCTGGCAAGGAAGGCGGGTACGACGACCGCCGGGGCGGCGATCCGCGAAAGGGCCTCCGCGATCGTCGGTGCCCGGACGTCGGCGTACGCCAGCCCGACCGGCACCTCGACCCGGCCCCGGACGGCGTCGGCAATCTGCTCCCACGTCGCGACGCCGTCGGCATCCGAGGTGCCGTGCGCGACGACGATCAGGGCCGGTCGCTCGGCCCCCTCGCTCGTCACCGCAGCTGCCTCGGGCGAGCGCTCAGCCGAGGCCGAGCTCCGCCTCGAACGAGCCCTGCTCGAGGCGGTCCTTCATGGTGACCAGGAAGCGGGCGGCGTCGGCACCGTCGACGACGCGGTGGTCATAGGTCAGTGCCAGGTAGACCATCGAGCGCACCGCGATGACCTCGCCGAGCTCGGCATCGTCGATGACCACCGGACGCTTCACCACGGCACCGGTGCCCAGAATCGCCACCTGCTCCTGCGGCTGGTTGAGGATCGGCGTGTCGAACAGCGCACCGCGGCTGCCGGTGTTGGTGAGCGTGAAGGTCCCGCCGCCGAGCTCCTCGGGGCTGACCTTGTTCTTGCGGGTGCGCTCGGCCAGATCGGCGATCTTGCGGGCGATGCCGCCGAGGTTGAGGTCTCCGGCGTTGTGGATCACCGGGGAGGCAAGGCCCCGCTCGGTGTCGACGGCGATCGCCAGGTGCTCGGCGTCGTAGTAGGTGATCGTGCCCTGATCGACATTGATGCCGGCGTTGATCTTCGGGTGCGCCTTGAGGGACTCGATCGCGGCCAGCGCGAAGAACGGCAGGAAGGACAGCTTCACACCCTCGCGAGCGGCGAAGTCGGCCTTGGCGCGGTTGCGCAGATTGGCGATGTTGGTGATGTCGACCTCGATGACCGAGGTGAGCTGCGCGGTGGTCTGCAGCGAGTTGAAGGTCCGCTCCGCGATGACCTTGCGGATCCGCGACATCTTCTCGGTCTTGCCGCGCAGGGCCGCGGCGGCCGCGGGTACGGCGACCGGTGCGGCCGGCGCGGACCGCTCCGGCGACGGCGCCTCGGGCGCCGCAGCCTTGCCCTTCTCCGCGGCATCGAGGATGTCCTGCTTGCGGATCCGGCCGCCGACCCCCGTGCCGGACAGCGACGCGAGGTCGACGTCGTGCTCGGCAGCGAGCTTGCGCACCAGCGGTGTGACGTAGGGGCCGGAGCCGTCGCCGCTGTCGGCGGCCGGCTGCTTCTGTGACTGCGGCGCGGGCTGGGCCGGCGCCGGCTGGGGTGTGGGCGCCGGTTGCTGGGCCGCCGGCTGCTGCGGGCTCGCGGTCTGCGGCGCCGGCGCCGGCTCGGATTGCGGCTGGGCCTGGGCCGGCTCAGGCTGCCGATCCTCGGCCCGCCCGTCTTTAGCCAGCTGGGATTCAGGCTCCGGCAGGTCCTGCTCCTGCTCCTGGTCAGGCTCTGGCTCGGGTTCCGGCGCGGCCGCGGGCTGCTCGCCCGTACCGCCGCCGGACCCGGGCTCGTCGATGACCGCCAGCTCGACACCGATCTCGACGGTCTCGTCCTCCTTGACCTTGATCGCGCTGAGGACGCCACCGGCAGGGGAGGGGATCTCGGTGTCGACCTTGTCGGTCGAGACCTCGAGCAACGGCTCGTCGGCCTCGACCGTGTCGCCCTCCTGCTTGAGCCAGCGGGTGACGGTGCCCTCGGTGACGCTTTCGCCGAGAGCGGGCATCGTGACGGACGTGGGCATGGGGCTCGACTCCTTCAGCTGGCCGTGATCGGCGGTAAGTCAGGTTATGCGTGGACGTGCAGCGGCTTGCCGGCCAGCGCCAGGTGCGCCTCGCCGATGGCCTCCGACTGGGTCGGGTGCGGGTGGATCAGCTGGGCGACCTCGGCCGGGAGCGCCTCCCAGTTCACGATCAGTTGAGCCTCGGCGATCAGCTCGCCGACCCGGTTGCCGACGATGTGCACGCCGAGCACCGGTCCGTCTTCGAGCGACACCACCTTCGCCGCGCCCTGCGTCTTGAGGATCTGGCTGCGGCCGTTGCCGGCGAGATCGTAGGTGAACGTCTTCAGCTTGTCGGCGCCGTGCTTCTCCGCGGCCTGCGCCTCGGTCAGCCCGACCGAGGCGACCTCGGGCTGGCAGTAGGTGATGCGTGGGACGCCGGGATAGTCGATCGGTACGACGGGCAGGCCCGCGATGCGCTCGGCGACGAGGATGCCCTCGGCGAATCCGACATGTGCGAGCTGCCAGGTCGGGATCAGGTCGCCGACGGCCGAAACGGTGGGGACCGACGTACGGCACAGGTCGTCGACGACGACGTAGCCGCGGTCGAGCGTGACGCCGGCCTCCTCGAAGCCGAGCCCGGCGGAGACCGGGCCGCGGCCGACCGCGACGAGCAGCAGGTCGGCGTCGATAGATGCGCCGTCCTCGGTGGAGACCCGCACGCCGGCATCGGTGTAGTCGACGCCGGAGAACCGCGTCCCGAGGTGGTAGCTGATGCCGCGCCGGCGGAACTGGCGCTCGAGCAGCTTGGAGCTGCTCTCGTCCTCCAGCGGGACGAGGTGCGGCAGCGCCTCCACGATCGTGACCTCCGCGCCGAAGGAACGCCACACGCTGGCGAACTCCACGCCGATCACGCCGCCGCCGAGGACGACCACGGACGATGGGACACGGTCCAGGCGCAGCGCGTGCTCGGAGGAGATGACACGGTCGCCGTCGATGGTGAGACCGGGCAGCGACTTGGGCGCCGAGCCGGTGGCGAGCAGGACGTGCCGGCCCTCGTAGCGTTCCCCGCCGACCTCGATCGAGGTCGGCGAAGCCAGCCGGCCCTCACCCTCGACCACCGTGATCTTGTGCGCGCGGGCCAGGCCCTGCAGACCCTTGTAGAGCCGGTTGACGGTCGAGTCCTTGTATTTGAGCACCCCGGCCATGTCGATGCCCTCGAAGCTGGCACGGACGCCGAACTGCTCGCTCTCGCGGGTCTCGTCCGCGACCTCGGCGGCGTGCAGCAGCGCCTTGGTCGGGATGCAGCCCCGGTGCAGGCAGGTCCCTCCGAACTCGGCCTTCTCCGCCAGTGCCACCGACTTGCCGAGCTCGGCGGCCCGGAAGGCCGCGGCGTACCCGCCACTGCCTCCGCCCAAGATCACCAGATCGAACACGTTCTCCGGCACAGGGGTCTCCTCGCGTTTTCACCGGGTACGACGCGCCGGGCCGCGGGGTGCCCGGCGGGCAGCCTTCGCGGCCATCCTTTCATCCTCGAACGACGGCGTGCGACGTATCCCCGATCGACCGGCCGCGGACCCCGGGACGTGGTCGGGCGGCACGTCGTACGCCGTCGGCGAACCGGCTGGCTGTAATCATGTAAGTGAGTAATCATCGAGCCATGACCAACTCAGCACAGGCTTCCGCGGTGCCTGGCCCGAGAAGGGCCGAAGCGGACATTCGAGGCTGGCTCCGGGGCCGGCTGCCCGACTGGTTCACCGGCGAACCGGCGGTGACCGTCGATCGCGAGGAGATCCTCATCATCGGAACGCTGCCGCCGGTCACCGCCGCGGCCGGGGACGGGGCGACCCCGGCCGACGACGCGGCCCCGGCGACGGATCGAGCCGGCGCGGCGGCCGAGGAGGCGGGCCGGATCAGCCGGTTCCGCGAGGACACCCGCGGCGAGCGCATGGGCATCGCCCGCGAGCTCCAGCACCGCGCCGACCGCACGGTGTCCTGGGGCGTGACCTGCGGTGAGACGACCAAGCTCTTCACCCACCTCGCGGCACCGATCATGACCCGGCTCCGGCAGCCGGAGCGGCGGGTGCTCGACACCCTGGTGGAGTCCGGTGTCGCCCGCAGCCGCGCCGATGCGCTGGCGTGGTCCGTGCGGCTGGTCGGCGCGCACACGCAGGAGTGGCTCGATGAGCTGCGGAGCGCGCTGGGCAAGGTCGACGAGGTCCGCGACAAGAGGCCGGCGACGTAACGATCGTAGGCATCCACGTCGCTCCGATACTGTCGCGGGATGACCGACGCGCCCTCGATGCTGGATCGATCGCCGCTGCACGATCGGCACGTCGCGCTCGGCGCCAAGATGGCGGACTTCGGTGGCTGGGAGATGCCAATCGAGTACGCCGCGTCGGGCGGTGGCGTCGTCAAGGAGCACACCGCCGTGCGCACCGCGGTCGGCGTCTTCGACGTCTCGCACCTGGGTACGGCGACCGTGCGCGGGCCGGGCGCGGCCGGCTTCGTCAACTCCTGCCTCACCGCGGACCTGGGCAAGATCGGGCCCGGCCGGGCGCAGTACACGATGTGCTGCGACGACAACGGTGGCGTCGTCGATGACCTGATCACCTACTTGATCGGTCCTGAGGACATCCTGCTCGTCCCCAACGCGGCGAACAATGCCGAGGTTGTGAGCCGGCTAACGAGCGCTGCCCCCGATGACGTCGAGGTCGCGAATATTCACCACGACCGTGCCGTCATCGCGGTGCAGGGCCCCCGGTCCGCCGCCGTCCTCGACGCGGCCGGCCTACCGAGCGGGCACGACTACATGAGCTTCGTCCGTGCCGACGGCGTGATCGTGTGCCGCACCGGCTACACCGGCGAGCACGGCTACGAGCTGGTCGTCCCGTCGGCCGACGCGCACGCGATCTGGGACCGGCTGATCGCCGCGTCGCCGGCACCGACGCCGTGCGGTCTCGGGGCGCGCGACACGCTGCGCACCGAGATGGGCTACCCGCTGCACGGGCACGAGCTGAGCCTGGAGATCACTCCGGTGCAGGCGCGTGCGGGTTGGGCGGTCGGCTGGGCCAAGCCGGCCTTCTGGGGACGCGCCGCGCTGAGCGAGGAGCGGGCGGCCAAGCCGCGCCGGCGCCTGCGCGGGCTGCGCAGCGACGCTCGCGGAATCCCGCGACCGGGAATGGCCGCGTATGTCGGCGACGAGGCGGTCGGCGTGATCACCTCGGGCACGTTCTCGCCGACCCTCAGGTGCGGCATCGGGCTGGCGCTGATCGACCGCGGCACGGTCGTGGACGGCGACACCGTGGACGTGGACATTCGTGGCCGGCGCGGCGCGATGGTCGTGACCAAGCCGCCGTTCGTGCCGGATCACACCCGCTCACCCGTCGTACCGCCCGCTCGCATCCCCTGAGTCAGGAGCGCGACCAACCGTGACCGGAACCGTCCTCACGCGGCATCCCGCCAACCCGCTGTTGCAGCCGATCGCGGACCACCCGTGGGAGCGCGGCTCGGTCCTGAACCCGTCGGTGCTGGCCGACGTCGACGGGCTGCGCATGGTCTATCGGGCGACGATGGCCGACTCGCCGGGCGATCCCGACACCTACATCTCCTCGGTCGGCTATGCCGAAAGCACCGATGGGGTGTCATGGTCGCGCCTCGCGCATCCGGTCCTCGCGCCGACGGAGGACTACGAGGCCGGTCTCGGCTGCGAGGACGCGCGGATCTGCCGGGTGGAGGACGACGACCGGTACTTCCTGTACTACTCGGCGATCGCCCGACGGCACGGCGATCTCGGGGTGCGGGTGGCCCTGGCAACGAGCCCGGACGCGGTGAGCTGGACCAAGCACGGGATCGTCGGTCCGGATTGTGTGTCCAAGGCTGCGTGCCTGTTCCCGGAACGGATCGGCGGGGATTACGTGTGGCTCTACACGTTCATGGCCGATACGCCGCTCTCGACGATCATGATGGTCCGTGCGGCCTCCATCGACGACGTCATCTCCCCGCCGGCCGGGTCGATCGCCGCCGGCCTGTCCAGCTTTGAGCACCATGCCCTGATCGCACCCCCAACCGGGGTGCGTCGCGGCGCTGAGGTCGGCGCTACTCCGCTCCGGGTGCGCTCCGGCTGGCTGCTCGTCTATTGCGGCGCGAACGTCACCGATCGCGATGAGTGGACGATCGACGCCGTGCTGCTGGACGCGGGCAACCCGAGCAGGGTCATCGGCGATCTCGATCACCACCTGCTCGAGCCCGAGACGGAGTCGGATCGGCTCGGCATCGTGAGCAATGTGACCTTCCCGTCCGGGGCGGTCGTCCGGCCCGGGCCGGGCGGGGACGAGCTGTGGGTCTATTACGGCAGCGGGGACGCCGACTGCTCGCTGGCGACCTGCCGGCTCGAACCGCTGCTGGCCGAGCTCGAGGCCTGATCTCGCCCTACTCGTCAGGCCGCGACACCGATTTCTCGGACGGAGCCGCGGATTCCGGTTGGCCGGGGGCGCTTTCCGGGTTGGTCGACGCGTCGGTCGCGGACGCGTCCGTTGCCGTCAGCTCGACGGCCGTGGCATCGCTCGGCTGGTCGGCCCCGGCACCCGGCAGGTCATCGAAACGGTGCCAATGCGCGTCCGGTGACTCCTGGTCCGCGTCGCCGGCCGGGTCCGCGCCGGTGAGCTCGTCGCTCCCCTCATTGGCGGCCGGGTCCGATTCCGGGACCGGGTCGTCGGCGGCCTCCTCGGTGGTCTCGGGCTCGGGCTCGACCCCCTCGAGCGCCGCGCCGACCGACCGCAGCGCCGCGCGCAGCACCGGCAGCGCGGCCAGCGCGGCGGCTCCGCCGCCGATGCGGATGTCCGCGTCGAGCAGCGGCTCGAGGGTCATGGCTTCCAGGGCCTTCCGGTGCGCGGGCTCCTCGCCGGTGCAGGACGCGAGCCACCAGTTCGTTGCGCTCCACGCGATGTCACGGGCGAGCAGGGCCGCGGCGCTGGCGGCGACACCGTCCAGCAGGACGGGGGTCCGTCGTACCCCGGCCTGCATCAAGAAGCCCACCATGGCGGCGAGATCGGCACCACCGGCCGTCCTGAGCAGCTCCGCCGGCTCGGCGTAGAACCGCCGACCCCGGCGCATGGCGTCGCGGATCACGACCACCTTGCGCATCCATCCGGCGTCCTCGATGCCCGACCCGCGGCCGGTGACCGATGACGGGTCGGCCCGCAGGATGACGCCGACGATCGTGGCCGCGGGGGCGGACACCGCGACCCCGGACGCGGCGACCATCAGCAGGTCGGCACCGCCGTCTACCTCTTCGTTGGCGACCTCCACGCCTCGCGTGACCGCGGCGTCGAACTCCTCCTCGGTCAGGGCGTCGGCCCGGTCGATGCGGCGGCTCGGACCGTCACCGACGCGTACGACGCGCACGCCGGCACCGGCGCCGTCCGCGAGCGCGGCGATCGGGCCGGTGCCGCTCTCGATCTCATCGGCGAGGCGGCGGGACGCGTCCTTGGGATGGCCGGAGATATCGGCCTCGGCGATCCCGTGCTCGGCGGCGAAGACGATCAGTCGCGCCCGCGCGAGGTCACGGACGTCCTGGCTGCGTCGAGCGGCGGCGAACCATTCGGCGATCGTCTCGAACCGCCCGAGCGCCCGGACCGGGAGCGCGGCGCGCGCCCGCCTGGCCCGGAGCAGCTCGACGAACCACTCCTCGCGGGCGTCGATATCCCGTCGGAGGTCGTCGAAATCGATCATCGGGCCATCTTCGCAGGGCGGGCCGGGCGCTCGGAGTGCGGGCGCGTCGCCGGACCGGGTCAGGCGGCGTGCCGCCGCCGGGCGAGCACGGCGGCGGCGGCGATGACGACCAGGCCGATCGGCAGGAGGATCCACCACCAACCCGACGTTCCGCCGGAGCTCTCGCTACCCGTGGCCGCGCTCGGGCCGGTGCTCGCGCTCGCGGCGGGTGACGAACCGCTCGCACCGCCGGCGCCGGTCGCCGCGGTGCTCGGCGACGTGCTGGCGGCAGCGCCCGCCTTCGCGATCGCCGCGTACGGCGTGGCCGGTGGCTGGCGGTCCTTGCCGTTGACGTAGACCCAGGCCTGCGTCTCCCCGGCGGTCGCCTTCTGGGTGTCCGGGCCCTTCAGCGCGTAGTCCCATTTCGTCGCGCCGGGCTTGCGCAGGTAATAGGACCAGTAGTGCTTGCTGTCGCCCTTGGTGCAGGCCTTGGGATAGCCGTCGAGTTGGCAGGCGAGCCCGTCCGGGGCGACGGCGACCTGCACGCCCGCCTTTTTCAGCAGCGCCGAGCCGGTCAACCCCGGCGCGTACGGCACGCAGTCGCTCGTCGGCTTGCCCGCGCCGGTGTCGATGATGAGCGCGACGCACTTCGCCGGTGCGGCGGCCGCGAGATGCGGTAGGCCGAGCGCGCCCGGGACGGCGGCGAGGAGGCTGAAGATCAGGCCGGCGGCGAACCGGTGGGCGGGTCGGGTCAAGGTCGGTCCCTCTGGTTGGGCGCGGCCGCGAGGCGGGCGCTCCGAGACCCGACCGCAGTGGCGGCGTACCGGCATCGGCACGCCGGCCCGCGCGGGGACCGGAACTCCGCACCGCAGTCCGCGGCGGTGATCGGGGAGTTGTCACATCGCACAGGTATCCCGGCTCGCCCGCCGCTCGTGCGCGGGCTCACGGTTGCGGGTCAGCGCCGGAATTGCACCGGACTTCCCCTGCGCGATGTCGAGAGCAGTATGCCGCATCGACACCCGCTCGGTTCGTACTGCCCCCGGATCTGCAAAAGTGGTGTCTCGACGGGGTTGGGGATCCGATCCGGCCCGCACGGCGGAGACGAGCCGCCACTGTCGCAGCATTCCCGGAGGCATGATGACCTTTCGCTGGCGTTACGAGGACGCCGACGGAAACGAGCTCACCGAGCCGGTGTGGGAACGGTTCGCGAGCCGTGGCGATGCCGAGAGCTGGCTGGGGGAGTCGTGGCGCGAGCTGCTGTCGGGCGGGGTGCATCAGGTCGTGCTGCTGGACGGTGCCGCCGTGATCTCCGGGCCGATGAGCCTCGACGCCGAGTGAGCGAGCCGCCCACGGCGGACCGGAACCCGGCGGCGCACGTCGCGGATCTGCGCGCGCCATTGGTCGATCGGCCGCCGAAAATCGCGCGCGGCCGAGGAGGGCCGGAAATCCAGCCCAGCCGGCTCGAGGACGGCGAGGAGCCCGCGCAGACGCGGGCGCAGCCGCTCGTCGTACGCCTGGAGCGGTCCGACCCACCGGATCGATGGGCCGCGCTGTCGGCCGCCGCGGCCGCCAGCCTGCTGGTGCCCGCCGACGCCCGATGTGTTGGCGAACGGGTCAGCCGCGGGCGACCTGGCCGCCGTCGCGGGTGACGGCGTCGCCGAGTACGTCGTCGATGCGCTGCATCAGGCTCGCGTCGAGCGTGACCCCGGCCGCCTTGACGTTCTCGCTGACCTGCTCGGGCCGGGAGGCGCCGACGATCGCCGCAGAGACGTTGGGATTCTGCAGCACCCAGGCGATGGCGAGCTGGGCCATCGACAGCCCGGCCTCGTCGGCGAGCGGCTGGAGCTTCTGCACCCGGGTGAGGACGTCGTCCTTGAGCCAGCTGGCGATCATCTGGTCGCCGCCCTTGGCGTCGGTCGCCCGCGAGCCGGCCGGGTAGTCCTCACCGGGCTTGTACTTGCCGGTCAGCACCCCCTGCGCGATCGGCGACCACACGATCTGGCCGATGCCGAGGCGCTCGCTGACGGGCACGACCTCCGGTTCGATGACGCGCCAGAGCGCGGAGTACTGCGGCTGGTTGGAGATCAGGGCGATGCCCGCCTCGCGCGCCAGAGCGTGCCCGGCCGCGAGCTCTCCGGCGGTCCACTCCGAGACGCCGATGTAGTTGACCTTGCCCTGATGGACGAGGTCGGCGAACGCGCCGACGGTCTCCTCCAGGGGCGTGCCGCTGTCGAACCGGTGGGCCTGGTAGAGGTCGATGTGGTCGGTCCGCAGCCGGCCCAGGGACGCCTCGCAGGACTCCATGATGTGCTTGCGCCCGAGGCCGCGATCGTTCCTGCCCGGCCCGGTGGGGAAGAAGACCTTCGTGAAGAGCTCGTAGCCCTCCCGGCGCTGCCCTGCGAGGGCGCGGCCGAGCACCGACTCGGCCCGGGTGCCGGCGTAGACGTCGGCGGTGTCGAAGGTGGTGATGCCTTCGTCCAGCGCGGCCTTCACGCACGCGGTCGCCGCGTCCTCCTCGACCTGACTGCCGTGGGTCAGCCAGTTGCCGTATGCGATCTCGGAAATCGTCAGGCCGCTGCGGCCCAGTCGTCGGAACTCCATGTCCTCACACTAGATGAGTAATTCCAAGCCGTGTCAGTGGTCGTAGGCGGTCAGGGATCGTTTGACGGGTGCACCGATGGTGTCGTTGTGCCAGATGGCGGTGGTCAGGGCGAGGATGCGTTGCCAGATGCGGGTGATGACGCCGGCTTT
>JBBSHJ010000098.1:0-11740 GCA_038253135.1 Mycobacteriales bacterium | reverse complement strand
CCGGCCGGGGGGGCCCCCCCCCCCCACTTCGTGTTCTGGGCCCGATCGTCGTGCGCGGTTGCACGCAGGCTGGGTGTGATGCCCAGCCTTGCATGGATCCGATGCTCAGGTGCGCTCGGAAGCGTTCGCCCGGCCAGCTGGCACCGGCGTGTCGTCGGCCGGGTTGCCATCGGCCGGGTTGGCGTCGACGGAGGGCTGCACGGGTGCGGCCGGCTGGTCGACGGTCGGCTGCTGTGCCGCCGGCCGCTGGGGGGCCGGCCGGGCCCCGGGCTGGGCGAGCGGCGGCTGCACGGTCTGCGCCACCGGCTGCGGGGACGCCGTCGGCTGCTTGGCGCTGCCCTCGATCGCGGCGGGCTTCTTGTCCTCGCCGTCATCGTCGTTGTGGACGAGGTCCTGCATCTCGGACTTGAAGATGCGCAACGACCGGCCGACCGAGCGGGTCGCATCCGGCAACTTTTTGTAGCCGAAGAGCGCGAACGCAACGATCACGATGATGGCCCAGTGCCACGGCGAAAGCGAACCCATGGGTGACTCCTGTCAGATGGTTGACGCGCTCAGCTGGTCGTGCCTGTCCCGATGCCCTGCCGAGGGCTTCTGTGCCTACCGTACGCCGGATCGGGGGGTGCACGTCCAGCGACACCGGTTCCGTATCCGGTCCGCAACCTTGACAGCGAGCGTCGAGAGCTGGTTTTGCCAGGGCGGCATCATGGGCTCGGGGACGGAGCTCCGGGGACGAACGCCCCCGGCAAGGGTAGCTCTTAGCGGTGCACCGGCGCGTAACGCTCCAGCGCCGCGGCCAGGTCGGCGTGCACCCGTGCCCGCACGAGCGTCCCCTCCGGCCGGTGCTCGACCGTGAGCACCTCGCCGGCGTCGTGCACCCGGGACAGCAGATCCCCGCGGTCATAGGGCAGCAGCGCGGTGAGCTCGACCTCCGGACGGGGCACTCGCTCGTCCAGCGCGGCGATGAGGGCATCCAGGCCCTCACCGGTGCGCGCGGAGACGAAGACGGCGTCCGGGATGGAGCGTCGCAGGGTGGTCAGCGTCTGCGGGTCGGCCGTGTCGATCTTGTTGACGACGATCAGCTCCGGAACGCCTTGCGCGTCGATCTGGGCCAGCACCTCGCGTACGGCGGCCAGCTGGGCGCGCGGATCGGGGTGCGAGCCGTCGACAACATGCAGCACCAGGTCGGCGTCGGCCACCTCCTCCAGCGTCGACCGGAACGCCTCCACGATCTGGTGCGGGAGGTGGCGGACGAAACCGACCGTGTCGGTGAGGGTGAAGACGCGGCCGTCGGTCGTGCGTGCGCGCCGGACCGTCGGGTCGAGGGTCGCGAACAGCGCGTTCTCCACCAGCACACCGGCCCCGGTCAACCGGTTGAGGATGCTGGACTTGCCAGCGTTGGTGTAGCCGGCGATCGCCACGCTCGGGACCTCGCGGCGTACCCGCTCCTTGCGCTTGGTCAGCCGCGCCTTCTCCATGCCGACGAGCTGCCGGCGTAGCCGCGCCATGCGGGTGCCGATGTGGCGGCGGTCGAGCTCGATCTTGGTCTCGCCAGGGCCACGACCACCAATGCCGACGCCGCCGGCCGCGCGTCCACCGACCTGCCGGGACAGCGAGTCACCCCAGCCCCGCAACCGCGTGGTCAGGTATTGCAGCTGGGCGAGCTCGACCTGCGCCTTGCCCTCCTTGCTGCGTGCGTGCTGCGCGAAGATGTCGAGGATCAGGGCGGTGCGGTCGACCACCTTGACCTTGACCACCTCTTCGAGCTGGCGGAGCTGGCCAGGGCTGAGCTCGCCGTCGCAGATGACGGTGTCCGCGCCGGTCGCGGCGACGATGTCGCGCAGCTCCCGCGCCTTGCCGGAGCCGATGTAGGTGGCCGGGTCGGGCTTGTGGCGGCGTTGTACGACGCCGTCGAGCACCCGGGAGCCGGCCGTCTCGGCCAGGGCGGCCAGCTCGGCGAGCGACGTCTCGGCCTCGTCCTCGGTGCCCTCGGTCCAGACCCCGACCAGGACGACCCGCTCGAGCCGGAGCTGGCGGTACTCGACCTCGGTGATGTCGGTGAGCTCGGTCGCAAGGCCGGCCACGCGCCGCAGCGCGTTGCGCTCGGCCAGCTCCAGCCCCTCGCCGTCGGCGGTGAAGAAGTCAGGGGGCTCGGGCGGCTGATGGGTGGGGTGGCTCTCGGCGGCGGACTCGTCGGTCACGGTGGAGTCCGGCTCGCTCTGCGTCTGCGTGTCAGTCATGTAGACCCCATGGTGACAGGTGCGGGCCGCAGAGGCACGCCGGTTTCGAACGGGCGTGCGCTCAGCCGGCTGCCGCGGCGGCGTACCACTGCTCGTCGAGCGTGCCCTGCCAGATGAGAACCGCGGGCCCTGTCATGCGCATCGACCCGGCCGAGGTCCACCGCACGCCGAGCTGCCCGCCGGGCACGCTGACGGCCCAGTCGGCGTCCCGCGCACCGTCGTCGGTGCCGGCAACCGCGGCCACGGCCGCACAGGTGCCGGTGCCGCAGGACCGGGTCTCCCCCACGCCCCGCTCGTGCACCCGCATGGCGATCGAGCGGGGGCCCGTGCGGACGACGTACTCCACGTTCTGCCCGCCCGCCAGCGCCGGGGCGGGCACCGGGGCATGGTTCAGGTCGAGCGCGGCGAGGTCAGCCTCCGAGTCGAGCACGACGACCACATGCGGGTTGCCCATCGAGATCGCAGTACCGGGCAGGACGCCCGAGACGCCCGCCACGACCGGGCGATCGGGGAGGAACCGCGGCGCGCCCATGTCGACCGTGATGTCCCCGAGCGCCGGTACGTCGATCTGCTTGAGACCCGCGCGGGTGCCGACCTCGAGCGCTCCGGGCTCGGCCCGCCCGGTGGCGACGAGGTAGCGGGCGAACACCCGGATGCCGTTGCCGCACGTCTCGCCGAGCGACCCGTCGGCGTTGCGGAAGTCCATGAACCAGTGGCCCTCGCGCCGGTCGACCCGCAGCACCCCGTCCGCACCGACGCCCGCGCGACGGTCACACAGCGCCCGCGCCAGCCCGGCGGTCAGCTCGGGCAGGTCGTCGCCGTCGACGAGGACGAAGTCATTCTCCGTGCCGTGGCCCTTGGCGGAACGGATCGTCACCGCAGCACCCGAGCGCGCACAGCCGACAAGGGCGAAGGCACCAATGCGACAGTGCCGTGGCCCGTGGCGGAACGGATCGTCACGGGTCAAGCGTAGCCGGGCGCTCGATCAGCCGGAGGGCGGCGGGCACGGGATCGGTGGACGAGTCGATCCAGTGCAGGCGGGGGTCGCGGCGGAACCATGACCGTTGCCTCCGGGCGAATCGCCGGGTCGCCCGCACCGTCGCGGCGCGCGCACCGGCGGCGTCGTACTCGCCGTCGAACATGGCCAGCACCTGCGCGTAACCGTGTGCGCGCGATGCCGTCGGGCCCTCGCGCAGTCCCTGACGCTCGAGCATGCGCACCTCGTCGACCAGCCCACGCCGCCACATCGCGTCCACCCGGGCCTGTACGCGGTCGTCCAGGTCGGGCCGGTCGAGGGCGATCTGCACGACGTCCGGGCGCGCGTCGTACGCCGGCATGGTCGCCGAGAAGGGCCGGCCCGAGAGCTCGATGACCTCGAGCGCCCGGACGATGCGGCGCCCGTTGCGGGGCAGGATCGAGGCGGCCGCGACGGGGTCGGCGGCGCTCAGCCGGGCGTGCAGCGATTCCGGACCGCTCTCGGCGAGGTCGCGCTCGAGACGCATGCGGATCGCCGGGTCGGTCCCCGGGAACGCGATGTCGTCGACGATCGCGCGCACGTAGAGGCCGGACCCGCCGACCAGGATCGGCACCCGGCCCCGGGCCTGGATCTCGCCGCTGCGCGCGCGGACCAGCCGGGAGTATTCCGCTACGGCCGCCGGCTGGCGCACGGTCCAGATGTCGTAGCAGTGGTGCCCGATGCCACGGCGCTCCGCCGGCGTCGGCTTGGCCGTGCCGATCTCCATGCCGATGTAGGTCGCCATCGAGTCGGCGTTGACGATCTCGCCGTCGACCCGCTCGGCAAGGGCGACGGCGGCAGCGGATTTGCCTGCCGCGGTTGGCCCGCACAGCACGATGAGCGCCGGCCCGTCGGTTGCCTCGGGCCGGCCGCCGCAGCCCGGCGCGGAACGCACCTCCGGATCCTCGCGCATCACCGGACCCTGGGCCAATGATCGTGCCGACGGCGTGCCCAGCCCGCCGCGTGCGTGTGAGAATGCCCGGATGACATCCGAACGCGACGGGCAGCACGTCGCGACTCCGGCGCCAGCCGAGTCGGCCGACAGCGCTGGCGGTGCGAGATCCGAAAAGGAACCCGCACCCTCGTCCGGCGCTGCGGCGCCGGCTCCTCCGATCACCTCCCTCCGCAACGACGCACCACCGCGCTCCGCGCCCATGCCGAGCGCTCCCCCGCGGCCAGGGCCTCCCGCCGTACCCGCGCCGCCACCCGGAATCGCGGCCGTGCCGCGGCCCGGTGCATCGGCGCCGGCGGTGGCGCATCATGGCGCGGACGTGTCAGCGGCGGCGAGCTTCGGGCGCGTGGACCCGGACGGGACCGTCTACGTGCGCACGCCGGACGGCGGCGAGCGCCCGGTCGGCTCCTGGCAGGCCGGAGATGCCCATGCCGGCTTGGAGCACTTCGCGATCCGCTATGCCGATCGCGTCGTGGAGGTCGAGCTGATGGAGCGGCGCCTCGATGCCGACGGTGCGGATCCGAAAGCGATCCGTAGCCAGGCAGCGAAATTGCGCAAGCTGCTGTCAGAAGACCAGATCGTCGGCGACCTTGCCGCGCTGGATGCTCGGTTGCAGGCGCTGATCGAGAGCGCCGGCGTACACGAGGAGCGGGCCGCGGAGCGCCGCAGGCAGCGCAAGCAGCAGGCGATCGCCGCGAAAGAGGCGCTGGTCGCCGAAGCCGAGCAGATCGCCGCGGCCGAGGGCAACTGGAAGGCAGGCGGTGACCGGCTGCGGACCATCGTCGAGGACTGGCGCGCCATCAAGGGCGTCGACCGGCAGGCGGACGACGCGCTGTGGCACCGGTTCCGCGCGGCGAGGGACACCTTCATCCGCAACCGTGGCAGCCACTTCGCGCAGCTGGATCAGCAGCGCGATCAGGTCCGCGTGGCGAAGGAGAAGCTCGTGGTGGAAGCGGAGAAGCTGGCCGAGTCGACCGAGTGGGGTCCGGCAGCCAGCAGACTCAAATCGCTCATGGCCGAGTGGAAGGCGACCGGCCGCGCGCAGCGGTCGGCGGACGACGCGCTGTGGCAGCGGTTCCGGAACGCGCAGGACCGGTTCTTCACCGCCCGCAGCGAGGCGTTCGGCGCGCGGGACGCCGAGGAGCGCAGGAACCGGGAGGCCAAGGAAGCCATCATCGCCGAGGTGGAGGCCCTGGACTCCGAGCGCGACCCGGCCGGCGCGCAGAACGCGCTCCGCACGTTGCAGGAACGGTATGACGCGGTCGGGCACGTCCCGCGCGAGGCCATCGGCGCACTCGACACCCGGATGCGCGCCGCCGAGCAGCGGACCCGGTCGGCGGGATCGGCGATTCGTCCCCCCGCACCGGAGAACCCGCTGCTCGTGAAGATGCGCGAGACGGTCGAACGGGCCGAAGACGCCCTCGCTCGCGCCCGCAACGCGGGTGATCAGGACCGAATCGCCGAGGCCGAGGCCGCACTCGAGGCGCGCCGTACGTGGCTGCGAGATGCGGAGCGGGCCGGCCGCTGACGGCGGGTGCCCCACTCCTTGCGATCAGGCCCGCGCGGGAACGGCGGGCAGGCCGAGCGACACGCCGGTGACCGGGCGCGCACCGGCTGCGGTGGCGTCACCGGCGCGGGTACGCCGGTGGGTGCGGATGGGACCGTCCGCGACGAGATGGTGCGGCGCCGCATAGGTGACCGTCGTCTCGACGACGTCGCCGGGGCGGATCGCGTCCGTCCCGGCGAAGTGGATCAGCCGACCGTCGCGGCACCGACCGGTCGACCGGTGGGTGGCCGCGTCCTTGCGCCCCTCGCCGGCGGTCACCAGGACCTCGACCTCGGAGCCGAGCAGCCGCTTGTTCTCGACCCAGGCGATCTCCTCCTGTAGGGCGACGAGCCGCTCGTAGCGGTCCTGGACGACGTCCTTCGGTACCTGCCCGGGCATCGTCGCTGCCGGCGTACCGGCTCGCGCGGAGTACTGGAACGTGAACGCTCCGGCGAAACGGGACCGGCGGACCACGTCGAGCGTCTCGGTGAAGTCGGCCTCGGTCTCACCGGGGAAGCCGACGATGATGTCCGTCGTGATCGCCGCGTCGGGCATCGCGTCGCGCACCGAGTCGAGAATGCCGAGGTAACGCTCCCTGCGGTAGGAGCGGCGCATGGCGCGCAGCACGGCGTCAGAGCCCGACTGCAGCGGCATGTGCAGCTGGTGGCACACGTTGGGCGTCTCGGCCATGGCCGCGATCACATCGCCGGTGAAATCGCGCGGGTGCGGGCTCGTGAACCGCACCCGTTCGAGCCCGGGCACGTGCCCGCAGGCGCGCAGCAGCTTGCCGAAGGCGAGCCGATCGCCGAACGAGCGCCCGTAGGAGTTCACGTTCTGGCCGAGCAGCGTGACCTCGAGGACGCCCTGCGCCGCGAGCGCCTCGACTTCTGCGAGCACGTCACCGGTGCGCCGGTCGGTCTCCTTGCCGCGCAGCGACGGCACGATGCAGAAGGTACAGGTGTTGTCGCAGCCGACGGAGATCGACACCCAGGCGGCGTACGACGACTCGCGGCGCGCCGGCAGGTCGGACGGGAAGGTCGAGAGCGCCTCGATGATCTCGACCTGCGCCTCGCGGTTGTGCCGAGCGCGCTCCAGCAGCACCGGCAGGGCGCCGATGTTGTGAGTGCCGAAGACGACGTCGACCCACGGTGCCCGGCGGGTGATCTCGCCGCGATCCTTCTGGGCCAGGCAGCCACCGACCGCGATCTGCATCCCGGGCCGCGCCTTTTTCGCGGGGACGAGCTGGCCGAGGTTGCCGTAGAGGCGGTTGTCGGCGTTCTCCCGCACCGCGCAGGTGTTGAAGACGACGACGTCCGCCTCCGAGCCGTCGGCGGCCGGGATGTAGCCGGCGGCCTCGAGCAGACCGGCCAGCCGCTCGGAATCGTGCACGTTCATCTGGCACCCGAACGTGCGGACGTCGTACGTGCGTGGCATTTGCTCCCTCTCCGAGCCGTTCGGAGCACTCCGAACCTCGCGTGTGGATCGCCACGATCTCCTTGCGATCCCTTAGGCTCCCGTTATGACAGCGGACCGTGAGGTGATCGGCGATTCGACGAGTCAGGATATCCCGTTGGTCGCGATGGCCGGCGTCCACAAGTACTTCGGCGATCTGCACGTCCTGGACGACATCGACCTGCGCATCGCGCCCGGCGAGGTGGTGGTCATCATCGGCCCGTCCGGGTCCGGCAAGTCGACACTGTGCCGCGCCATCAACCGGCTCGAACCGATCGACTCCGGCACGATCGACTTCGACGGCCGCCCGCTGCCGCAGGAGGGGCGCGCACTGGCCCGCCTGCGCAGCGAGGTGGGCATGGTGTTCCAGAGCTTCAACCTCTTCTCGCACAAGACGATCCTCGACAACGTGACGATCGGACCGGTCAAGGTCGCGGGCGTGTCCCGCAAGGCCGCGGAACAGACCGCCCGCTCCCTGCTCGATCGCGTCGGGATCGGCAGCCAGGCGCAGAAGTATCCGGCCCAGCTCTCGGGTGGCCAGCAGCAGCGCGCCGCCATCGCCCGTGCGCTCGCGATGCAGCCGAAGCTGATGCTGTTCGACGAGCCGACCTCGGCGCTCGACCCGGAAATGATCAACGAGGTCCTCGAGGTGATGACCGGCCTCGCCCGGGACGGCATGACAATGCTCGTCGTCACGCACGAGATGGGGTTCGCCCGCCGAGCGGCCCACCGGGTCGTCTTCATGTCCGAGGGGCAGATCGTCGAGTCAGCACCGCCCGACGAGTTCTTCGACAACACCCGGTCGGAGAGGGCCAGGGATTTCCTCTCCAAGGTGCTCAGCCACTGAGGATGCACATCCACGGCAGTCGGGCGGTCGCGCCGTACCGGCTCGCGAAAGGAGAACACGATGTTTCTACGACGAGCTGTGTTTCCACGACGAGCAGCCGTTCTGGTTGCCGCCGCGGCGCTGACCGCCACCGCGGCGTGTAGCAGTGGTGATGACACGTCGACCGGATCCGGTGACACGCCCAAGGTCGACACCTCGGCGTCGTTCAAGGCCGGTACGACGATGGCGAAGCTCAAGAGCAAGGGCACGATCGTGATCGGCACGAAGAAGGATCAGCCCGGGGTGGCGTTCCAGAACGCTGCGTCGGGCAAGTTCGAGGGGTTCGACATCGAGATGGCGAAGATCGTGGCCAGCAAGCTGGGTCTCGATCCGAACGACCCGAAACAGGTGCAGTTCAAGGAGGTCGTCTCCAAGAACCGCGAGACCTTCGTCCGCACCGGCACGATCGACATCATGATCGGGTCCTACTCGATCACCGACAAGCGCAAGAAGCTGGTCGATTTCGCCGGGCCGTACTACGTCACCGGTCAGCAACTCCTGGTCAAGAAGGACGACGACTCGATCAAGGGACCCGAGGACCTGAAGGGCAAGAAGGTCTGCTCGGTCACCGGATCGACCTCGATCGACACGGTCGAGACGAAGTACGGCGCCAATCCGGTCCCGTTCGACACCTACACCGAGTGCGTCGACCAGCTCAAGAACGGCAGTGTTGACGCCGTCACGACCGATGGTGCGATCCTGCTGGGCTTCGCCTCCAAGTCCCCGGACGAGCTCAAGGTCGTCGGCGACGCATTCAGCACCGAGAACTACGGCATGGGTCTGAAGAAGGGCGACGCGGATTTCCGGTCCTTCCTCAACGACACCATCGAGGGTGCCGAGAAGGACGGCACCTGGAAGACCGCCTTCGACAGCACGTTGGGCAAGGCCGGGGTCAAGGCTCCGAAACCGCCCAAGGTCGACCGCTACTGATCTCCTCACCGCCGGCCGCCATCCCCGTTCGAGCCGGCGGCCGCCGACCGGGCACGGGCGATTCGGGAAGGAGGGGCCGATGCATGTCCTCGCCGACCATGCCGACGACATCCTCACCGCATTTGCGCTGACCATCCGCCTGGCCGCGATGTCGGCCCTCTGCGCGGTGGTCCTCGGCGTGATCCTCGCCGCGATGCGGGTGTCCCCCAGCCCGCCGGTACGGCTGGCCGCGACGTCGTACGTCAATGTCTTTCGCAACACCCCCCTGCTGCTGCTGTTCATCCTCTTCGTCTTCGGTCTGCCGACGCTCAATCTGCAGATGTCCTTCTACTGGCGGGCGGTGATCGCCCTGTCCGCATACACCGCCGCGTTCGTGTGTGAGGCGGTCCGCTCGGGGATCAACACGGTGGACAGGGGGCAGGCGGAGGCGGCCCGGGCGATCGGCATGACGTTCGGCAAGACGCTGCGGTACGTCGTCCTGCCGCAGGCCATTCGAGCGGCGATCCCACCGATCGGGAGCATCCTGATCGCGCTGGCGCGGAACACGTCCATCGCCGAGGCGTTCGGCAACCGCGAGGCCACCTATCAGCTCGACAGCCTGGCCCGCGATTTCCCCGATGCGTTGTACTGGCTGTTCGGCGGCATCGCGCTGGGGTACGTCATCCTGTGCCTGCTCATCGCGGCCGTCTTCAGATTGCTGGAGCACAGACTGGCGGTGGGCCGATGAGCGCCGGCCAGGTCGCCGGATCAAGGCGCCGCCGTCGGCGTCCGACCCAGCCGAAATCCGTGCTGTACGACGCGCCCGGGCCGTCGTATCGGCGCCACCAGTTGATGGTCTCGCTCGTCGGCGGGCTGATCGTGGCCGGCGTCGTGGCGTTGGTCACCTGGAAACTCGCCAGCGAGGGCATCTTCGACTCGGCCAAATGGAAGCCCTTCAACAACCAGAAAATCTGGCAGAACACCCTCATCCCCGGATTGAAATTGACGCTCAAGGCCGCCGGCCTGTCGATCGCCCTGTCCATCGTGGCGGGCGTCATCTTCTGCGCCGGCCGGCTGTCCGAGCTGCGGGCCGTGCGATACCTGTTCGTCGTCATCGTCGAGGTCCTGCGGGCCACACCGGTGCTGCTGCTGATCCTTTTCTTCTTCATCGCATGGGGCAAGACGCTCGGCACGCTCTGGCCGCTGGTCATCGGTTTGACCCTGTACAACGGCGCCGTTCTGTCGGAGACCTTCCGAGCCGGCATCGCCGCCGTCCCCCGCGGACAGCGGGAGGCGGCCTATTCGGTGGGCATGTCCAAGTCACAAGTCATGCGGCTTGTGCTCATTCCGCAGGCCGTCCGGGCGATGTTACCGGCCATCATCAGCCAATGCGTCGTGGTGCTGAAGGACACCTCTCTCGGCTACATCGTGTCGTACCAGGAGCTGATCCGCCGCGGCCGCACAATCTATGAGCAGTACGACAACATCATTCCCACCGCGATCGTGCTCGCGGCGATGTATATCGCGGTCAATTATCTGCTCTCGCGTCTGGCGACCTTCCTGGAATCGCAGCAGCGCCGGCGCGGGCGCGCGACCGTCGACCCGGCGACGATCGAGGCACCGATGGAATCGCGGGCGATCTGACCTACGCTTTCCGGATGGACGTCGAGGACCTGGCCCGGGCCGTCGTCGCGTCGGCGTTCGGATCTCGTCCGATCCGCCGGGTCCGCCCGGCGGCCGGCGGCTACAGCGGCAACGTCTACGCCCTCGAGATGGCCGAACCGGACGCCACCTACTGCCTGCGCCGGCACCGCAACGGCCCGGTCGCGGCGGGCGCCGAGGCGACCATCGCGGCCCGCCTGCGCGGAACGGTACCGGTACCCCGCGGGGTGTACGCCGACGTGGACGGATCGGTCTGCGGCGACCCGGTGACGCTGACCGAGTGGCTCGACGGTGTGCTGCTGCAGGACCTGCTTCCGTCGCTGGATCAGGCTGCGGCGGCGCGGGTCGGTCACGCTGTCGGCACCATCCTGGCCGGCATCGGCACGGTGCGGTTCGCGACCAGCGGTTTCTTCGTCAGCGCCGACCTCGACGTCGGCCGGTCGCTGGCCGCAACCCCGGTCGCCGAGCAACTCCATGCCTACGTCTCGGACCGGCTGACCGGGACGGACGATCCCCTGCTCGCCGACTACGCGTCCCTGGTCCGCCGCGAGGCAGGCGCCCTCGCCGGTCTGGACGATCCGCCGGCGCTGGTGCACGCCGATTTCAACCCCAAGAACATCCTCGTCCGCGGCGGCCCGGGCGGGGTCTGGGAAGTCGCCGCGGTCCTGGATTGGGAGTTCGCCTTCGCCGCCTCACCGCTCGTCGACGTCGCAAACATGCTCCGGCACAGCGACCGGCTTCCTCCCGGCTACATCGAGGGTTTCGTGACCGGTTTCCGTGACGCTGGCGGTCGCCTCAGCGAAGGTTGGGAGGCCCGAGCGCGGCTGCTGGACGTCTTCGCGCTGGTCGAGTTCCTCACCAGAGACGGCCCACTCACGCCCGCTGTGCGCAAGATCGCCCGTCGGTGCGTGGACCGCGACTGGATTTAAGTCGACTCAGTATTTAAGTCGCCTTCGGTGTCCGCGGGCCGCGGCTCCTTGCGTTTCTCTTCAGTCATCTCCTCGGCCCATTTACCGTGCTCGACCCGCGCCCACGAATCGGGCACCAAACCGGTCCGCATGCCACGGCGGGCGATCGG
>JBBSHJ010000097.1:0-11764 GCA_038253135.1 Mycobacteriales bacterium | reverse complement strand
CCGCCGGCGTACCCGTCACCGGACGACCTTGCCGCGGAGCACGATGCGGGCCGGCTCGGCCAGCACGGCGAGGTCCGTGCGCGGGTCGCGGTCGTAGACGACGAAGTCCGCCGGTGCGCCGGGGCTGAGACTTGGACAACCGAGCCACTCCCGGGCACCCCACGACCCGGCGGCGAGGGCGTCGCTGGCCGACAGGCCGGCGTCGTGCAAGGCACGGATCTCGTCGACCACGCGGCCGTGCGGGAGTTGGCCGCCGGCGTCGGTGCCTGCGTAGATCGGCACGCCCGCGTCGTACGCCGCCCGAAGTCGCGCCCGCGAGCTCTCGTGCAGTCTCCGCATCCGGGCGGCGTACGCCGGAAACCGGCTGGCCGATTCGGCGATGGCCGGGAAGTTGTCGACATTGATCAGGGTCGGCACGAGCGCGGTGCCGCGCGCGGCCATCGCGCCGATAAGGTCATCGGTCAGGCCGGTGCCGTGCTCGATCGAGTCCACGCCGGCCTCGATCAGGTCGGGCAGCGCCTCCTCCCCGAAGGTGTGCACCGCGACTTTCGCGCCGGCGGCGTGCGCACGGCGTACCGCCTGAAAGACCGTTTCCCGCGGCCATTCCGGTGCCAGGTCGCCGACCGATCGGTCGATCCAGTCGCCGACGATCTTGACCCAGCCGTCGCCGGCGCGGGCCTGGGCCTCGATCGCGTCGGGCAGCTGCTCGGGTTCGAGCTCGAGCGCGAGGTCGCGCAGGTAACGCCCGGTGCGGGCCAGGTGCCGGCCGGCGCGGATCAGGCGGGGTACGTCGTCGCGGTGCTGCAGCCAGCGGGTGTCGACGGGCGATCCGGCATCGCGCAGCAGCAGGGCGCCGACGTCGCGCTCGGTGTACGCCTGCGCCAGCTGCCCGGCGTGGTCGTGGTGAATGCCCGCGGGCGAGAGGCCGATGTGGCAGTGGGCGTCGACTAGGCCCGGCAGGACGAAGCCGGACCGGGCGACGGTCTCCGCGCCCGGCACCGGCCCGGCGGCGATCGTGCCGGCGCGGACCCAGAGGTCGCGCTCGTCGTACCCCGGCAACAGCACGCCCCGCACGTGCAGGTCGGGTGTGACGAGCACGGAAGCTACCTCTGGTTCGGGAAATTAAGCTTCGACACGTCCAGCGAATCGCCGTCCGGCAGCGGGAAGCCGCCCGTGTCGCCGAGGGCACCGAAGCCGGGCGGCATGCCGTTCGGGAGATCCGGCATCGCTGGTCCCTGCCCCTCGGGCCGCTCCCGGCGCTGCTGCGCGGCCACGCGGCTCCGCTTGCCCTGCCCGCCCTTGGCCTTGCCCCGGCCCTTTTTGGCCGCGACCTTCTTCGTCGTACGCCGCGCCCCCGGCAACCCCGGCATCGCCGGCATCCCGGGAACACCGCCACCGCCGGCCATCGCCGACATCATCTTGCGGGCCTCGAAGAACCGCTCGACGAGCTGGTTGACGTCGAAGACGGCGACTCCGGAGCCCTTCGCGATCCGGGCCCGCCGCGAGCCGTTGATCAACTTCGGCTCGGCCCGCTCTCCCGGCGTCATCGAGCGGATGATCGCCGCGGTGCGATCGATATCCTTGTCGTCGACGGAGTTGAGCTGCTCCTTGAACTGCCCCATCCCGGGCAGCATGTTGAGCAGCCCGGAGATCGGACCCATCTTGCGGATCGCGAGCATCTGCTCGAGGAAATCGTCGAGGCCGAACTCATTCGGCTTGCTGAGCTTGCCGACCATCTTCTCGGCCTCGTCGGCCTCGAAGGTCGCCTCGGCCTGCTCGATGAGCGTGAGCATGTCGCCCATCCCGAGGATGCGCGAGGCCATCCGCTCCGGGTGGAAGACGTCGAAGTCCGCCAGCTTCTCACCCGTCGAGGCGAAGAGGATCGGTACGCCGGTGACGTAGCGCACCGACAGCGCCGCGCCGCCGCGGGCGTCGCCGTCGAGCTTGGCCAGCACGACCCCGGTGAAACCGACCTGGTCGCGGAAGGCCTCGGCCGTCGTGACCGCGTCCTGCCCGATCATCGCGTCGACGACGAAGAGCACCTCGTCCGGCTGGGTGGCCTGCCGGATCGCGGCCGCCTGCGCCATCATCTCGGCGTCGACGCCCAGCCGGCCGGCGGTGTCGATGATGACGACGTCGTGCATGCGCTGCTGGGCCACCGGAATGGCGGACCTGGCGACGGCCACCGGATCGGATGGGGCTTCCGGTGGAATCGGGCCGCTGGATGCGCCCGGGTGCGGCGCGTAGACCGCCACGCCGGCCTGATCCCCGACGACCTGCAGCTGCGTCACCGCGTTGGGGCGCTGCAGGTCGGCCGCGACCAGCATCGGGGTGTGCCCCTGCGCGCGGAGCCAGACACCGAGCTTGCCGGCGAGCGTGGTCTTGCCGGCGCCCTGCAGGCCCGCGAGCATGATGACGGTCGGCGGGTTCTTGGCGAAGCGCACCCGCCGGGTCTCGCCGCCGAGGATGCCGATGAGCTCCTCGTTGACGATCTTGATGACCTGCTGCGCCGGGTTCAGCGCCTTGGAGACCTCGACCCCGCCCGCGCGCTCCCGCACGGCGCCGATGAAGGCCTTGACCGCGGGCAACGCGACATCCGCCTCGAGCAGGGCGATCCGGATCTCGCGGCAGGTCGCGGTGATGTCGGTCTCGGAGAGCCGACCCTTGCCGCGCAGCGATGTGAAGACCTTCTCGAGCCGGTCGGACAAGGTGTCGAACACGGTGCGGTTCCCTCTGCTCGTCGGTGTGACCCGGGGTGCCTGGACCAGCGTTCAGGGTAGTTCACCACCGGGGCCGGTCGATCGGCGGAACTGTCGGATCCCTGGATTCGTCGCACTGCCGATGAGCATGCTGCCGACACGACACGAGCCGCCGGAGCGATGGCAGGCGACGCCCGGTTGGTGGGCACGCCGCGTCGTCGCAGCGCTCGCTCCGCTAATGGTGATCGGGTACGTCGCGATCGCCTTCACGGGGAATACGCATCGGGTCCTGTCCACACTGAGCGGGACCGGCCGGGTCGGTTTCGTCCCGCTCTGGATCATCGCGATCGCCGTGCTGGTGATCGCTCTCGCGATCGGCGGCAGCGTCCTGCACCTGCTCCAGCGGCGCGCGACGCGGCGTACCGCTGACGCCCTCGGGCTGCGGTACGCCCGGCAGGACCCGGGCTTCACCACGCGGTGGAAGAGCAGGCCGTTCGGTCAGGGTCGCTCGCGCAAGGCGTTCGACGTCCTGTCCGGTACCGTCCGCGGCCGATCGTGCGCGATGTTCCACTACCGTTACACCACGGGCAGCGGCGACGACTCGACCACGACCACGCTGTCCGTCGTCACCGTGAGCCTGGGCTTCCCGCTGCCGCCGATGAGCGTGGGGCCCGAGAAGCTCGTCGGCATCGTCGCGCCCGGCCTCACGCGGATGGACATCGACATCGAGGACGAGACCTTCAACCGCTATCACCGCGTCTACGCCAAGTCCCGGCAGTACGCCGTCGCGATGCTCAACCCGCGCGCGGTCGAGGGGCTGCTGGCCGTCGAGCCGTTCTACTGGCAGGTCCTCGGCTCCGACCTCGTCGCGAGCGGGCCCCGCACGTCGGTGCAGCAACTGCGGGCGCGGGCCGAGGCGCTCGTGACCATCGCCGACAACGTGCCGAGCTTCCTGCGGACCGACTCAGCCCGGGGCCACTGACGCGCCTGCCAGTCGAATTGTGTCGAGCGACCGGCGCTCCTGCTAGCATTGCCAGCAGGAGGAATCATTGTGGCGGCGATCAGTGTGCGCGACCTCGACGACACGGTGGCAGGTCGGCTGAAGGTGCGGGCGGCCCGCCACGGACGGTCGATGGAGGCCGAGGCCCGGGCGATCCTCACCGACGCGGTCGCTGCGGGCGAGGATGACGGACGCAACCTTGCCCAAGCGATCCGGGAGCTTTTCGCGGCAATGGGCGGTGTCGAGCTCGAGACTCCCGCGCGGCACGACATGCCGCGGGCGGCCGACCTGTCGGACCGGTCGTGATTGTCATCGACACCAACGTCGTCTCGGAGATGATGCGCGAGAGACCGGACCCGACGGTCCTTGGATGGGCCGATGCTGCCGGGCGATTGTGCACAACCGCGGTCACGCTTGCCGAGATCGAGCACGGCATCGCCCGGCTTCCCGACGGCCGCCGTCGGGACCGGTTGGCGGCGACCGCAGCCACGGTGTTTGCCGATTACGGCGAGGCGATCCTGCCATTCGACGCCCGGGCGGCCCGTCGATACGCGAGGATCGTCGTCGGCCGCGAGCGCGCCGGCCGGCCCATACCCGCCGCCGACGCGCAGATCGCCGCGATCTGCCTGTCCCGGCAGGCAACCCTCGCCACCCGGAACACCGGTGACTTCGATGCCACCGGCATCGACCTGATCAATCCTTGGACGGTCTAGCCGGGCCGCTCATTGCAGTGTCAATCCGCGTGCTTTCCGGGGGCTGCTCGCCGCCGAGCCCGAGCGCACCGGGCGGGTCGGGGAGACGGCACTTCCCCGTTGCGTTCCGGTCCGGCCGGCGAGCAACCTGTCTGCCGGTGGCGTCGTGTTGATGGTCGGGATGTCGCGGGCGGCGGAGGGCGAGCCGGCCGGTGGCACGTGACGAGGATGCTCATCTTGTTCGTGCGCAGTTCGACGAGTTCGTCGAGGCGCACGGGGATCGACCGCTGCACGCCGCGTTCGGGCTGTGTGGTGACTGGCAACACGCGGAGGATCTGCTGCAGTAGGTGCTGGTGTCGGTCTCCACCCGATGGCCCCGGATCACCGGGAATCCGCTCGGGTATGCCAACCGGTGCCTGGCCCGCGCGAGCATTGATCGATGGCGCGTGTTACGCCGTCGCCGCGAGGTGAGCACCGATCCCGCCGCGCTCGCGGCGCGGTCACCTGTGATCGAGCAGGCAGAGCATGGCGTCGACGAGCACTTGGTCGTCGTCGCGGCATTACGCGCCCTACCGGCGCGGCCTCGACGTGTGCCAGGGCAAAGTCGATCGCGCCGTCTGTGCGTGGCGGCTGCCCGGACGCGAGCGCATTGTGCGCGGTGAAGTCGCCATGAATGACCAGCCCTCCGCTTCCCGGTGGCCGATCCGCGCCAAGTCGTCGGCCAACTCGCCCAACCAGCACTGCAATACCCCGTGGCTCGGCAGCGCGACGATCCGGTCCAGAGCAAACGCGCGAGGCCGCTGTCCGACAGGGGTTATCGTCGCGGCGGCGTCGTGGTAGCGGGCCAGGAGGTGTCCGACCTCCGCCAGAGACGGACGGGATCGCCACCCGACCACCTCCCCCGGCAGGTAGGTCACGAGCTCCCACACCGCACCGTCACAGACCGTCCAGCTACCGCCGGCATCCATCTCTACCGGCCGGGGGCCGGGAATCCGGTGGTGCTCAACTCGGCGAGGAACCCGTGCAGCCACGCGATGTCCGCCAGTGCCTCACGTTCAGCTGCCGGCCACCGGGTCGGATCCAGCCGCCGCAACACCGCCAGCTCCGTCCGCCGGCGTACCAGCCACGCCGTCGACTCGCGCGCCGGAAGCGTCACGCCGGTCGGTGTCACGCCGGCGGCGCGCAGAATGTACGTCGGCACCTCCATGTCCCCATGGCACCACCGACGAGCAGGTTATGGCGAGCACGGCCAGGACTGCTACACGTGTGGAGCGCCCTGGGTCAGCCGGCCGGCCGGCCGGACGCGGCGGTCTCCAGCGCCGTCTCGATCCGCGCCCTTACCGTCGCCGGATCGGCGGCGTGCGGCAGCACGACGTAGAACGCATCGACCGCGGCCGGGCCCAGGGTGCTGACCCGCGCGGCCCGGATGTCCGCCGCGCACGACTCGAGGGCACCGGCCAGCCGGTAGAGCAGGCCGACGCTGTTCGTGGTGCGGATCTCCACGATCACCGCGTCGGTGGCCTCGTCGTCGAACCACAGCACGGTCGGCGGCGGCAGCTTCACCGGCGTTTCGGGCGCGTCGGCGTAGGTGCGGTCCAGTGCGGCGAGTCGTTTGCCCAGCGGGATCTGCCCGGCCAGCGCGCGACGCAGCTCGGCCTGCAACCGCTCCTCCTCCGGCGACCGGCCGAAGCGCGGCTCGACACCGAATACGGCGACCGCGCTTCCGTGCTCGGCGGCAACGGTCGCCGACCGGACGTCGAGATGGTGCAGGGCCAGTACGCCGGCGGCGCGGCTGAGCAGCCCGATGGCGTCGGGAGCGGCGACGGTGACGACATGCCCGGCCACCGGATCGGGCTCGACAAGCACCGCGACCTCATGCTGAGCGGCGAGGGCGCGGTGCCGGGCGTCGATCAGCGGCGCCGCCCGCACCGAGCGACCGGCGAGCCTGGATCGCACGCGGGCGGCCAGCTCGCGGACGAGCCGCGCCTTCCACGGGCTCCAGGCCGCCGGGCCGGTCGCCAGCCCATCCGCCGTCGCCAGCGCCTCCAGCAGGTCGAGCAGGTCGCCGTCGTACCCGATCGCCGGCGCGACGACGTCGAGGGTCGCGGGATCGTCGAGGTCACGCCGGGTCGCGGTGTCGGGGAGCAGCAGGTGGTGGCGGACGCCGGCGACGACGATCGCCGCATCGGCGTCGGGAAGCCCGAGCCGGGCGGTCACGCGCGCGACGATCTCCGCTCCGGCGACGCTGTGGTCACGTCCCGAGCCCTTGCCGATGTCGTGCAGCAGGGCGATTACCAGCAGCAGATCCGGACGGGCGACCTGCTGCATCAGCTCGGCGGCGTTCGCGACCGTCTCGATCAGGTGCCGGTCGACGGTGAAGCGGTGCACGGGGTCACGTTGGGGCCGGCTGCGCACCGCCTCCCACTCCGGGATCAGCCGGGTCAGCGCGCCGCCGCGGTCAAGCTCCTCCACGACCGGGATGAGACTCCGTCCGGCGCCCAGCAGGGAGATGAAAGCGTCTCGTGCCCCGCGCGGCCAGCGATCCGGCATTGCGTAGCTTTCGGTCAGCCGCTCAAGGGCGAACGGGGACATCGGCAGCTCCGCGGCCGCCGCGGCGGCCGCGAAGCGCAGCAGCAGCGCCGGGTCGGTCAGGTCGGCGTCGCGCGCGAGCACGACCTCCGCGCCGTGCGCGACGACACCGTCGGCGAGCGGCCGGCGGACCGGCGCCCGCGATCGGCGCGGGCGGCGCACCCGCCCCGACCGCTCGGGTACCCGTCGCAGCGCGACGTCCCAGGCGTGCGCGAGCGTGCGGCCGGCGTCGGAGACGGCGCGCAGGAGATCGTCGGCGTCGGCGTACCCGAGCGCGCTCGCCAGCACCGGCTGCTCCTGCGCCACCAGACGATCGATCGAACGGCCGGCGCCCGTCTGCAGCGCGGTGCGAACGTCGAGCAGGAGGCGGTACGCCGTGGCCGCGGCCGGCGTGAGCCCGTCGCAGAGCTGCGCGACGGCCAGCCCACGAAGGGCGTGCCCGTCGCGGAGCCCGCCGCGGGCCTGCTTCAGATCCGGCTCGATGAGGAAGGCCAGCTCGCCGAACCGCTCGGCCCGCTCGGCCGCGGCGGCCGCGAGCCGCCGCGCGTTGTGCACGCCGTCCTTGCGCCACTGCGCCCGGCTGCGGCTGACGAGTTCCTCGGCGAGGATGGGATCGCCGGCGAGATACCGCGCGTCGACCAGGCCGAGCGCGACCGCGATGTCCTCGTCCGCCATCCGGACCGCTTCCGGGACGGTACGGACCGAGTGATCCAGCGAGATCCCGGCATCCCAGAGCGGGTACCAGATCTGCTCGGCCGCCTTGGCGATATCGGTCCGGCCGCGGTGCACCAGCAGCAGGTCGATATCGCCGTACGCCGTGACCTCCCGCCGGCCGAGCGAGCCGACCGCGACGACGGCGGCGTCGGTCAGGTCGCCGGCCAGCCCGGCGATCTGGGCGTCGTACGCCGCGGAGAGCGCCTGCCGCAGCGCGGCCGGCGAACCGCCAGGGTCCGTGCGTGCCGACCCGATCCGGCTCTCCCGCTCGGCCCTGATTCGTTCAGACCGCGTCGCGGTCACGCTCGCCCGTCCGGACCCTGACGAGCGCGTCGACGGCGGTGACCCACACCTTGCCGTCACCGATCGCCCCGGTCCGCGCCGCTGAGATGACCGCCCGCACGATCTCGTCGACGTCGAGCTCATCGACGACGACCTCGACCTTCAGCTTGGGCACGAGGTCCACGGTGTACTCCGCCCCGCGATACACCTCGGTGTGACCCTTCTGCCGGCCGAAACCCTGCACCTCGCTGACCGTCATCCCGACGACGCCGAGACCCTCGAGCGCGGTCTTCACATCCTCGAGCTTGAACGGCTTGATCACCGCCGTGACGAGCTTCATGCGTCTGCTCCCGTCGCCGTCGCCGGCCGCGCCGGCGATGCCATCGCGGCGGCCTTGGGCCGGCCGACCTCGTCGGATCCGCCCGCCCCCAACTCATATCCCGACTCGCCGTGCAGGACGAGGTCCATGCCGGCGATCTCCTCCTCCTCGGTCAGCTTGTTGCGCATGATGAGGCCGATGACCTTGCCGATGATGAAGGTGGCGAGGAACGAATAGGCCATCACGCAGATCACAGCCAGCGCCTGGTCGCCCAGCAGCCCGCCGCCGCCCCCGTAGAACAGCCCGTCTCGGCCAGCGGCGTTGGTGTCCACCGTGGCGAACAGCCCGACGCACAGCGACCCGATGATGCCACCGACGAGGTGCACGCCGACAACGTCGAGCGAGTCGTCGTACCCGAGCTTGGTCTTCAGACCGATCGCGAGCGGGCAGATCACGCCGGCCAGCAGGCCGATCGCGAGGGATCCGAGCGGGCTGACGAAACCGGCGGCCGGTGTGATCGCGACCAGGCCGGCAACCGCTCCCGACGCCGCACCCAGGGTGGTCGCTTTGCGGTACTTGACCTTCTCCACCATGATCCAGCCGAGCAGCGCAGCCGCGGTGGCGGTATTGGTGTTGACGAACGCGTAGCCGGCCAGGTTGTTCGCCCCCAGCGCCGATCCGGCATTGAAACCGAACCACCCGAACCACAGCAGTCCGGCGCCGAGCATGACGAACGGCACGTTGTGCGGCCGCATGTCCTGCTTGGGCCAGCCGCGGCGCTTGCCGAGGACCAGCGCCATGGCCAGCCCGGCGACGCCGGCATTGACGTGTACGACGGTGCCGCCCGCGAAGTCCAGCGCACCACGCTTGAAGAGCCAGCCCTCGGGCGAGAAGACCCAGTGCGCGATGGGCGCGTAGACGAGGACCGACCAGGCGACGACGAAGGCGACGAACGCGCCGAACTTCCACCGATCGGCCGTCGATCCGGTGATGAGGGCGGGCGTGATGACCGCGAACATCAGCTGGAAGACGACGAAGACCATCGGCGGGATCGTCTGCGCGGCCGACCCGGTGTATCCGGGCAGCATCTCCGTCATGTGCTGCAGCCCGGCAAAGTGGAAATTGCCGACGAAGCCGCTGCCGCCGCCGAAGGACAGTGAGAAGGAGACGAGTACCCAGACGACGCTCACGATCGCGATGCAGGCGAAATTCTGCATCAACATTCCCAGCACGTTCTTGCGGCGGACCATGCCGCCGTAGAAGAACGCGAGGCCCGGCGTCATCAGGAGCACCAGGGCCGCGCTTGCGAGCACCCAGGCCGTGTTGCCGGTATCGATCTTCGAGAGATCGAAGGTGTGTGCCGCCGTGGCCGGCAAGGCAAGAGGTGTGGACATCGGGCTCCTCCGCGGTGGTACCCCGACTGGGGTGCTTGCGGATTCAGCGTCCGGGGCACGTGTTTCTCGACCGCGTGGAGCGTGTTTCGGGTTGGTGAAATAGACCCGCCGAAAGTGCCTGCTTTATTGCCGGAGCATTACCAACTGGTTCGCCTCTTTGCCCACTTGCCACTCATGGCTGTCCCGCGGCGAGTTCGGCCAGCCAGATATGGCAAGTCGACCGAGAAAGCTCAGCTCGCTCAGCTGTCAGCGCCGAGCAGTGCATCGACGAAGGCCTTCGGCTCGAACGGAGCCAGATCGTCCGGGCCCTCGCCGAGGCCGACGAGCTTCACCGGCACGCCGAGCTCGCGCTGCACGGCGATCACGATGCCGCCCTTGGCGGTGCTGTCCAGCTTGGTGAGCACGATGCCGGTGCAGTCGACGACCTCGGTGAAGACGCGGGCCTGGCTGAGCCCGTTCTGACCGGTCGTGGCGTCGAGGACCAGGAGCGTCTCGTCGACACCGCCGCTCTGCCGGTCGAGCACCCGCTTGATCTTGCCCAACTCGTCCATCAGCCCGGTCTTGGTGTGCAGGCGACCG
The DNA here is from genome assembly GCA_038253135.1 of Mycobacteriales bacterium. Classification (GTDB taxonomy): domain Bacteria; phylum Actinomycetota; class Actinomycetes; order Mycobacteriales; family QHCD01; genus JBBSHJ01. Next base: position 1,496 of record JBBSHJ010000097.1, on the reverse strand, counting down.
GCCGTGTCGATCAGCACGGTGTCGGCGTGCTCGGCGATCGCCTCCTTGACCGCCTCGAACGCGACGGCAGCCGGGTCGCTGCCCTCCCTCCCACGCACCGTCCTGGCCCCGACCCGCTCCCCCCAGGTCTGCAGCTGGTCGGCGGCAGCGGCGCGGAAGGTGTCCGCAGCCCCGAGAACAACGCTGCGTCCGTCGGCCACCAGGAGCCGGCCGATCTTGCCGCACGTGGTCGTCTTCCCGGTGCCGTTGACGCCGACCACGAGTACGACGGCGGGCGCGTCGGCGTGCGGGAAGGTGCGCAGATCGCGCTGGGTGTCGGGGCCGATCGCCGTCAGCAGCTCGTCGGTGAGCAGGCCACGCAGCTCCTCCGGGCTACGGGTGCCGAGCACCCGGGTGCGTTCGCGGAGGCGCTCGACGATCTCCTGCGTCGGCCTCACACCGACGTCGGCGCCGATCAGCGTGTCCTCGACCTCGTCCCAGACATCGTCATCGAGCCGCTCACGGGACAGCAACGCGAGCAGGCCGCGCCCGAGCGTGGACTGGGAGCGGGAGAGCCGCGAGCGGAGCCGGATCAGGCGTCCGGCACCGGGTTCGGGTACGTCGAGCGCCGGCTCGGCCGGCGCCCTCCCGCCCGGTGCTGCGGCCGGCTGGTCCGCGGGCTCGACCTCCGCCGGTGCGGTTCCCGACGAGCGGACGGCCGGCGGTCGCGTGGCGGCCGTCGTCTCGCCGTCATCGCGGTCGGCCAGCGTGCCGCGCCCGCCGGGGTCGGACCGGGTCAGCTCGTCGCCCCGGGCGGCGCGGCGTCGCGGCAGCACCAGTGCCGTCACGGCAACGGCGGCCAGGACCACGGCGATGACCGCGATGATCACGTATTCCATGGCTCCGATCCTAGGAGACGGCGAGGTCTCTCCCTGGACGCTGTCGAGCGCGCTACGATCGCCGCTGCTCCGCCATCGGCGCGGCGCACCCGAGATCCCGCGGACCGGGATGTTGATCGGAGTGCGCGTGCAGGCCCCCGCGGTGCCGCTGTTGCTCGTCGACGGGTACCGGTCGTGGTTCGGTTTTCCCGGCCGGATACGGGCCCGCAGCGGCCGTGATCTGACCGGCGTTTTCGGGTTCCTCGCACTGCTGCGTAAGGCGGTGCGGGAGCACGCGCCCGGGCACGAGATCGTCGTCGTCTTCGACTCGGAGACCGGTGCGATGGCGCGCCAGCGGGTGGACCCGGCGTACAAGGCGGCCCGCCGGGTCGCCGATCACGCGCCGAGGGCGTCGTACGACGACCTGTGTGCCGTGCTCGATCTGGCCGGCGTGCGCTGGCTGGAGCCGCAGGATACTGAAGCGGACGACGTCATCGGCTCCCTGGCGGCGGCGCACGATCGTGCGGTCGTCGTGCTCTCCAGCGACAAGGACTTCCACCAACTGGTCTCCGACCCGCGGGTGCGTCAGCTCGATACCCGCCAGCGCGTCGATCGGCGCTGGATCACCGCGGCGACCGT
>JBBSHJ010000096.1:0-12444 GCA_038253135.1 Mycobacteriales bacterium | reverse complement strand
GCCGGTTCCCTGTGATCGTTGGGCCGGGTTGACGGTGGGGAAGCTGTTTGCTAGATGGTTTCCGCCGGGACAAGTCGGCGGTGGAGGCATGACCAGTGAACCAGTCGATCCGGACTCCACCCGCCGGCAGCCGGGGAACAGATCCGCGGCCCTCTCGGTCAGTGCAATGAGACGTAGTCCCACCGAAATGGGTGGATCACCCACGAGATCGGTGCGCGATCCACCCCGTTCGGGCTTGACGAACGGGTTACTTCTCGCTGGCCTTTTTCAGGCTGGCCGCCTCGAGGTCGACGTACTCCCGCGTCCGCTTGCCGAGCATCAGGCTGAGTGCGCCGGCCAACGGGCCGGTGAGGTCGATGGTGAGTACGGCCGACGTGCCGCCGCCCTCTGCCGGCTGCAGGTCATGCCCGGCCACGATCCGCCAGCCCGCGCCGCCGGTGCTCCAGTCGAAACCCTGCCGAGGCTCGGACCGATCGATGGTCCACACCGCCGGGCGGAGCTTTGGCTGCGTCACGCGCGTCTTGGACCCGACCGTGCCCGCCTCACCCTCGATGACCTGCACCGTCTCGATCGTCGGACTCCAGTCCGGCCAACGTTCGACGTCGTGCAGCACCTCCCACACCCGCTGCGGCGCCGCATCGATCGTCACGTCCTTGCGGTAATGCACCCCGACCTCCCGCTTGGCAAAGAATCATCCAGCATGACCGTACGCCGGTGCCGAATGACCGTAAACGGGCGTCGGGCCGCCGGCTAATTCGATCGCCCTTGGCGACTGAACTGAACGGGCGGGATAACCGTGTTGGTGCCACACCGCCTCTCGGCGGTGCTGATGGCCGATGTCGCTGATGGCCGATGTCGCTGATGGCCGATGTCGTCGTACGCCACGAGGGCCGGATCGTCGAGCGCGGCGCACGCCGAGCTGATGACGGCGGGAAGTCGGTACGCCGAGCGCTTCAGATTGCAGTCCCGGGCCCACCTGCGTTGAGGATCCCTTACCGGCGCGTGGCCGGGTGGGGGAGATCGCGGGGCTGATTCTGGCAGCCCGTCTTCCCCCACCGGTCCAGGACGGGACGGGCCTCGAGCGCCGGATGACAGGAGCGAAATCACGTGGCCGCTGTCGTTGCCCGGTAGTACCGTCGGCGCGCGCGTCGAGAGGTGGTCGGGTGCTCGAACTTTTTCGCTGGGGTTTGGCCGAGGCACGTCGGTTGATGTCGCAATTGATAGCGCTTGTAGTCCTCGGCTCGCTCACCACCGTCGCCCTGACCGTGCTCGTCGGGCAGGTGGTCGGTGCGGCCAACGACGTGACCAGCGGCGGGCCGGTGGACCGCTTCGTCGGCCTGGTCATCGCCCTGGCCGCGGTCTTCCTGATCGACACGACGGTCCCGGTGCTGCGGGCGATGACAATGACGCAGCTGGAGACCCGCATGGCCCGGATCGCGGTCACGCAGATCGCCGATCCGATGCTCGCGCCACGGCGTACCGCCCACCTCGACGACCCAGAGGTGCAGGACGCGTTCGGCCGGTGCACCACCGAGATCCAGATCCCGATCGACCTCGGTCCGACATTCGCGGCCTTCCAGCTCGGCAGCCGGATCACGCTGCTCGGCTCGCTGGTCATCACGACGGTTTTCTTCCACTGGTGGGTGGCGGCCGCCGTTCTCCTGACGACCGTCTTCCTCGAGTGGTGGTGGCGCCGATACATCCTCGGCGAGATGACGGTGTGGCGGGGCCGGACCGAGGGGCAGCGCCGGGCCACCTACGTCTTCGACCTCGCCGTCCTGCGCGGTGCCAAGGAGATCCGCATCTTCGGCCTCGGCGGCTGGTTGTTGCGTTCACAGCAGGTCTGGCTGGCCGACGCCCTCAAGCCGATCACGCGCCGGCGAGTCCGGGCGGCCGGTGCCAACCTCGTGGTCATGCTGCTCCCGATCGCCGTCGTCGGCCTCGCCGTCGTGCTTGCCGGGCACGAAGCGTGGCAGGGCAGGCTCAGCATCACGGCGGTCGCGACGGTGATCCCCGCCCTCCTCGCGGCCGGTCAGGGCTTCGACGCCGGCTCGTCGTCGCAGGTACGCCGCGCCCAGGTCGCGTTGCGGGAGATGCGGGGGCTGCCGCGTCTGATCGAGGAGCGCTATCCCGACCCGGCCGGGCGCAGCGTCGACTTCTCGCGAGCGCCGCAGCACGAGGTGCGGTTCGACCGGGTGGGTTTCCGCTACCCGGGCAGCGATATCGAGGTGCTGCGGGGGCTCGACCTCGCCATCGACGCGCATGAGGCGCTGGGGATCGTCGGCGTCAACGGTGCGGGAAAGTCGACCCTGGTCAAGCTGCTCGCCGGCGCCTACGCCCCGACCTCGGGCCGGATCCTCGTCGACGGTGTCGACCTCGCCACCGTCGACGCGGAATCGCTGGGGACCTGGCAGCGGCGGATCGCGACGATCGTGCAGGACTTCTTGCGGCTGCCGCTCTCGGCGCGCGACAACGTCAGCCTCGGCGTGGGCCCGCCACCGGCGGACGGGTACGACGCCTCCGACCGATCGGCCGCCGACCTGGCCGCGGACACCCAGGCGGCCGAACGTGCCGGGGCGATCTCGGTGATCGAGCGTCTCCCGGCCGGATGGGATACCCGGCTGGACAAGTCATACTCCGGCGGCGTCGACCTCTCCGGCGGCGAGTGGCAGCGGCTCGCTCTCGCCCGCGCGCTCCGGGCGGTCGATGCGGGAGCCTCCGTGCTCGTGCTCGACGAACCGGCGGCGGCACTCGACGTACGCTCCGAGGCGCAGCTCGTCGATCGTTACCTCGATCTCACCGCCGGGATCGCCTCGCTGATCATCTCGCACCGGTTCTCGGTCGTCCGCGACGCGCACCGGATCTGCGTGCTCGGCGACGGCCGGATCCTCGAGTCGGGGACGCACGCCGAGCTGATCGCCGCCAACGGGCACTACGCCACGATGTTCCGGCTGCAGGCCAGCCGCTACGTCGACGCCGTGGCCGGCGATCTCGACGCGGGTGATGTCGATGCGTGACCGGATCTACGGCTATTGGCTCTGGATGAGTGTCGGCTTCCGGGCCGCACCCGTCCTCGCGACGCTCTCGCTGCTCACCGGCATTCTCGAAGGCGTCGCGGCCCCGCTGCAGGCGCTCGGCATCAGCCTGACCATCAACGGACTGATCGGGCACGACCGCGACGGACTGGTCCGCGGCCTGGTCCTGCTGCTCGGTCCCTTTGCCGTCAACTTCATCCTGCTCGTCATCAACGCCCCGATCGTCGACACCCTCTTCTTCAAGGCCAACAGCTATGTGCACGGCGATCTGATGCGGGTCGTCGCCGGCATCCCGGGAATCGAGCACCACGAGAATCCCGATGTCGCCGACCGGATCGAGCTGGTGCACCGCGACATCCACCGGATGTCCTTCGCCGTCGGTCAGCTGCTCTTCTTTGTCACCGTCGCCGTCAACGTCGTGACGATCGTGTCGCTGCTCGTCACGGTCAGCCCGTGGCTCGTCCTGTTGCTGGTCGCCGGGATTGCCCGCATTATCACCGGATACATCGACGGCCGACTGAAATGGAACGCGATCAAGGCGACGATGCAGGAGAACCGGCTGGCCAACACCCTGCAAGATCAGGTCAAGGCGACCAACAACGCCGTCGAAATTCGCGTCTTCGGTCTGCGCAAGATGCTGTTGCACCGGCTCGACGAGGGCTACGGCAACATCGAGAGCACCCGCGGTGCTGCCATCCGCATGGGCGCCCGCTGGGAGGTGCTGTCCCGGTTGATCTTCGGAGCGGCGTACGTCGCGGCGATCGCCTTCGTCGCGGTCCAGGCGAGGCACGGACAGGTGAAGCCCGGCGCGATCGCGATGGTGGTGTTGCTCGGCAGCCGGATCGAACAGACCGCAGGTGGCATCGCATCCCTGACCCGCAACATCGGCGAGACGGTGCGCGTGTTCGGCCTCTACGCCTGGCTGCGCCACTACGCCGCGCAACACACCTGGGCCGACGCCAAGCGTCCCGCGCCGGAGCGGCTCACGCACGGCATCGAGCTGCGCGATGTGAGTTTCTCCTATCCCAGCGCGGATCGCGGCGTGCTGACGGGTGTCAACCTGTTCCTCCCGGCCGGGAGCACGGTGGCGCTGGTGGGCGAGAACGGCGCGGGCAAATCGACGCTGGTCAAGCTGCTCGGGCGTCTGTACGACCCGACCGACGGTGTCGTCCTCGTCGACGGGGTCGACCTGCGTGAGATCTCGCCGGACGAATGGCGGCGACGGACGTCGGCGGCATTCCAGGACTTCGTGAAGTTCGAGTTCTCGGCGGGTCGCACCGTCGGCATCGGTGACCTCGAGCACCTCGACGACGAGCCGACCGTGCGTGGCGCCGTCGACCGAGGCGACGCGACGCAGCTGGTCGAGCAGCTGCCGGCCGGGTTGCAGACCCAGCTGGGCAAGCGATTCACCGACGGCGTCGAGCTGTCCGGAGGCCAGTGGCAGCGACTGGCACTGGCGCGCGGGTTCATGCGCGGCCGGCCGCTTCTGCTTCTGCTCGACGAGCCGACAGCGGCGCTGGATCCTGAGTCCGAGCACCGCCTCTACGATCAGTTCGCGGCCGCGTCCCGTGCCGCGGCGGCGGGGACGGGTGGCGTGACCGTGCTCGTGTCGCACCGGTTCTCCACGGTGCGCATGGCCGACCTCATCGTCGTCATGGACTCCGGGCGCATCGTCGAGGTCGGCACGCACGACGATCTGCTCCGAAGCAACGACCGCTGCGCGGAGCTCTTCGACCTGCAGGCCCGCGCTTACCGCCGTTGAGGACCCGGTTTCGACAGCGCGAGCGGTAAGCGCTTTCCATCCGAGCGCCAGGATCTCGCCGCCGGTCTTGTGCTCGGCTTGAATCCCCGTCACACTCTGCCGGAAAGCGCTTTCCCAGGGCTCGTTGGGCGGGCGCCCAGTAGCGGAGGTATCTGATGAGCCAGCCCACCGTCGGCCGTCGTACCGTCGTCAAGGGGGCTGGCGCCGTCGCGGCGGTCGCTGGCGTGGGCGGCGCGCTCGCCGGGTGCGGTAAGAAGAAGTCGAAGAACACCGTCGCGGTGAATCAGAAGGTCACGCTTCCGACCACGATTCCGGAGGCCGGCGGCCCGAAACCGGACCTGCCGGGTACGGCGGCCGGAGTCCAGCCTGGTTTCTTCCGCTACCCGGCCAACCCGAAGAAGGTCATCGACAGCAAGCCGGGCACCGGCGGAGATGTATCCGCGATGGCCAACATCTACTACGCCATCCCGAAGACACCACCGGCGAACCAGTTCTGGTCCAATCTCAACGACCGGCTCGGCGTCAACCTCAAGCTGCAGATGGTGCCGAACGGAGACTACGCCGACAAGTTCCCCACGGTCATTGCCGGAAACGACCTACCGGACATCCTGCAGATGATCTCGCAACCGCAGATGCCCCAGTTGCTCGCCAGTAGGTTCACCAACCTCACCGATTACCTGTCTGGCGACGCCATCAAGAACTACCCCAACCTGTCGCACATCCAGCCGACGACCTGGAAATCGGCCGTCTTCAACGGTGGCATTTACGGCGTACCGATCCCTCGCGCGCTCGTCGGCACGTATTACTTCATCCGGCAGGACCTTTACGAAAAGGCCGGCGCGTCGATCATGCCGAAGTCTTTCGCGGAGTTCCACGAGGGCGCCAGGGCGATGACGATCAAGTCGAAAAAGCAGTATGCCTTCGGCTCGGCGTCGCCGTCGCCGACATTGTGCAGACCATGCTCCAGACTCCGAACGGCTGGAAGAACGAGGGCGGCAAGCTCACCAACACCATCGAGACCGAGGAATACGCGAAGAGCATCGACACGGCGCGGCAGTTCTGGAAGGAAGGACTTATCTATCCGGACGCTTTCCAGCCGTCCGTCGACATCAAGACCTGGTTCGTCGCCGGAAACATCTGCACCGATCCCACCGGCTACGCCGGCTGGGCGCGGTACCGCCAACAAGGCGACCCGAAGACGGGTTTCAAGCTCAACCTGCTGACCAACCCCAAATACGACGGCGGCGGGCTGGGGCAGATCCGGCTCGGCTCGGGTTCCTACGGCATCGTGTCCCTGAAGAAGGCCGACACGAAGCGCATCAAGGAATTGCTGCGGATCCTGGACTGGATGGCTGCCCCGTTCGGCAGCGAGGAATACCTGTTCCGACTCTACGGGCTCGAGGGCCGTGACCACACCATGTCCAACGGTGATCCCCGGCTCACCAAGACCGGGATCTCCGAGACCACCATTCCGATCCGTTACATCGCCGACGCCCCGCCGGTCTCGTATGAGCCCGGCACGCCCGATGACGTGAAGGTCGAGCACGGCTACCAGATGAAGGTGGTGCCGGACGGCATTCAGAACCCGACGCTGGGCCTGTTCTCCGACGCGAACGCGACCAAGGGCGCGACGATCGCCAAGAACATGACCAGTGCAACCGATGACATCATCCAGGGCCGCAAGCCGATGTCGCACCTGGGTGAGGCGATCAAGGCGTGGCGGAGCGGCGGCGGCGATCAGATCCGCAAGGAACTGCAGGACCAGCTGCAAAAGCGGGGCTCGTAGCCGTGGGCTCCGGGCGGCGGCGCGGCCTGGACGGTTGCGCTGCGGCCTCCTCGCGGGCATACGGTGGGAGGCGAAATCACCCAACGCACCAGCGCAGGAGTGATGATCATGGTCTCGCCGATTCCGCCTGTTCCCCCGACCCCAGGGCCGCCGCCGGGCCCCGACCCGACGTTGCCCGGGCCCGGTCCCGATCCGGCGCCGCCCCGGCCCGGCGTACCCGAGCCGCCGGCTCCCGGACCGCCGGCGCCCGGCCCGACGCCAGGTGTGCCCGATCCGGCGCCACCCACGCCAGGAGGGCCGCAGCCGACGCCAGGCGGGCCGGATCCGGCGGCACCCGAGCCCGAGCCTGACCCGTTCCGGCCGCCGCCTCCACCGATCTGAGAGGCGAGCCGGCCGGTCCAGGTTGCGGCGCGACGCGGCGGCTCAGCGCTTCGCCGCGGCGTTGTGCTGCACCTCGCGCTCGCGGGAGCGGGAGATCTCCTCCTCCGCCGCGGTCCGCCCGACCCAGGTCGCGCCCTCGACCGACTTACCCGGCTCCAGCTCCTTGTAGACGCCGAAGAAGTGCTGGATCTCCAGCCGGTCGAACTCCGGCAGGTCGTTGATGTCCTGCAGCCACGCTTGCCGTGGGTCCCGGGCCGGCACGCACAGGACCTTGTCGTCCGGGCCCTTCTCGTCCGTCATCCGGAACATACCGATCGCGCGGCATGCGATCAGGCAGCCGGGAAAGGTCGGCTCCTGCAGCAGTACGAGGGCATCGAGAGGGTCGTCGTCCTGACCCAGCGTTTCCTCGATGAAGCCGTAATCGGCGGGATACTGGGTCGACGTGAAGAGCGTGCGGTCGAGTCGGATCCGGCCGGTCGCGTGGTCCACCTCGTACTTGTTGCGCTGGCCCTTGGGGATCTCGATCGTGACGTCGAACTCCACTGTCCGCTCCTCACCGTCGCCCGCCGTACGTCGGGTCGTGGCACACCAGATGCCCGGGCCGCTGCCCCGGCGATCGAGCATCGCGTCCTTCCCGGAAGCGTAAGTGCGCCGCGACGCCTTCGGCCAGATGCCGGCCGAGCGGTCTTTCGGGTCGCATGCCGCGATCAATCATTCCCCGTGTCATCGGCCTGATCGGAGACGGCGACCGGAACCACTACTGTGACCTACTTGTGAATGTGAGCGGGCAGCGGTCGTGGGCATGAGCGGACTCGGCACACGGCTGCAAGTCATCCTCGGCATCATCGCGGTCGTCGTGATCGCCGCAGCCGCCGGCGGCATCGTCTACGCATCCAGGGGCAGCGACGAGCACCGCGCCGGCGGTACGCCGACCTCCGGGCAAGCCGGCTCGGACGCGCACCCGTCGGTGCCCGCACCGGGCCCGGGTCGCCGCGGCGCGACGGCCCGCCCCACAAAGCCCACAAAGCCCAGGTCGACCCTGCCTCCGCTCCCGCCTACTCCCACGCCGGTGCTGCGCAGCTACGCCGGGACCGGACCCATGCCCACCGGGCCCGGCGTGATCGCCGCGGTCGGCTCGGCTCTGCAGGACTCCAGCCTCGGCGACCGGGTGGCCGCCGAGGTCGTCGACCTGTCCACCGGCAAACAGCTCTACGGCCACCGCGCCACCGCACTGGCCACGCCGGCGTCGGTCACCAAAATCGCCACTGCGGCCGCGGCGCTGATGACCTTCGGCCCCGAGCACCGGTTCACGACCAAGGTCGTCGCCGGTACGCCGCCGGGCACTGTGGTCATCGTCGGCGGCGGTGACCCGACGCTGTCCGCTGTCGGTATCGCCGGCACCGAGCCGTCGTACCCCGGCGCCGCGCGGGTAACGACGCTGGCCACGCAGGCGAAACTGGCGGCCAGCGGGCCCATCAGGCGGATCGTCGTGGACGGCACGCTCTACTCCGGCGCCAGATCCGGGCCGGGCTGGGACAGCGACGACATCAGCGGTGGGGACGTCGGCAGGATCACCGCGCTCACCGTCGACGGCGGCCGGCAGAAGGCCGGCTGGAAGCCGCGCGCCGCCAATCCCGACCTGTTGACCGGGCGGGACGTGGCGATCGCGCTCGGAGCACCGAGGCTGCCGGTCACCCGGGGCAAGGCACCGGCAGGGGCCAGAGTGCTCGCGCAGGTGCAGTCCCCGCCCCTCGGCCAGATCACCGAGACGATGCTCGCGGTCAGCGACAACACGCTGGCCGAGACCCTCGGCCACAACGTGGCCGCCGAGCGTGGCCGGCCGGCAACCTTCGTCAACGCGGGCGCCGCCGTCCGCGACGTGCTCGCCGAGCACGGCGTACCCACGGCCGGCATCCGGTTGACCGACACCAGCGGCCTGTCCCGCGACGACCGGCTGTCCCCGGCCGCGCTGACGGCGATCCTGCGCGCCGCCGCGTCGCCGTCGAATCCCCACGCGCACCTGCTCTTCAGCCAGCTCCCGGTCGCCGGTTACTCCGGAACGCTGGCCCACCGCTACCGCGAGGGCGCCCAGAGCGCCGCGGCCGGAGAGGTGCGCGCGAAGACCGGGACCCTGAGCAGCGTGATCACGCTGGCCGGGATCGTGCAGGACGCGGACGGGCGCTACCTGGCGTTCGCCCTGCTCGCCGACAACGTCTCGGGACAGAACCTTTCCGGAGCCCGGTATGCGCTCGACGAGGTCGCGGCCAGGCTCGCCGGGTGTGGCTGCCGCTAAACCCCTGGAGCGGCCTCCTCCGTCGCTGCACCATCTTTCCGCGACCTCCTCGGTCGCTGCGCGCCTCGTCGCAAGCTCCTCGCTCGATATCTCGGGTCGGTCTCCTCGGTCGCTGCGGGCCTCGCTCACTCCTCGCTCGATATCTCTGGTCGGTCTCCTCGGTCGCTGCGCGCCTCGCTCGTTCCTCGCTCGGGTGCTCGCTCCCTTGTCGACCTCCGAAGCTCGCTTCCTCGTCGGTCGACGCTAAGCCCTGGCGCGACTCCTCGGTCGCTGCGCGCCTCGTCGCAAGCTCCTCGGATGCTCGCTTCCTCGTCGGTCGACGCTAACCTGCACGCAATGACTGAGCGAACCGGCCGGCCCGGCGCCACCGCGTATGCGCCGCCGCTCGGCGCAGGCGATGACGCACCGCCGTTGCGGATGGTCGATTGGGACCTCGCGGTGCGGACCGCCGAGAAGCTGATCCCCGGCGGGCCGGCCGTCAGCCGGAGCGAGGCGGTCGCCGCCGTGGAGGCGCTGCGCCGGCTGGCCGACGTCGCCGACGGACACGTCCGTGAGCTCACCGGCCTGGATCCGGCCGGCCGGTCCGCGCCGGTTCGGATCGTCGACCGGTCCGACTGGATAGCCACCAACGCGGCGGGCCTGTCCGCCGTGCTCGACCCGCTGGTGCAGCACATCGCCGGCCGCAGGGGCAAGATGCCGGGTCGCGTTGCGCAGGTCGTCGGGCCGAGGATCACCGGCACGGAGACCGGTGCGGTGCTCGCGTTCCTGTCCGGCAAGGTGCTGGGCCAGTACGACGTCTTCGGACCCCGCGGGGGCGAGCTGCTGCTCGTTGCGCCCAACGTCGTGCACGTCGAGCGCCTGCTCGCGGTGGATCCGAGCGATTTCCGGTTGTGGGTGTGCCTGCACGAGTGCACGCACCGGCTGCAGTTCACCGCCGTACCGTGGCTGGCCGACCATCTGCTGTCCGAGGTCATGGCGCTGGGCGAGAGCATCGAGGTCGATCCCAAGGTGCTCTCCAGCCGGGTCAAGGAGGCCATGTCCGAGCTCGCCGGAGCCGCCCGCGGCCACCGGTCCGGGCCGGGGGACGGGCTGCTGTCGCTGATACAGGGACCCGAGGCCGCGGCGGTCATGGACCGCATCACCGCCCTGATGAGCGTCGTCGAAGGGCACGCGGAATACGTCATGGACGCGGTCGGGCCCGACGTCGTGCCCAGCGTCAAGGCGATCCGGCGCAAGTTCAGCAAGCGGCGCCGCGGCGGCAGCGCGCTCGACCGGTTCGCCCGGCGGATGCTCGGCCTCGACGCCAAGATGCGCCAGTACGCCGAGGGCAGCGCCTTCGTCCGCGGCGTCGTGGAGCGGGCCGGGATGGACGGATTCAACGCGGTGTGGACGTCCGCCGAGACGCTGCCGCGCAAGTCCGAGCTGGCCGATCCGGGGGCGTGGGTCTCCCGGGTGCACGGCTGAGCGGATGCCCGGCCCGCCGCCCGCGGTCGCCCAGGTGCGGATCGCCGTGCGGGCGGCCCTTTCGCCGCTGGCGGCCGACTCGCTGGTGCTCGCCGCGGTCAGCGACGGCGCCGACTCGCTGGCGCTGCTCGCCGCCACCGCATTCGAGGCTCCGCGGCGGCGGCTGCGGATCGGACTGATCACCGTCGACCACGGCCTGCAGGCGGGATCGGCCGAGCGCGCGGCCGAGCTGGCGCGATGGGCCCGCAGCCGCGGGATCGATCCAGCCGAGGCGGTCACCGTCGATGTCGGTACCTCGGGCGGCCCGGAGGGCGCGGCGCGGGCGGCGCGGTACGACGCCCTGACCGCGGCCGCAGACCGGCACCACGCCGCGGCGATCCTGCTCGGCCACACCCGGGAGGATCAGGCCGAGACCGTGCTGCTGGCGCTGGCCCGGGGCTCCGGCGCCCGCGCGCTGTCCGGCATGCGGGCCCGGCGGGGACGCTTCCTGCGGCCGCTGCTCTCCGTGCGGCGCGACGTGGTGCGGGCGGCCGCCGCCGTCGACCCCTTCCTGGCCGGACGGGTGCCGTGGGCCGATCCGCACAACGAGGATCAGGCCTATGCCCGGGTCCGGGTGCGGGCCGCCACCGCCGAGCTCTCCGAGCTGCTCGGGCCCGGTCTGGTCGCCGGCCTGGCCCGCTCGTCCGACCTGCTGCGGGCCGATGCGGACCACCTCGACGCGCTCGCCGCCGCGGCCGCCGCCGAGAACGGCGTACCGGACCGCCTTGCCGACGGGCTCGACACCGCGGCGCTCGGTGCGCTCGCTCCGGCCGTCCGGACCCGCGTCCTTCGGCTGGCCGCGCTCGCCGCCGGAGCTCCCGGGGGCGCGCTGAGCTCGGCGCACGTCGACGCACTCGACGCGTTGGTGAGCCGCTGGCACGGGCAGGGGCCGGTGAGCCTGCCCCGCGGCGTACGGGCCGAGCGCCGCCATGGCAGGCTGTCCGTATTCCGCAGCGGGGATGATCTGGGAGGGCGTCAGTGTACGACGGCGACATCGAAACCGTCCTGATCAGCGAGGCCGACGTGCAGGCGCGGGTGCGCGAACTCGCGGCGGCGGTGACCGCGGACTATGCCGACCGCGACGTCGTCCTGGTGTGCGTGCTCAAGGGCGCGGTGGTATTTCTCGCCGACTTCGCCCGGGCCCTCGATCGACCCGCCGAATTAGAATTCATGGAGATCTCCTCCTACGGTTCGTCCGCGCAATCCTCGGGCGTCGTACGCATTCTCAAGGACCTCAAGGGCGATGTTAGCGGAAAGCACGTGATCGTGGTCGAGGACATCATTGATTCCGGCCTGACGCTGTCCTACCTGCTGAAAAACCTGGGCACCCGTTCACCGGCCTCGCTTGAAGTCGTCGCGTTGCTTCGCAAGCCCGATGCGCTGCGGGTCGAGCTCCCGCTGAAATACGTGGGCTTCGACATCCCGACCGACTTCGTCGTCGGCTACGGGCTCGATTATGCGGAGCGGTATCGCCAGCTACCCTATATCGGTCGGCTCAAGCGTGACGTCTATACCTGAGTTCTATTTGACCTGAGTCTTATTTCGGCTCTGACGGCCACGGATTGCGGACGAAGACAAAGGTCCTGATCTCCAGTGCGGCCGGTACGCCGTGTGGATCGCGCCTGACGTGCAGCGTTTCGCCGATCTGCTCGCCCGCGACGCACCGCCAGGAATCCGCCTCCTC
>JBBSHJ010000095.1:0-12648 GCA_038253135.1 Mycobacteriales bacterium | reverse complement strand
GTCGCTTCGCACGTGCTGGCACTGCTCGCCGCCATAGCTCTCCGTCAGCCGGGCCGAAGCGGCGGCGACCGCCCGGCCGTCGGTGTGCGCGGCGAGATCGTCGATGGCCGCGCGCAGGGCGGCGTACGACGGGTCGGGCATAATGGCCTTTCTTGGGAAAGCCGGCCGCGGCCGCGTGCGGGTAAGCCGTCGCCGAGAGGGCAGATCCGCCGCGGTCACGAGACAGCGGCAGACCTGCACTCTCGGCCGATCCGGTCTCCCGGTCCTTTATAACGGATTTGCGCCGCAGCGGGCTGGCGACAGTCCGTCAGGACAGGGGACTGCGCCCCGGTCGTGGCCGGGTGAGCGACGGCAGCGCCGCTCACGACCCGATGATGGCGCCGCGCTGGGTGATTACGCCGGCCGCCAGCGCGGCACCGGCCGCGGCCGCGTCGATCGGGTCGCGCCCGCCCAGCCTCCCCGCGAGGTAGGCGCCGTTGAAGGAGTCACCGGCCGCGGTGGTGTCGAGGACCGGGCCGACGTCCGGACTCGCCGGCACCACGACGGCGCCGCTGCGGTCGGAGACGACGAGCGCGCCGGCCCGGCCCATGGTCAGGGCGATCTCCTTGACGCCGTGCCGGCTGAGCCGGTCCACGCACGCCCGCGGTGAGGCGTCGCCGTAGAGCGCGCTCTCGTCGTCGAGGCTGGGCAGCGCGATGTCGGTGAGGTCCAGCGTCGTCTCGACGGCGGTGACGGCTGACGCGGTGCTCGGCCAGCCGGCCGGGCGGTAGTTGGAATCGAACGCCACCACGCCGCCGGCGGCGCGGACCGCGGCGAGCTGACGCCACAGCTGCTCCCGGCCCGGGTCGGACAAGATCGACAGCGTGATCCCCGACAGGTAGACCACCGAGTAGTCGCTCAACGAGCCGCCGCCGGCGAAGGGGTCGGCGGAGTCGAACAATGACCGCGCGGCCGAATCCGAGCGGTAATAGGTGAAGGATCGCTCGCCGGCGGAGTCGACGGACACGAGGTAGAGCCCGACCCGGCCACCGGGCACCCGAGCGACCCGGCCGGTGCCGATGCCCTCGGCGCGCCAGAAATCCACCATCTCCGCGCTGTACCGGTCGGTCCCCACCGCGGAAATGTAGTCGACGCGCCCCACGTCACCCAGGGACCTGGCCAGATAGACCGCGGTGTTGAAGCTGTCACCGGCAAAGCCGAGGCCGAGGGTGCGGGGGCCGGTTCGCACCAGCTCCACCATGCATTCTCCGACGCACGCCGCCCGCCCGCCGGAAGGTACGACGATCACGCGAAATGCACGTTTCCACCCGGATCGATGCCCGTCACCTCGACCGGTGCGGGGACGTCGTACCGCGCGACCTCGATCGTCGCCTCGACGGTCGCGCCGGGCTCGAGTACGACGCCCGGACCGCGGCGGCGCAGCGCCTCCTCGCCGTGACCGCCGACGACCGTGGACGGCTCGATCGCGATGGCGTGCGCTCGGCCGAACCACGGGAACCCCTGGCTGCAGTGGATTTCCTGCCACAGCCAGGCGTAGGGGAAGACGTCAGCACTCCACCGCATTCCGACACCGAAGCCCAGCTCGTGATTGGACAGCGCGTAGAACGGAGCCGCGAAGTCGCTCAGATAGGCCATGATCTCGCGCCGGTCGCCGGCCGCCGGTGCGCGCGACAGGTCGAGCGGCTCGCCGGCGACCGTGGTCGCGATCGGCCAGGTGTGTTTCGAGCCGGCCACAAGCTCCGTCCCCGGCGCGCAGATGTCGGCCAGGACCGCGCGGGCGCCGGTGTCGATCCGGCAGGCCGGACCGGTCAGCGGCAGTCCGAATGCCGGGTGATGGCCCCACACCGCCGTGGTCGGCGACTCCGATCGATTGCGGAGCGATTCGACGATGCGCACGGTCGGACCGTTGACGTCGATGACGCGATGCATCGTGATCGGCGCGGTGAAGAGCTCGACGGACATCTCGACACAGGAGCGGTCCGCACGGTGCACCGTCCACGGCAGGATCGACGCCTCGCCGTGATATCCGCGCGTGACCCCGGCGACCGTCTGCTCGTCGCCGGCATTCGGGCACAACACCTGCCAGCCGCCGCCGTAGCGCTCTAGCCAGGCGACCTCCGAATCGGCGCGCGGCGGGAGGCCGCGAGGATCCCGCAACCCCCACGGCGTCTTGAACATCACGTCGACGCCCGTTGCCTTGTCGATGATCGCGTAAATGTCGGCACCGTTGCCCGGCAGGACGTCGAGGGCGATCGCCTCGCTCTCGAGCCGCAGCGGTTCGATACCCGCCGGAGTCATCCGGTGGCCTCTCCGGTCGGGCCCGCGGTCTCCGTGGGATCGGCGAAATCCTGGTTGGGCACGAGCGGATACCAGCCTGGACGACCGGGGTCGCGATCGTAGGGATAGCCGCCGAGGCGGGCATATCGATCGGCGTGCTCCGCCAACGCTTCGCGGTCGAGGCGCACGCCGAGCCCGGGAGAGTCGGGGACGGTGATCGCGCCGTTGTGGTATTTCAGCGGGCCGCCGTCGATCACATCGGCGGCGAGGTGGTGATAATGCGCGTCGGCGGTATAGGTGAGGTTGGGCAGCACCGCGCCGAGATGAAGCATCGTTGCCAGCTGAATGCCGAGCTCGCCGGATGAGTGCACGGCGATTTCGACCTGGAAGGTTTCGCACACAGCCGCGGCCTTGATGCACGCCCGGATGCCGCCCCAGAAAGTCGTATCCAGCAGTACGACGTCCACGGCGCGGTCGTGCACGTTGGCCGCGAGCTGCTCGAAATTAACCACCGCGGTATTCGTGGCCAGCGGAATTCCGGCCGCGCGCACGCGGCGCATGCCGTCCATTCCCCAGGTAGGGTCTTCGAGGTAGTCATTGCGCAGGTCGGCGATGCCCGCGGCGAAACGCAACGCGTCACCGACCGACAGCGCGCAGTTGGGATCGAACCGGTAGGTGTCGGCGGGCAACGCGTCGGCGAGCGCGCGATAGCACTTGAGCTCGTACTCCGGCGGGAAGACGCCACCCTTGAGCTTGTGCGAGGTGAATCCATGCCGGCGCTTGAGGTCGAGCGCGTGCGCAACCAACTGATCGACGGTCCGGACCTCGCCGGCGCCGGTTTGGGCGTCCGGGTAGCGGAAGAACAGGTAGCTGGCGAACGGGACCTCGTCGCGGAGCTTGCCGCCGAGCAGGGCGTGCACCGGTACGCCGAGCCGCTGGCCGACGAGGTCGAGGCAGGCGAATTCGATCGCCGCGTGCAGCTGGGTCCGGTTGTTGTAGAGGCTCGCGGTGGGGTTGCAGATCGCGAAGCGCAGCGCCTCGAGGCGGAACGGATCGTGCCCGCGCAGGTAGGGGAGTAGCCCCCGGATCGCCGCCTCGGCGCTCTCGCCGCCACCGCCGAGCTCGCCCAGGCCGACCAGCCCGTCGGCGGTCTCCACCTCGACGATGGTGCGCACGAACCGACCCCAATGCGCACCGTTTGAATGCCGCAGGGGCGCCTCGAGCGGCACCGAGACCGTCGTGGCCCGAATGTCGGCGATGCGGAAGCCGCGCACGGCCGGCTCGGTCATCGCGGCACGTCCACGGCGAGCGCGGCGAGCAGGCCGCCGTCGACCGTGACGGTGCTGCCGGTGACGAAGGAGGCGTCGCCGCCGGCGAGGAACGCCACGACGGAGCCGATCTCCGCGGGCGTGGCAACCCGGCCGAGCGGATGGGAGCGCCCCCAGCCGGCCATCAGGTCCTCGGGACTGGTGTCGTCGTGCGCAAACAGCGCGGCCGACTCCCGCAACATCGGCGTATCGACCGATCCGGGACACACCGCGTTGACGCGGATCCCAGCGCCAGCATGGTCGATCGCCATCGCCCGGGTCAGGCCGAGCAGCGCCGCCTTGCTCGCCGTGTAGGCCGCCACGCCGTGCTGGGTCGCGATGCCCTGCACGGACGCGACATTGACGATCGCGGCACCGCGGGGCATCCGCGGGATCGCCGCCCGCGCCACCAGGTAGGCGCCGCGCAGATTGATGCCAAGGACCTCGTCCCACAGCTCCGGCGAGGTCTCGACAACGGTGCCGTAGCGCTGCACGCCGGCCGAATACACCAGGACGTCGATGCCGTCGAAGGTGGCAAGAAGCGCCTCGACGGCGTCGACCTCACGCACGTCCAGCGTCGTACCGTCCGCCCCCCGTCCCGAGAGGCTTGCGGTCGCGGCGTGCACGGACGCCTCGTCGACTCCCGTGATGCTCACCCGCGCGCCGGCCGCGGCCCGCGCCTGCGCGCTGGCCAGCCCGATGCCGCTCGAGCCTCCGATGACGAGAGCCGATCGGCGCTCGAGCGGCGAGGTCACGACGCGGGCTCGACGCTGTTGTGCGTCCGCTCGTCGTGCCGGTGCAACTCGTCCAGAAGGCGCCGCATTGCCGCCGCGTCGCCGGGCGGCGCCGAGAGGACCGCGGTGCCGACGCTCTCGGCGAGCGTCGCCTCGGCGTCCGTGCCGGCGCGGGGAATATCGGGAGGGGAGAGGTCGATCATCACATCGGACATGCGGATGGCCTCGTCGTTGACGCGTTGCGCGTCCTCGTGCCAGGCGCCCTGCCACGCCCGATGCGGGCTGTAGACGAGGAAGCCGGCGCGCACGCACACCACCCTGACGGCGTCGCGCCAGCGGACGTAGGCCTGGTGCAGGGTCGTGTCCCACTGCCCCGGCTCCCACCAGACCTTGATCGGGCCGGCGAGCATCACCTTCAGCGGTTTGCGCGTCGGGAGGTCGATCTGCACCGCGCCGTGCCCCGCGCGGGCAAGGAGCTTCGGGTCGAGGGAAGGCTCGGCTGGCTCGGCGGTCACGACGGCTCCTTCACCGCTCCCCGCGAGCTCCGTGACGCCGCGGGCCACCGGTGATCCTGCCATGCCCCGGGTCTCACGTTGTCACGTCCAGGTCGCGCTGTCCCGGAACGGGTAGTGCCGCCCCTCGACGTACCGCGGCCGCGGCTGGAAGGCATTGTCCCCGCGGGCGCCCTGCAAGTGAAAGGCGCTCGGAAACGGCTGTTGCTCCGCGGTTATCCGCGTCGAGGTCGGGATGTAGCGGATGGTCAGGCCGCACCGCCGCGACGGCGACGTGTTGGGCTTGCTCGAGTGCAGGATCTTGGGATGGTGCACCTCGACGTCGCCGGGGGAGAGCTCGAGATCGACGGCCCGGGACTCGTCGACCGCGGCGTCGGTCTCCGACGCGAGCACGTTGTCCGAGCCGGTCTGGTGCATCGACGCGATGTCGCTGGTGTGGCTGCCCGGTACGACGCGCATGCAGCCGTTCTCGGTCGACGACTCGTCGACGGCCAGCCAGCAGGTCACGACCTCCATCGGCGACAGCGCCCAGTAGGCGCCGTCCTGGTGCCAGAGCACCGGCTGCCCGGAGAACGGCGGCTTGCTGATGTAATGCGAGGCGAACAGCGCGATATCCGGACCGATGAAGACCTCCGCGATCTCGAGCAGGCGCGGGTCGCTGACCAGCCGCACCCAGAACGGATCGTCGGTCATAAGGTCATTGCCGAGCTGCTCCGGTTGCAGGTCCGGATGCTGCCGGCTCAGCCACTCCATGTGACCCGATGCCTCGGCGAGGAGATCGGCGTCGATGACATCACGGAAGATCAGGTAGCCGTCCCGCGCATACTGCGACTGCAGGGCATCGACGTCATGAATCTTGGACATAGTTGCTCTCCGCTGGTACGCCGTCCCGTCGGTGTCGAGTGTGTGTGCGGTGAGCCGCGGGCGCGACCCCTTGCGTTGACCGGCCCCGGACACACACGTCGGTGCGCAGTTGACGGACCCGGCTGCTTGCCGGTCCCTGCCCGCGCGGCAAGGATGGAACCGACAAGGTATGAGCTAGTCCTCATGTTCCCGCGACGAGGGAGCGCTTCGGTGGGCCACTTTCACCCGCACGGCCCTGCCGTCGGCGCGGACCCGCGCCGCGGGCCGCTCGTCGGGGCGCTCGCCCTGATTGTGGGCTTCATGGTGGCCGAGGTCGTCGTCGGGCTGATCGTCGGCTCGCTGGCCCTGATCGCCGATGCCGGGCACCTGCTCACCGACGCGGCCGCGATCGCGTTGGCCCTGGCGGCGTTGCGGATCGCCCGCCGGCCACCCCGCGGTGCCTACACCTTCGGGCTGCGGCGGGCCGAGATCGTTTCCGCCCAGGTCAACGGCATCACGCTGGCCGCCATGGTGGTCTTCGTCGTGGTCGAGGCGGTTCGCCGCCTCATCTCGCCGGACGAGGTCGCCGGCTGGGCGGTCGTCGTAACGGCGGTGGCCGGCGTCGTCGTCAACCTCGCGGCGGTCCGGCTCGTCGCCGGCGCCGACCGGTCCAATCTCGGCGTCGAGGGCGTCTTCCAGCACGTCGTCACCGACCTGTACGCCTTCATCGCCACGGCGGTGGCGGGTGCGATCGTGGCCCTGACCGGCATCGCCCGGTTCGACGTGGCCGCCGCGCTCGTGGTCGCCGCCCTGATGACCCGGTCGGCCTGGTCGTTGCTGCGCGAATCAGGCCGGATCTTCCTCGAGGCGGCGCCGCGCGGCATCGACCCGGCCCGCATCGACGCCGACCTGCACGCGATGCCCGGGGTGACCGACGTACACGATCTGCATGTCTGGGAGGTCACGTCGGGTTTCCCGGCGGCCTCGGTCCACCTGCTGGTCGACGTCGACGAGGACTGTCACGAGCGCCGCGAAGCCGTCGAGGATCTGCTGGCGTCGTACGGCATCACGCACACCACCGTGCAGGTCGATCACGGTGGCCGGGTCCAGCCGTTGCCGTCGCCCTCGGTGGGACCACGCAAGCACGAGTGAGCGCCCGGCCGGACCGATGCGGTTCGGTACGTTCGCACCGTCCGGGCTTGTCCACTGTCGTCCGGAGTCGCTGACGAAGGAGTCCTGCCGTGCCCTTGCCGGCTCCGCACACCCAGACCGGCCGGGCCGGGCTCGCCGAGATCGTCGACCACCCGCGCGACTGCCTGGCCGGGTTCGACTTCGACGGCACCCTCGCGCCGCTGGTGCTCGACCCGGAGACGAGCTCGATCCCCGCCACCACCAAGGCATCCGTCGTCGAGCTGGCGGGCTATGTCCGCCGGGTCGTCGTCATCACCGGCCGCCCGGCCGCTCAGGCCGTGGATCTCGGCCGGCTGGCGGACATCCCGGGGGTGATCGTCGAGGGGCAGTACGGCGCGCAGCGGTGGGAGGGCGGCACGCTGATCGAGCCGCCCGAACCGCCCGGTGTGGATGCGCTCCGGCGCGCCCTGCCGGGGATCCTGGCCGGTTCCGATCCGGCCATCTGGGTCGAGGACAAGGGTCTCGGTCTCGTCGTGCACACGCGTCGCTCCGCCGATCCGGTCGGCGAGCTGGCCCGGCTCCGCCCGCGGCTCATGGCCGCCGCCGCCGAGCACGGGCTGCACGCGGAGGACGGCCGGATGGTCGTCGAGATGCGCGCGCCCGGTCCGGACAAGGGCGAGGCGGTACGCCGGCTGCGCGCCGAGACGGGGGCGCGCTCGGTGCTCTTCGCCGGTGATGACATCGGGGACGTCCCCGCCTTCGAGGCGGTCGAGCGCCTGCGCCGCGACGGCGTCCCGGGGCTGACCGTGTGCGCGGCCTCCGGCGACGTACCCGAGCTCGAGGAGCGGGCCGACCTGGTGCTCGACGGCCCGGCGGGCGTGGCGGTGTTCCTGGCCGAGCTCGTCGCCGCGCTTCGTCCCACCTGAGCTCGCGCCCGCATCGACCCGCCACCGACCTGCCTTTCGACCCTCGTCGCGCCGAACTGCCGGTCGCGAGGACTCTGCCTTTGTCGAGCACGGCAATGCGATGCGCCATAAGCACGGTCGAGAGACCGTCCACAATAATCAAGCCCGCATCCGGTCCGGATCGGCAACCGCTGACGGGGACAGCCACCGTGTGAGAGTGGGGACATGTCACTTCCAGCGGACACCCATGTGCACAGCGAGTACTCCTGGGACACCGGCGGTCCAACGTCACCGACCGCCACCGGGAGCATGCAGCGAACCTGCGAGCGAGCGGTGAAAATCGGCCTTCCAGCCGTCGTCTTCACCGATCATCTCGACCTTGTTGGATGGCAAGTCGACACCAGAGACCTACTCGATTACCTGACCGTGTTGGTCGGCCCCGATGGGACGCTGGTACCTCCTGCGTTGGACGTCGATGGCTACCTGGAATGCATCGAGCGCTGCCGACAGGAGTTTCCGGACCTTCAGATCCTCACCGGAGTGGAGTTCGGTCAGCCGCACCGCGACCGCGCAGCGGCCGCACAACTGCTGGACATTTCTGAGCTGGACAGAGTCAACGGCTCGTTGCATACCTTGCAGGTCGGCGAACACCGCTATGAGCCGCCCAGCCTGTATCGGTTGTGGCCGGCCGACAAAGTGATCTGGGAGTACCTGGCCGAGGTCTCTCGCATGATCGAGGGCTCAGACGCGTTCGAAGTGCTCACCCACATCGACTACGCCGTCCGTTACTGGCCAGAAGACGAGATCGGACCATTCGACCCGAAACGGTTCGAGGGGAGCTTTCGTCACGCCATGCGCACGCTGGCCCACAGTGAGCGCGCGCTGGAGATGAACGTCGGCGGTCCACTCCGTCCATGGATCCCACAGTGGTGGAGCGAAGAAGGTGGCCGGGCTATCACCTTTGGAAGCGACGCACATCAACCGCATCGGCTGGCCGGCAACTTTCCGGAAGCGGTGGCTATGGTCGAGTACGTCGGATTCCGGCCAGGGCGCCACCCGGCAGATTTCTGGACCCGCTGAGCATCCCCGCCCGCCCGAGTCACGCAGTTTCATCGGCCCGTCAGCGGCGGCCCGCAGGCCGATCGACGTCAGACCTTGAGCCGCATGACAACCTGCTCGGATGGCACCCACCACCACGAGCGCTCTTGATCGTCGCGATTGATCGGCGTGAAGCCCAGCCGTTCGAACATAGACATGGTGCCCTTGTAGTGGGCGGTCTTGGCGGTGACGTGGGTTGCCTTGACCGGGCCGACCCCAGGGACGTCGATTTCGGGCCACGCCTTCAGGTGGTCCACGACCTGCTGAGAGCGCCATCCGTAAGTCTTCCTCAGCTTGGGCAGCAGCGGATCGGGGTGGGTGAAGGCGATGGGCGTGGCCTCGATCCAGCCGCCGCCGCGGGTCCGGATCGCCTCCACCGCCGCGTCCAGCGCGAGGCTCGCGACACCCTGGCGGCGGTAAGTGATGTCGGTGAGGAAGCAGGTGATGCGTCACTCGGAGGTGGGATCCCTGGCCAGCAAGGACTCGTGTGTCTTGCTGGTCGGAGCCAGCGGCAGCTCGGCCACCGGCCCGAACTGGCACCATCCGACCGGTTCCCCGTCGGCGTAGACAAGGATGCCGTGCGCGTGGTCCTGCCATACCCGCTGTTTCATCTCCCGCAGGTTCTGCGCCAACCGGTCTTCTCGGCGCGCGAAGTCCCTGCCGATGTTGGCAAGATGCCCGCCGCGGGGATGCAACATGCACGCGCACCAGCCGCCACCGACCTGGGAGAAAAACCGCTCGAAATCAGCCCAGGTGCGCTTCGACAGTTCCTTCGTCGCGAAGTGCCGTCTTTATTGGCCATCAGACCCGTCCCAGCCCCGCGGTCGCGCAGCTGAGGGTGGCGCGCCATCGCGTACGCCGTCGTCAGCCGCTCTCGTCCGTACTGCGTTCGCTGCAGTCGGCCAGCCGCCGGCCACCCCGGTCATCCGCTTCCACCCGACCACGGACACCTCGGTGCGCTCCGGCAACGGCGTACGAAACCGGCACCTGGCTCCGGGTGTCACGCATGCCTGCGCGCTGACCCTGCCACTACTCGGCGGCTCACCACAACGGCCGGCCAGATTTGGCTCGGTCACTGCTCCCCACTGTGGTCGCTGCCCATGTCACAGACGGCCGGGGCTGTCTCGTCTCGGGGGAGAGGGTCAATTTCTGAAATCGGGAAGGTGATGGTCATGCGGGTGTTCGTGGCAGGCGGGGCCGGGGTTATGGGGCAGCGGCTGGTGCCGCAGCTCGTGGCCCGGGGCCACAAGGTGACGGCTACGACGACGAGTGCGGCCAAGTTGGGCTTGGTGGAGCAGCTGGGCGCAGATGGTGTCGTGATGAACGGGCTGGATGCGGTGTCGGTCGGTGAGGCGGTGGCCGCGGCCCGGCCGGACACGATCGTGCACCAGATGACCGGCCTCAGTCCCGCTCATGCTGGCAAGCCCGATCTGAAGCACCCGGACCGGTTTTTCGCAACCACCACCCGGCTGCGCTCTGAGGGGACGGACCACCTGCTGGCTGCCGCCGAGGCGACCGGCGTATCCCACTTCGTCGCGCAGGGCTTCAGCAGCATGAACGGCATCCGCGAGGGCGGATGGGTGAAGACCGAGGAGGACCCGCTGGACCCGGGCCTGACGGGCGGGCGCAAGGGGGCGGAGGCGATCAGGCACCTCGAGGACGTGGTCGTCAAGGCCGGTGGTACGGTCCTGCGGTACGGCGGGTTCTACGGGCCGGGCGCCACCGACGACCAGGTCGAGCTCGTGCGCAAGCGAAAGTTACCGCTCGTCGGGGGCGGCACCGGCTACTTCTCGTGGGTGCATCTCGATGATGCGGCAAGCGCTACCGTCCTGGCCGTGGAACAACAGGCGAGGGGCGTGTTCAACATCGTCGACGACGAGCCGGCCCCGGTCAGCGAGTGGCTGCCTTATCTGGCTGCGTGCGCGGGTGCGAAGCGACCGATGCGGGTCCCCACGTGGCTGGCCCGGCTGCTGGCCGGGGAAATGGTGGTGATGATGATGACCGAGGGGCGCGGTTTCTCCAACGCCAAGGCCAAGCGGGAGCTCGGCTGGGAGCTGCGCTACCCCTCGTGGCGGCAGGGTTTCAAGGAAGAGCTGGAGTGAGCTCACCCCACGAGATGCTTCGCGAGGGGCACTCCGCGTTTCCGCGGGGACCCCGATGAGCCGGGCCGAGGAGTTCCAGGCGCTGCGGCCGCTGCTGTTCGCGATCGCCTACCGGATCCTCGGCAGCGTGAGCGAGGCCGAGGACGCGGTCCAGGACACCTGGCTGCGCTACGAGGCCTCCCCGACACAACCCACGTCGACCAAGGCATTCCTCTCGGCCGTCGTCACCCGGATCTCGATCGACGTGCTGCGCTCGGCCCGCCGCCGGAGGGAGGAGTACGTCGGGCCGTGGTTCCCCGAGCCGCTGCTCACCGATCCCTACGAGGACCCGGAGCGCTCGGCGGAGCTGGCCGACTCGGTGTCGATGGCCGCCCTGTTGCTGCTCGAGCGGCTCAGCCCGCTCGAGCGGGCCGTCTTCGTGCTGCGGGAGGTGTTCGGGTTCGGCTTCGGTGAGGTCGCGTCGGCGGTGGGGCGTTCGGAGGCGGCGTGCCGCCAGCTCGCGGTGCGGGCGCGGCGCCACATGGAGTCGGGACGTCCTCGGTTCGAGGCGGACCGCCGGGAGCGCGATGAGCTGGCGGCGCGGTTCTTCGACGCGTTCAGCGAGGGGGACGTCGCCGGGTTGCGGGAGCTGCTCGCCGCTGACGTTCAGATGGTCGGGGACGGCGGCGGCAAGGCCCCGCAGTGGGCCAGAAGCGTCATCGGCGCCGAGAAGGTGGCCCGGGTGCTCACGGCGATCGTCCCGCCCCTGGTCCGGATCGGTGTCGTGGTGGAGCCGCACGAGGTGAACGGCCAGCCGGGCGCGATCTTCCGCGACCGGGACGACAAGGTGCTCACTACCTGGGCGCTTGACGTACTCGACGGGCGGATCCAGACGATCCGCTCGGTGATCAACCCCGACAAGCTCGGGCACGTCGGTCCGGTGGCGGACGCCTGGGCGGTCATGCGCGAGGCGAACCAGGCCCGCCGGCCCGCGGATTGACTCGAGAAGGAACGGATCAGCGAACGCGAAGCGCGGTCAAGATCCCGTAGACGTGACCGTGATCGTTCGAGGAGATCCACTATCGGGACGCGGTTGCGCGGTCAGGCCTCGTCTCGACGGGCGCGCAGGCTGGCGCGGCGACCGGCGAAGTAGGGCTCGATGTCGTGCACGCGCACTAGCGCGAGGGGACCTACCGCCGTACGGCGAGCTTCGACGACGAGTCCGTAGCCGGCGTAAGCGGTCGCCGCCCACCAGCGATCGCCCGCATTCCACAGCTCGAAGCGGACCGGCGCGGAATCCACGAGGAGGTCGACCTGCCCGCTCGGGGCGACATCTGCCTCGTGCTGACGGCGGAGAGCGTCGTCCTCGTGGCGCGCCGCCTCGGCGCTCGCCATCCGCAGGGAAGCCACGGCGGTTCCAGGATAGTGGTCGCCACCTGAACCGCGGGACCGTCGCCGGTGGGATCTGCGTGGGCGATCCCGACCGTCACCAGCCGGCCGTTTTCCCATCCCCACTCGCCGATCATCACCGGGCCAGGCCAGTCGGCGAGCCCGTAGATCGGCAGCATCGTGGAGCAGTCCCGCATCCGCTGCTCGCTCGCACCGATCCGTGCCCAGACTCCTCGGGCGAGCGCTCGGTTGCGGTCCGCGCCAGGTAGGCACCGCAGATTCCGCCGGTCAGCCGCCGCCGGCTATCCGATTCCGCGATATCTCGACGTGAAGATAGTGTCCGGCACCGTGTGCACGGTGCAGGAGTACGT
>JBBSHJ010000094.1:0-13143 GCA_038253135.1 Mycobacteriales bacterium | reverse complement strand
GTGGCTGTTTGCCGTCGGCTCCGGAGCGCGGCTGATCATCTTCGACACGGCCACTGGTCGAACTCGTCCGCTCGGCATTCCCCTGCCGCTCGTCGGCCAGGTCGCCATCCGTGGCCGCTGAAGCCGGATGGCACAATCCGCCCGTGGTCAACGACGATCCGGCGCCCCCCGCCGGACTGGTGACGCTCACCGAGATCGAGACCGCGCGGGACACCCTCCGCCACGTCGTACGGCGCACGCCGCTGGAGGGTTCACGCCCGCTCGCCGCGCTGGTCGGCGGGCCGGTGTACCTCAAATGCGAGAACCTCCAGCGCGCCGGCAGCTTCAAGATCCGCGGCGCCTATCTGCGGATCTCCCGGCTCAGCGGGCAGCAGCGGGCCAACGGCGTGGTCGCCGCCAGTGCGGGGAACCACGCGCAGGGCGTCGCGCTGGCTGGACAGCTGCTCGGCACCGAGGTCACCGTCTACATGCCGCACGGCGCTTCGATCGCCAAGGTCGAGGCGACCCGCGCCTACGGCGCCACCGTGGCGTTCAGCGGCACGACCGTCGACGAGGCGCTGAAGGAGGCACGCGCGCACGCCGAGCGCACCGGCGCCGCGCTGATCCACCCCTTCGACCATCGCGACATCATCACCGGGCAGGGCACCATCGGGTTGGAAATCCTCGAGCAGTGCCCCGACGTGCGCACGATCGTCGTCGCTACCGGCGGGGGCGGGTTGGTGGCCGGCATCGCCGCAGCCGTCAAGCCCCAGCGCGCGGACGTCACGGTGTACGGCGTCCAAGCCGCCGCAGCGGCGGCGTACCCGGCCTCGATCGCCGCCGGCCACCCGGTGCGGCTCGACCGCATGGCCACTATGGCCGACGGGATCGCGATCGCCTCCCCGGGGGTGATTCCACTCGCGCACGTGCGCGCCTTTGTCGATGAGATGCTGACGGTGCCGGAGGACGCGCTGTCCCGCGCGCTGCTGCTGTGCCTGGAACGGGCCAAGATGGTCGTCGAGCCGGCCGGCGCCGCGTCGGTGGCCGCGGTGATGGAGCGGCCGGAGCGGTTCGAACCACCGGTGGTGGCCGTGCTGTCCGGCGGCAACATCGACCCCATCCTGCTGCTGCGGCTGATCCAGCACGGCATGATCGCGGCCGGGCGTTATCTCGACATTCGTGTCCGCGTCCCTGATCGCCCGGGGAATCTCGCCGGCGTCCTGCAATTGCTGGGGGAGAACGGCGGCAACGTGCTCGACGTCGTACATTCCCGCACCGGCCCGGAATTGCATCTCGGTGACGTCGAGATCGAGCTGACGCTGGAAACGCGGAGCAACGAGCACGCCCGCAACCTGATCGGTCACCTGCGCGCGTCCGGTTACATCGTGATCGAGGGCTCTGCCGCTGATTAGTTAGCTGCAATGTGAGAAGGCGCTCGCCCAGGAGGTCGACCCGGCGGAGCTGCCCCATTTCACGCAGCTCGAGCCCGCTGTCTTGCGGACACGGGCGGCGTAATAGGAGTAATTGCCGCTGCCGGCGCATGATCGTCGTTTGCACCTCGAGGAAGGCAGACCGCGCTCGGTGAGTGCCGAGCGATATTGCCCGGCGTCGTGACGCAGGTCTTGGCATTTCCGGGGTGTAGTGCAGTTAGATCGTGCCGTCGCTGCCGAGCGCGTGCTGGTCGATCAGGGAGCATCCGGATCCGCGCACCTGACCCGGCGGGTAGGGATTTCCGCCGTAGTCGCCCCTGCCGGTGCAGGTGGTGTGTCTGTAATACGGGACGCCGACGCCGTTGAGCACCGCCTTGTACCACGCCGCTGTACCGCCGCTCATCATGCAGGTGCGGGCCGGTCGCGCCGCCCGTTGCGCCGGGCGGACCGATCTGGCGGGCGGAGCTGTCAGTGGCCGACGACGGAGCCCAGGATCCACAGGATGACGAAGAAGAGCACGATGACGGTCCAGATCGCCGATCCGACGTTGGCCTTCCTGCGTACGGCAGGACTCCCGCCACCCTGCCGGTAACCCTGGCGGATGTCCCGCCGGGTCTGGCCGGTCGAAGGCTGTCGCTGGCGCGCCGGTCGCTCGCCGTGTCGCCGGATCCCGGGTTGCGGGATCGACGCGGTGCCTGAGACCGGGCCGAGGGTGGACGTGCTCGTGATCGGCGGCCTGGGGCGCTGCGGGCGCAGCGGCACGCGTCGCTTGGGCTGCAGCTCCTGCCAGTGCTGGGAAACCTGCTGCTGCGGCAGCGCGACGGGCCCGTCGTCATCGTCCGCCTCGTCATAGTTCGGCAGCTGCGGCAACGGCGGCATCTCGGGCAGCGGGACGGTCTTGGTCTCGGCCTCGGCCTCGTACGGCGTGCTGAGCCAGGGCAGCGCACCTGTCGTGTCGACACCGATGACGTCGGCTTGCAGCGTCGTGGCGGTCGCATCGTTCCAGTTGGCGTCGGCGGTCGCGTCGGAGAGCTCGCCGGTGGAGACCGATGCGGTGGAGTCCGAGTTGCGGTCAGGCATTGCGGCCACGGTACGCCGTCCGTCCCGGTCCGTGCCGACGGTCAGGCGCTCGAGATCCGTTCATAGCGGCTGCTCTCGCGGGCGATCTCGCGGTCGAGCGCCCGCAGCGCCAGCGCGTGCCGCACCTCGGCGAAGGACGGGTCGTCGTACCGATTGCACAACTCGCCCGGATCGTCCCGCAGGTCGAAAAGCTCGCCCTCGTCGCGCCCGCGCAGCAGCGTGAGCTTGTAGCGATCGTCGATGTAGGTCCGCAGGTGCACGGCGGAGGGCTGATGCCGGTTCTCGACGATCACGTGGTCGCGGGCCCGATCGGCCGCGCCGGTCCAGACGGGCAACTGGTCGACGCCCTGCATCTGGCGCGGCACCGGTACGCCGGCCGCGGACAGCAGCGTCGGCGCCAGGTCGATGAGGCTCTGCAGCGCGGTGCTGGCCAGGCCGGCCGGCACCCGTCCGGGCCAGCGCACGTGCAGCGGCACCCGTAGCAGGTCCTCGTAATGGAACGGCCCCTTGGCGGTCAGCCCGTGCTGGCCGAGGAAGTGCCCGTGGTCGGTGCTGAAGACGACGATCGTGTTGTCGGCCTGACCGGTCCGGTCGAGGTGTTCGAGGATCCGGGCGAGCTGATCGTCGACGAGGCTGATCATGCCGTAATAGGTCGCGATGTTCTGCCGGAGCACGTCGTCCGGGAGCTTGTGACCGTGGAAGCCGTGGTTGGCCCACGGGGTCTGCTGCCACCCCGAGAAATCCGGTTGATCGGCCTGTGTCAGCGCGGTCCAGGCCGGCATGCGCTCGAGCTCGCCCGGCTGCAGCCGGCCGGGTACGACGTCCGCAGGGTCGTACATGGACGCGTAGGGCTCCGGGACGAGGTACGGCGGGTGCGGGTCGTGAAAGCTGGCCCAGCTGAAGAACGGCTGCTCGGCCGCGACGGCACGGTCGATCGCCGCGATGGTCCGCTCGGCCGTCCAGGCGCTGTAGTGCTGCTCGAGCGGGAGGTCCCATCTGCCGCGGCGGTGTGGCTCGCTCGGGTCGTCCGGCCAGCGGCGGAAGTGCTCGCGCCAGCTGCCGAATCCGCGATCTTCCATCCAGATGGCGTAGTGCTGCCCGACGTGGGACTCGTCGGCGTGGTTGCGGGCC
Source organism: Mycobacteriales bacterium (assembly GCA_038253135.1). Classification (GTDB taxonomy): domain Bacteria; phylum Actinomycetota; class Actinomycetes; order Mycobacteriales; family QHCD01; genus JBBSHJ01. Next base: position 9,523 of record JBBSHJ010000094.1, on the reverse strand, counting down.
AGCTCGACGTGCACGAAGCCGTAGTACGGGCCGCCGAACGAGCGCCAGAAGTCCAGGTCCCGCAGTATCGGCTGCGATTCCAGCGAGGGCTGGTCGGTCCGCGTCCGCAGCGGCTCGAAGTGCGCCTTGCCGATCAGGGACGTCTGGTAGCCGGCTGCCCCGAGCAGGGCGCCGATCGTCGTCTCGTCCTCCGGGAGCCGGGTGCCGAGGGTCCAGCAGCCGTGCGCCGACGGGTAGCGGCCGGTGACGATCGACGACCGCGACGGCGAGCACAGCGGGTTGGCGCAGTAGGCCCGGTCAAAGCGCGCGCCGTCGCGGGCCAGCCCGTCCATCGCCGGCGTGCGCAGCAACGTCGGCGCAGCCTCCTCCGTCGCTGCACGCCTGCCTCGCAGAGCTCGGCCGGGTGCTCGCTCCGTCGTCGACCGGCGCAGCACCGGCGTACGCGAGCCCAGTGCCTGCCAGTGCTGCTGGTCGGTAGTGACCAGCAGGATGTTGGGCGGTGGGCCACCCCGGGCGCGCTCCGGCATCCTGCGGTCAGCCGGTGAACCGCTGCACGTTCTCCAGCTTGACCTTCATCCGGGTGCCGTTGGGCAGCTCGTACTCCCGTGAGGCGCCGGGCCGCGCGCCGGTCAGCGCCTTGCCGATCGGTGACGCCGGTGAGTAGACCGGGATGTCGGTGGTGTCCGACTCCTCGCGGGAGCCGATGAGGAAGGTCTCGGTCTCGTCCTCGCCTTCGTAGAGAACGGTCACGACCATGCCCTGACCGGCGACGCCGTCGTCCGTGGGCGCCTCGCCCACCTTGGCGGTGCGCAGCAGGTCCTCGAGATGCCGGATGCGGGCTTCCTGCTTGCCCTGCTCATCCTTGGCGGCGTGATAGCCGCCGTTCTCACGCAGGTCGCCTTCCTCGCGGCGGTCATTGATCTCCGCCGCCATCGCCGGCCGGTTCTTGACCAGCGTCTCGTGCTCCTGCTTGAGTCGGTCGTACGCCTCCTGGGTAAGCCAGGTGACGTTCGCAGCGTTCTCGGTCAGCACGTCGTGCTCCTTACAGCTCAGTATCCGGTCCCCACCGGCGGTCGTGATGCTCGTCCGCCTAACGGAAAGCCGGACCGTTCATGAACGGTCCGGCGCGTCATGGTTACCCCGTGTCGGCTCCGGTCGGCTCGACCCGCCGGCTCAGCATGCCCGACGAAAGATGCGTTCCGGTCGGTCGTCGCCGACGTGGGGTGAACTCTTCGAAACTAACACCGAACAGGGTCAGGACGCACAACCAAATGCGGCAAGTCCATCGGATGATCCGTCGGGTGGGCGGTGCCACCCGCTCGGCGCGACGCGCACCGCGCCCGAGCGACCTGCGAGAATGAGCGAGGTGGGCCAGGTACGCCGGGGCGCGGCACGGCCGGCGCAGCGGCGAGCGACGAAGCATTCAGGAGCAGAGGCGAGCGTGAGCGACAACCTGCGGCTCATGGCCGTGCATGCACACCCCGACGACGAGTCCAGCAAGGGCGCAGCCACGATGGCCCGCTACGTGCGGGAGGACGTCGACGTGATGGTCGTGACCTGCACCGGCGGGGAGCGCGGCTCGATTCTCAATCCGGCGATGGACCGGCCCGATGTGGCCGAGAACATCAGCGCGGTCCGGGCCGAGGAGATGCGGCACGCGCGCAAGATCCTCGGCGTCAAGCAGGAGTGGCTGGGCTTCGTCGACTCCGGCCTGCCGGAGGGCGATCCGAGGCCGCCGCTGCCGGAGGGGTGCTTCGGCCTGATGGACCCCGAGGTCGCGGCCGAGTCGCTCGTCGCCCTGATGCGATCCTTCCGGCCGCACGTCGTGCTCACCTACGACGAGAGCGGCGGCTACCCGCACCCTGACCACATCATGTGCCACACGGTCTCGGTGCAAGCCTTCAACTCCGCCGGCGACGCGGCGGCGTACCCCGGCACCGGCGATCCGTGGCAGCCGCAGAAGCTTTACTACCACATGGGCATGAGCCTGGCCCGGTCCAAGGCACTACACGAGGCGATGCTGGACAAGGGTCTCGAGTCGCCGCTGGCCGAGATGATGAAGTGGGGGGAGAGCGAGGCTGAGCGCGCCCGGGCGGAGCGGCGCCGGGCGGCCTCTGACCGGATCACCACCCGGGTGCCGTGCGGCAACTACTTCGAGATTCGCGACCAGGCGCTGATCGCCCACGCCACGCAGGTCGACCCCACGGGTGGCTGGTTCCGGATCCCGCTGGCGATCCAGAGGGAAGTCTGGCCGACCGAGGACTACGAGCTGGTCCGCTCGATGGTCGAGACCGCCCTGCCCGAGGACGACCTGTTCGCCGGAGTCCAGCACCAGCCGGTCGCATGAGTCCGATGCGCATTCTCGCCGGTACGCCGCAGGCCGGCCCGCTCGGCCTGCTGGTTGTCGTGGCCCTCGGCATCGCGGTGGCCTTCCTCGCCCGCTCGCTGATCAAGCACCTCAACCGGGTGCCGAAGTCCTTCGACCCGCCGTCCCCGCCCCCTCGGGCCGGCGCCTCGCGAGAGCCGGGGAAGGCGCTGGAGCCACGGCGTACGCCGCCCTCCGGCGACTCGTCGGACAACGGGTAGCCGAACCGGCTGCATCCGTGGCCACGTGGCGCGATGTCGAGCGGATCGCGGGTGACCTGCCCGGGGCGCGGCCGGGGCGGGCGCACGAGGGCTCGCCGACCGTCGTCGTGGGCCGTCATCCGTTCGCGCGGCTGCGCCGGGACGGCGACGGGAGGGAGATCCTGCAGTTTCTGGTCCCTGGAGCTCGACTCCGAGCTCACTCTCGCCGATCGCAGGGACACCTTCTTCGTGGTGCAGACCTTCACGGTCAAGGTGTCGATCTGGGCGTGGCTGGACCGGCTCGACGAGCCGGAGCTGACAGAGATCCTGACCGACTCCTGGTTGGCGCGCCGCAGCGTGCGCGGCTGACGTCGGTCTGGATCAGCGCAGCCAGTAGACCCGCACGGACCCGTTCGACGTGGCGAACCAGTGCGCGCCGGCCCCGCTCAGGCAGCCGCCGGTGGCCGCCTGCAGCCGGCCCGAGTCCAGGTCGAACACGCGGGCCGGGCTTTCCGAGGTGCAGCAGACGCCGGCCATGATCAGCCGGTTGCCGGCGAGCGCCGCGTCGTATTGCTGCGTCGTCGCCACGGACCAGCGCACCCGATTGCGCTTCCAGTCGACCACCACCAGGCCGTGAGGGACCTCGTAGGACCCGAGGCGGACGACGACGAGCCGGTGTCGGGTGCACAGCCGGTGGCGGGCTGCGCGACGATGTCGACGGCGGGGTTGCCGACGGGAGCTTCGGGGACGGTCCCGGCGTCGACGGGGCGGCCGGCTTGGATGCAGACGCCCCGTGTCCGCCACCGGAGCCGGTGCAGCCGGCGGCGAGTGCCGTCATCACCAGCAGGGCCGCAAGGGCAGGACTCACGTCGAGTATCTACGCACCCGGCCTGTGCCCGGATCCACCGGCGTGCCGGTATTCCCTTGGCCATACCGATGGTAGTGTCATGGTATGACCAGAAAGATCGCTGTGAGTCTGCCCGACGACCAGGTCGATGCCATTCGCCGCGCCGTCGAGGAAGGCCGCGCCGCATCCGTTTCCGGGTTCATCTCCGAAGCCGTCGCCCGGCGGGAGCGGGAGGACTCTCTGAGCGCGCTCCTTGACGATCTCGACCGGGAGCTCGGCCCCCCGGCCCCGGAGGATTACGCCTGGGCCGACAAGGCACTGGGCCTGCGGTGACTGGCGGATTGACCCTCGACACCGGCGCTTTGCTCGCCTTGGAACGAGGCGACGGGCGGATGCGCGCACTCTTGCGCAGAGCGATCGAGCGGCGGTCAGTGGTGGCGGTGCCGGCCGGTGTGGTCGCGCAGGCGTGGCGCGGCGGACCGAGGCAAGCCCGCATCGCCCGACTTCTTGCCGATCCGGTTACGGCGGTGCCGGCACTGGATGATCCCACCGCGCGCGCCGTCGGGCTGCTCTGCGGCCGGAGTGGTCACCCGGACGTGGTCGACGTTCACGTCGCGCTGCATGCGCGCGGACACGGAGCCGCCGTCGTCACCTCCGACCCGGACCACCTGCGCGCCGTCGACCCGGCCCTGGCGCTGATCGTTATCTGACGCCGGGTGGCTTCCGCCGGCTATCCGGGTTCCAGTTCTCCCCCGAGGCTGGGGGACCGCGTTGGTCGGAGCCGCGACTTAGGCCGTCAGCACGCGTACGGGCCGTCGGGCACCACCGTGGCCGATCGATCCGCGGCTACGGTCGAGACATGCCGAACCAACTCGCGGGCGCGACCAGTCCCTACCTACTCCAGCACGCGTCCAACCCCGTCGACTGGTGGCCGTGGTCGGACGCGGCATTCGCCGAGGCGCGGCGGTGGGACGTGCCGGTCTTGCTCTCGGTCGGGTACGCCGCCCGCCACTGGTGCCACGATGCGTAGTGCCCCCATGAAATGGGTGCCCTGCCTACGCGTTGCTTCGAAAATGCGCAACGGTAAGTCTAACGAGCTTCGCCCCACAGCCCGACGAGGCATGCCGTGGTCGCCTGAGGTGGTGGGGTTCCGGCCGGGCAGGATCCCCCGTGACGGTGGTGCCGTCGCGGGTATATGACTGCGCTGTTGGCAGTGAGTGGCCTTGCGGCCGCCTGCCCGTACCGGAGCCCGTGATGAGCCTACCGCGCAGCGTCGCTGATGTCCTTGCCGAGCACGTCACGTTCCAGCTGGAGTGCATCGACCGGATGTAACACGCTGGCTTTATTAACGGACCGATTAGTAGGCATCAGTCATCTCGTGATGGATACGCCGATCCGACGGAAGCAGCTGCTGAGGGGTTGCTCCGGTCGGCCGGTACGGACGAAGGCCACATGATGCGATGGATATTAACCGACCTCATCGAACCACTATTGCTGAGCGATATGGTTTAGAAGTTCGGCAAGTTTGAGCGTCTGGGCCCCTACAATTCAATGGTTCGGAGTCTAGCCGACAACGCAGGTGCGATCGATAATGTGAGGAATAGACTTGCCGAGTCCGACATAGATGACGCCATGCTAGACAGAATGTGACAATGACAAGCCACTTCAAGCCCGCCTTGAATCCGATATGGTGGTCGTAGCCTGTGCCTGCGGTACGGTGCGGTGACGCTGAGCGTAACAATTTGGCAGTCGGTAAGAACATTGGCATTATCGATTACGGATAGAGGTTGTGGTGCTACATGGTTACGCCAGTCACTGTTCCGGCCCCGCTGCGAGAGGCGACTATTCTGCGCGAGGGCGAGTCCGGCCGGGAGTGGATCAACGCATTGCCTGATCAGGTCGATGCATTGATTGCACGCTGGGATTGTGTGCCCACGGGTGAACCCGTTAGCGGCCAGGTCGGAATCGTTGTTTCGGCACAATCCGGCCGATACGGAGCCGTCGTATTAAAGGTATCATTCCCTCATCCAGCTAACATGGCAGAGCCGATTGCTCTAGGAGCGTGGGGTGGGCAGGGCGCGGTTCGATTGTTCGAACACGATCCTACTAGCGTCGCTATGCTACTTGAGCGGATCGAGACGAGGAGCCTGGAGGATGTCGCAGACATTGACGAGGCTGTTGCCGTTGCCGGTGATCTGGCCCGTCGCTTTGCGGTACCGGCCCCTCCAGGGATCCCCCGCGTCACTGACATCATGGCAGATTGGCAGGACGTATTATGGCGAGCCTTGAATAGGAAGCAAAACCAACCGCCTCGCAGAGTCACACAGATGGCGCGCGCAACATTTGATGAGCTGTGGGCACTGCAACCGGAAACAGTTATACATGGCGATTTGCACTACGGCAACGTTCTACGTGGCCGCCGCGAGCGTTGGCAAGCCATCGATCCAAAGGGTCTGGTCGGCGATCGCGCATTTGATATACATCACCTATTAATCAATCGTGCAATTCCACTGCTCGGCACTGCGGAATTCGTGGCCGCCATGCATCGCCGTGTCGCGGTTTTTGCAGAGGCCGCTGGTCTTGATCGAGAGCATGTTCGGCGCTGGGCACAGATGCGTGCCGTGATATCCGCGCAATACAGCTGGGAGCGGCAGGAACCCAAGTGGATTAGTGAAGCGAAAGATGTACTGGCAGACCTGCTTACAGAAGCGGGATGAACGGCTTGGTGATGCGGAGGCGGCGAGGCTACGACTCGTTACTGAGGTTTTCTCACCGGGTTGGTCGGTGCAGGTGGATTAGGACGAGGGCGGCGGTGATGGCGCCGATTGGCCATGGGTCGAGGGTGATGCATTCGAGTGCTCTCCAGGTGCGTTTGAGTAGCGAGTTGGCGCGTTCGGCGGGTGCGCGGACCGCGCTGATCAGCTGGTTGCGGGTCCGGTTGTCGGGGGCCCGGTTGGGGCCCTTGGTGGGGCCATGATGCCGATGCCGGCGCCGGTGTAGCCCTTCTCGGTCAGGGTCGGCAGTCCTGGCGCGGCGGCCGGGTACAGGGCGGGGGGGCGTGGAAATGTCGTGGGTCGAGCCGGGTTCGACGTCGCTGACCCACTCGGGGATAGCCGACATCGAGGGTGGCACCATAGGTGATCACGTGGGGCCCTGCCTTGGGCGAGTTTCTTGGTCGAAACCAGCCCTTGACGCTCAGGACTGCACGTCCACGCACCGACACGCCGCGACCTCACCAGTCACATCCGTCACCCTGGTGAGAAAACCTCAATGACACGATTCGTGTATCACACCGGACGCTTCGGTATCACTTTCGTGTGTCACTCACTACCCTGGTACCCCCGCCGTCGACCAGCGGGGATCATGGAGCAGGTGAACCGTCTCGGAAGCGCGACAAGCCCGTATCTGCTGCAGCATAAGGACAACCCAGTCGACTGGTGGGAGTGGTCGGAGGAGGCCTTCGCCGAGGCGCGGCGGCGGGACGTGCCGGTGCTGCTCTCGGTCGGGTACGCCGCGTGCCACTGGTGCCATGTGATGGCGCACGAGTCGTTCGAGGACCCGGCCATCGCGGCGCTGATGAACGAGCGCTTCGTGTCGATCAAGGTCGACCGGGAGGAGCGGCCGGACGTCGACGCCGTTTACATGGAAGCGACCCAGGCGATGACCGGTGGCGGCGGCTGGCCGATGACGGTCTTCATGACGCCGGACGGTGCGCCGTTCTTCTGCGGCACCTATTTCCCGCCGATCGCGGGCTCCGGGATGCCGTCGTTCCGTGAGGTGCTCGACGCCGTCACCGAGTCCTGGCAGCAGCGTCGCACCGAGCTGAGCGAACACGCCCAATCGGTGATCGCCCAGCTGGCCGAGCGAGGATTTCCACCGGCGCAGCCGGTTGATGGCGCGGCACTGGCGGCCGGCGCGAGCACGCTGCGGCAGAATTTCGACGCGCGCAATGGCGGATTCGGGCGGGCTCCGAAGTTCCCGCAGCCGCTCGCGCTGGAATTCCTGCTCCGCTATGTCGCGCGCACCGGGGACCCTGACTCGCTTGCCGTCGTGACCAAGACCGCCGAAGCGATGGCACGAGGCGGTATTTACGACCAGCTGGCCGGCGGTTTCGCGCGGTACAGCGTCGACGCCGGGTGGGTCGTACCCCATTTCGAGAAAATGCTCTATGACAACGCACAGCTGTTGCGTTTCTATGCGCGGCTCCACCGGCAGACCCAGGAACCGCTCGCCGAACGCGTGGCCCGGGAGACCGCGGATTTTCTGTTGCGTGAGCTGCGCACTGGCGAGGGCGGGTTTGCCTCGGCCCTGGATGCGGACACCGACGGCGTCGAGGGACTGACCTATGTCTGGACACCGCAGCAACTCACCGACCTGCTCGGCGAGGACGATGGCCTCTGGGCCGCGACCGGCCTCTCGGTGACCCGGGAAGGCACCTTCGAGGGCGGCGCATCGACCCTGCAGCTGCGGGCCGACCCGCCGGACGCCGAGAAGTGGCACGCCATCCGGGCGCGGATGCTGCGAGCCAGGAATGCGCGGCCGCAGCCGGCCCGTGACGACAAGGTTGTGACGTCCTGGAACGGGCTCGCCATCGGTGCACTGGCCGAAACCGCTGCCGTGTTGGACGAGCCGAAATACGCCGGTTCTGCCGCCGCTGCCGCCGACCACGTGCTCTCCGTGCACATGGTCGACGGTCGGCTGCGGCGGGCAGCGCGCGCGGGCGTTGCCGGCGCCAGCGCCGGAGTGCTCGACGACTACGGCAATCTGGCCGAGGGGCTGCTCGCTCTGCACCAGGTCGACGGCAATCCGCGCTGGCTGGACTCAGCCGGTGGCCTGCTCGACACCGCGATGGAGCACTTCGCCGCCGGTGACGGCGGGTATTTCGACACTGCGGACGACGCGGAGCGGCTGGTACGACGCCCGCGCGAGCTGACCGACAACCCGACACCGGCCGGCATCTCGGCGTTGGCCGGCGCGTTGACGACGTACGCCGCCCTGACCGGCTCGACGCGGCACCGCACCCTCGCGGAAGCGGCCGTGGCGGGCGCCGCCGCCCTGGTTGCGGGATATCCGCAAGCCGCTGGCTGGACGGCGGCCATCGGCGAGGCCCTGCTCGCCGGGCCGCTGCAAGTAGCCGTGGTCGGGCCCGTCGAGGAGCGCCACGAGCTGGAGCGTGCGGCCCGCCTGACCATCTCGCCCGGAGCGGTGGTGATCGCGGGACTGCCTGATACGCCGGGGATCCCGCTGCTGGCCGACCGGCCGCTGGTCGACGGGAGACCCGCGGCCTATGTGTGCCGCGGCTTCGTGTGCGACGCGCCGGTGACCGACGTGACCGCGCTGCGCGCCGCCCTCGGCTGACGCCCCCCGCTCGGCGTACGACGCCGGGAGTAGTCGCGGTTGCGTCGCCGATCCGATGTGGCGGGGCGGATCGCCAGCACCCTGGTCGTCATGTCGATGCGCTCCCGCCGGTCCGCCGGATCGGCCGGGAGTCGTCCTCGCCGGCTTCGGGGTTCTTCCCGGGCGTCAGCCGGCCGAGGGGCTGGTGACGAGGGCGTGTGACCTGCTGACCTTCGGCACAATCACCGGGCAGACGGCGATCGTCGTGACGGCCGTGCTCGAGGTCGCCGTGGGGCTCAGCCTGCTCACCGGACGGTTCCTGCGCGTCGCCCTGGCGATGCTCGGCGTCGCGATCTCGGCTTCCTCTCGCCCCTGGTGCTGTTCCCGGCCGATCTCTTTCCGGGCGGGAAGCCGACCCTCGAGGCAATACATCCTCAAGGACATCGTCCTCGCGTCGGGCGGACTCGTCGTTGCCGCCCGGGAGATCTCCCGTCGCGGGGGACTGCTGCGGCCCCGTCGATCACATCGGGGCACGCGGCACGGTGCCCGGCCACGGTCGGGTGCCGCCCCGCGAGCGCGCTAGTGGATCGCCGGGACGCCGTAGACCGCGAGCCAGACCGCCACGTAGTGACAGGTCGCGGCGATGATCGTGCACAGGTGGAACACCTCGTGGTAGCCGAAGGTCGCCGGCCACGGGTCGGGGCGGCGGGTGGCGTAGACGACGGCGCCGATCGTGTAGATGACGCCGCCGACGAGCAGCAAGGTGAGCGAGAC
>JBBSHJ010000093.1:0-13157 GCA_038253135.1 Mycobacteriales bacterium | reverse complement strand
CGACGCCCAGATGAAAGCACTACACAACAGCGGCATCCTGCACCGCCACGACTGGCACCCAGACTGGAACTACACCCTCAACCCACCCCCGAAATGAGCGTGTTGATCATCGGCAAGCCCTAAGCACCGGCGAGGGAGGCCCAGAGCGCCACGGTCGTCCGGCCGGGTCTCGGGCTCACTTTCCGCAGCTAGTGCCGCGGACGACCTCAAGTGTAGAACACCGCAAGCCACGCGTCACCTCGCTGAGCTGCAGCCCGGCGAGAGCAAAGGGACCAGATTCGCTCCGTTGCTGGAGACCCCCTTACCCTGGCCGGGTGCGGGACCTGCGGGCGGCGTACGGCGCGGCGATCGGCTCGGTCGGTGGCACCGGGCTGACGGCGCTGTTCTGCGCAATCGGACATCACGGCGGAATTCCGCCGGCTGCGCAATGAAAATCGGCCGTTGAGCTCAGTCGCGGCGCGCCGGCGTGAACCGGGCGGGGCCGGCCCACGTGGGACAGCACATCCGCGCGATCGCGCGCCATGGACCATGCCGGGAGGCCGACCATGCAATCGAAATGCCGTACACGCCCGCTCCTACGACTGACGTCCGTCGCCGTCCTCGCCGGGTCGCTGCTCGCCGTACCGGCGGTGGCGGGCGCCGAGACGGGTCACCGCTCCACCACTGGGCACCACCGCAATGACACGGCCGTTGCGCTGACCAACGTGGTGTCCGACCTGCCCGGTCGCGCCCAGATCACCGATCCCGCGCTGGTGAATCCGTGGGGGATGTCGCTCTCGCCGACGAGCCCGGTGTGGACCTCGAACAACGGCACCGATTCGGCGACGCTCTACACCGGCGGGGTCGACGGCGCGGCGGCCATCAAGGTGCCGCTCAACGTGCCGATCGACGGGGGCGCTCCGACCGGTCAGGTCTTCAACGACACGACAGCCTTCACCGTCAGCGGAGCCGGGGGCTCGGGCAGCGCCCGCTTCATCTTCGCCAGCGAGAGCGGCAACATCACGGCCTGGAACCCGGCGGCCGGCCCGGACGCCCAGGTCCAGATCCACGTGCCCGGCGCCGTCTACAAGGGCCTGGCATTGCTGCACACGCCGGTCGGGCCGTTCCTGCTCGCGGCCGACTTCCATCACGCCCGCATCGACGTGTTCGACGGCAGTTTCCAGCGGGTGTTCCTGCCCGCGCCGTTCTTCTGGGATCGGCATCTGCCGTTGGGGTACGCACCGTTCAACGTCGCGGTGCTCGACGACCGAATCTTCGTGTCCTACGCCAAGCAGGACGCGACCGGCACGGATGAGATCGCCGGCAAGGGCAAGGGCTTTGTCGACGAATACGTCGGCTTCGGCCTGGCCGCGCACCGGATCGCCTCGCACGGCACGCTGAATGCGCCCTGGGGTCTCGCGATCGCGCCGGAGTCCTTCGGCCGGCTGGCCGGCGATCTGCTGGTCGGCAACTTCGGCGACGGTCGGATCACCGCCTTCGACGCGTGGTCCGGGCGGTCGCACGGACTGCTCCGCGACGAGCGGGGGCGGGTCATCTCGATCGACGGGCTGTGGGCCCTGCTGCAGGGCACCGCGGCCTCGGGCGGCACCGACGCCCTGTGGTTCAGCGCCGGCATCGATGACGAGGCGCACGGTCTCGTCGGCCTGATCACCAGCGCCGACTGAGCAGGGATCACGCCACATCCCTGTGTTGATCGGCGGCGGTCGGGCGGTCGCAATCAGCCGAACGCGTTGATGCCGGTCAGCGCCTGGCCGATCACCAGGGAATGTATCTCGGACGTGCCCTCGTAGGTCAGGACCGATTCCAGGTTGTTGGCGTGCCGGAGCACGGAATATTCCAGTGTGATGCCGTTGGCGCCGAGAATGGTCCGGCACTCGCGGGCGATGGCGAGAGCCTCGCGCACATTGTTCAGCTTGCCGAGGCTGACCTGCTCGGGGGTGATGCGCCCGGCGTCCTTGAGCCGGCCGAGATGCAACGCGAGCAGAAAGCCCTTCTGCAGCTCGAGCGTCATGTCGGCGAGCTTTTGCTGGGTGAGCTGGAAACCGGCGATCGAGCGGCCGAACGCGTCACGGTTGATCGCATATTCGATCGCGGTCTCCAGGCAGTCGCGGGCCGCACCGAGCGCGCCCCACACGATGCCGTACCGCGCCTCGGACAAGCAGGCGAGGGGACCCCGCAGTCCGGTCGCCTCGGGCAGGAGCGCGTCGGCGGGCAGGCTTACGCCGTCAAGCACCAGCTCCGAGGTGATGGAGGCACGCAACGAGAGTTTCCCGTGCAGTTCCGGCGCTGAGAATCCGGCGGTGCCGGTCGGGACGATGAAACCGCGGATGCCGCCGTCGGTCTGGGCCCACACGATGGCGATCCGCGCGACCGAGCCGTTGGTGATCCACATCTTGGTGCCGTCGAGGATCCAGCCGTCGCCGTCGCGGCGGGCGCGGGTCCGCATCCCCGCGGGGTTGGAGCCGAAATCGGTCTCGGTGAGGCCGAAACAGCCGATGATCTCCCCGCTCGCCATGCCGGGCAGCCAGCGTTGTTTCTGCTCCTCGCTCCCCCATCGGTGAATCGCGAACATCGCCAGCGAGCCCTGCACGGATACGAAGCTGCGGGCGCCGGAATCGCCGGCCTCGAGCTCCATGCAGGCCAGCCCGTACGACGTCGCGTTGGTGCCGGCGCAGCCATAGCCGGACAGGTGCATTCCGAGCAATCCGAGCGCGCCGAATTCCTTGCCCAGCTCGACCGGGAAGGTGCCGGCCTCGAACCACTGCGCCACGCTGGGCCTGATCCGGTCGTCGACCAGCCGGCGTACGGTCGACTGGATCTCGCGCTCCTCCTCACTGAGGAGATGCTCGATGGCGAGCAGCTCGAGCGGCCCCTTGCGCGATGTCGGCATATATATCTCCTAAACCAGCAGGCGGCCGATGCCGTCTTCGATGTCGCTTTCGGAAAGCAGGACGTGACCGGCGGCGTCGCCGAGCGGGACGAACGAGTCGTCGCTCGTGACGCGGGCCATTGTCCCGGCATATCCTCCGTCGACGAGGGCCGCCATGACGCCTTCGGAAACCCCGCCGCTGCGCCGGGTCTCATCGGCGATCAGGACCCGTCCGGTCGCCGCCGCGGCGGCCAGGAGGTCATCGACCGGCAGCGGGCTGAGCCAACGCAGGTCGAGCACGCTGACCTGAGTTCCCTTTCCGGCCAACCGTTCCGCGACGCGCAGGCTCATGGGAAGGCCGTTGCCGAAGGTCACGATGGTGGCGTCGGCGCCGGTGCCGTACCGCCGGGCGCGGCCGATCGGCACGTACTCGGCGGCCCACCGCTCCGGCGGCGAGTACGCCGCCATCAGCTCACCGTCGCCGCTCTCGTAGAGGTCGCGGGCGTGATAGAGCGCGATCGGCTCGACGTACGCCGTGACCGTCCCGTCCACGTCGGCCGCCGCGACACACGTCCGCAGCATCGCCGCCGCGTCGTCCGGCCGCGACGGGCAGGCAACAACGAGCCCGGGAATGTCCCGCAGTGCGGCGAGCGAATTGTCGTTGTGGAAATGCCCGCCAAAGCCCTTCTGGTAGGCCAGTCCGGCGATCCGCACCACCATCGGATTGCGGTATCGGCCCTGCGAGAAGAATTGCAACGTCGCGGCTTCGCCGCGGATCTGGTCGGCGGCGTTGTGCAGATAGGCGAGGTACTGGATTTCCGGTATCGGCAGCATCCCGGCCATCCCGGTGCCGAGCCCGAGGCCGAGAATCGACTGCTCGTCGAGCAGGGTGTCGAAGACCCGACCGGCGCCGAACCGCTTGTGCAGGCCGAGCGTCACCCCGTAGACCCCGCCCTTGCGGGCGACGTCCTCGCCGAAAAGGATCAGGTTCGGGTACGCCGCCGCGAGATCACCCAGCGTGCGATTGATCGCCTGCGCGAGGGTCAGCGGACCCTCGTCCTCCGGCAGCTTGCCGGCGAATCGGCCGCATCGCTCGTCCCGGCCGGCGTGGTGCGCGTTGCGGCTCGCGACCCGGTCCGGGCGGCGGGGCGCGATAGGCGCCATGATGGCCGCGGCCCCGTCGAGTTGCTTGGCGCCGGCGGCGTCCTCGGCCACGGCCCGCACCCGGTCCCGGGCGGCGTCGTACCGACTCAGAAGCCCGGCGGCGTCGAGGATCCCGGCCGAGACGAGGGTGCGGCCGAGTCCCAGCAGCGGATCCTTCCCGTAGTCGGCCTCGATCTCCGCCGGGCTTCGATAGGCCAGCTCGACGTCCGAGCCGGCATGCGCCAGGTAACGCACGCAGGTGAGGTGCAGCGCCGCCGGCCGCCTCTCGGCCCGGACCCAGTCGGCCGCCGCCCGCGCCGCGTCGAGCACGGCCGCCGGATCGGACCCGTCGGCGGCGACATATCGCAGCCCTGGACGCGCGGCCAGCGCGGCGGCGATCCACCCGGGTGGGGTCCGCACGCTCACGCCCAGCCCGTTGTCCTCGCACACCAGCAGGAGCGGCAGCCGCAATCCCTGCCCGACCACATGTCCGGCGGTGTTGAAGGCGCCGGCGGCGGTGGAATGGTTCGCCGACGCATCGCCGAAGCTGGCGACGACCACGGCGTCGGGCGGCCACTCCGACTCGGCGCCGCACCGCCGGGCAGTCTCGATGCCGTACGCCAATCCGAGCGCGCGGGGCAGGTGAGAGGCGATCGTCGAGGTCTGCGGGATCACCCCGAGATCGCCATGGCCGAAGACCTTGTGCCGGCCGCCCGCGATGGGCTCGTCCGCCGCGCCGAGCAGCCCGAGTACGACGTCGCGGATCGCCTGAGCGCCGCCGTACCCGGAGACCTGACGGGCGCGCTGCAGGTAGAACGCGCCCGACCGGTAATGCAGCAGCGCGGGGTCCGTGGGTCGTAACGCCGCCGCGATCGCCGCGTTCGCCTCGTGTCCCGCCGATCCGATCGTGTAGAACGCGCGGCCCGCCGCGCGGAGGTCACGCGCGATGAAATCGAGCTGCCGGCTCTCGGCGGCACTGTCGAACAGCTCGAGCAGCAGGGCGGGATCGTCGGCCGTCGCGCGCGGCCCGCTCCGGGTCAAGGAGCCGAGGGCAGTGTGCAATCGCCGATCGAGCTCGTGCGGCACGGTCCCTCTCGATCCTGCGGTCATGGTCATCGGCCGTTGCCGAGCCGGCTGGTCGGCCTCGCAGCGCATCCGTCACGGCAGCCGGAAGTCGAGATCGGGCTCGATGTCGACAACATCCATCTGCGCTTTTTGCAGCTTGCCCGAATAATCCCAGTTCATCGACTGCCATCGGGTGAATTGGTCAAGGACCCAGATCCCGGACTGGCGGCTGCCGTTCCCGGATTTTCCATTGCCGCCGAAGGGCAGATGGGCCTCGGCGCCCGAGGTCGAGTTGTTGACGCTGACCATCCCGGCGCCGATTCCCCTCCGGAAGGCAAACGCCTCCCTCGGGTTGTTGGTGTAGATCGCCGACGACAGGCCATACCCCGGTGCGTTGGCGAGCTCGATCGCCTCCTCGAGGTCGGAATAGGCGGTGACACCGACGATCGGCCCGAAGGTTTCCTCGTCGAAGATCCGGTCGCCCGTGCGGACGCCGTCGACGATCACCGGGTGGTAATACACGCCGGCGTCGGGATCGCCCACAAAACCCTTGCGCGGGTTGTCGGTGCCGATCCGGCCGGTCGAGCTGGACCCGTGCACGGCGTGGTGCGGCTGCACCCAGTCCAGGTAGGCGGCGTAGCGCTCGCCGAACCGCTCGGAGAGCATCGGGCCGTAAAGCACGTCTTGCGTCGGGTCACCGATCGCCGCGGACGCCACCGCGGCGGTGTAGCGGCGTAGGAACTCATCATGCACGGATGCGTGCACGATCACCGTGCCGAGGGACGTGCACCGCTGCCCGGCGGTGCCGAACCCGGCGAACAGCGCCCCCTCGACGGCGAGATCGAGGTCGGCGGACGGCGTGATGACCATCGGGTTCTTGCCGCCGAGCTCGAGGCAGGGCGACTGCAGGTGCCGGCCGCACAGCTCGCCGATGCGGGCCCCGACCTCGCTGGACCCGGTGAAGCCGACCTTGTCGACCAGCCCGGCCGCGAGCGCCTGGGACAGCCCGTCGAAGGTCACCTGCCCGTCGGCCTGCACGACGTTGAGCACGCCGTCCGGCAGGCCGGCCTTGATGAAGAGCTGCGCGAGGGCGTCGGCACTGGCGGCGGCGTACTCCGCCGGCTTCCAGACGACGGTGTTGCCGCACAGCAGCGCGGGTACGACGTACCACGACGGCACCGCGACCGGGAAGTTGCCGGCGGTGATGATCACGGCCGTGCCGACCGGGTTGCGGTAGGTGAGCAGCGCCTTGTCCGGCATCTCCGAGGGCACCGTCTGGCCGTAGAGCCGCCGGCCCTCACCGAGGAAGAAGTCGCAGGTGTCGATGATCTCGCGCACCTCGCCGGCGGCCTCGGCGGCCGGCTTGCCGATCTCGCGGGTGACGAGTGCGGCGAGGGCGCCGGCGTTGGCCTCGACCAGCCGGCCGGCGTAGGCGATGACGCGGCCACGGACCGGCGCCGGCGTGTCGGACCAGGCTCGCTGGGCCGCGCGGGCCGCGCGGGCCGCTCCGACCACGGTGCCGGCGTCCCCGAGGGCGAGGGTCGCGACGACCTGGTCGAGGTGCGCCGGATCGCGCGACTCGAGCGTGCCGCCCGGCGCGGCGATCGTCCGGTTGCCGTTGATCAGCGAATGCAGCGTCGTCATGCCGGACAGTCTCCTCGAATCGCCGATCAGTTGCGCGCGGGCAGGACGCGGTCGAGCGCGGCGACGGCGAGGGCCAGATCGTCCTCGGTCACGGAAAGCGCGGGCCGGAAGCGGATCGCCCGCTCGCCGCTGGCCAGCGCCAGCACGTGCTCGTCGACCCGCAGCCGGCGCAGAACGTCGTCCCGGGTGCCGCCGTCGACCAGGTCGGCGGCGATGAAGAGGCCGCGGCCGCGGACGTTGTCGAGCGCACCGGGGTGCGTGGCGGCGAGCTCGTCCAGCTCGCCCAGGAACCACTTGCCCACCCGGGCCGCGTTGCCGATGTGGTCGTGCTCCTCGATCAGCTCGAGCAGCCGTTGCGCCCGCACCATGTCGACGAGCGCGCCGCCCCAGGTCGAGTTGATGCGGCCGCTCACCATGAAGACGTTGTCGGAGACGTCGTCGACGCGGCGGCCGGCCATGATGCCGCCGACCTGCAACTTCTTGGAGAAGGCGACAATATCCGGCTCGAGCCCGAGCTGCTGGTAGGCCCACGGAGTGCCGGTGCAGCCGACGCCGGTCTGCACCTCGTCGAGCACGAACAGCGCGTCGTAGCGGTGACACAGCGCCTGCATCGCTAGCAGGAACTCCGCGCGCAGGTGGTTGTCGCCGCCCTCGCCCTGGATCGGCTCGGCGATGAAGCAGGCGATGTCATGCGGGTCGGCCTCGAACGCGGCCTCGGCCTGGGCCAGCGCGTGGTCTTCGGCGGCGCGGACCTCGTCGAGGTGCTCCGCCAGCGGGAAACGGATCGCCGGCACGTCGATGCGGGGCCAGTCGAAGCTCGGGTAGCGCTCGGTCTTGACCGGGTCGGTGTTGGTGAGCGACATCGTGTAGCCGCTGCGGCCGTGGAAGGCACGGGTGAGGTGCATGACCTTGCGGCCGAGATCGCGGGAACGGCCGGCGGCCTCGTTGCGCCGCGACTTCCAGTCGAACGCGGTCTTGAGCGCGTTCTCGACGGCGAGCGCGCCGCCCTCGACGAAGAAGTAGTGCGGCAGGGCCGGGTCACCGAGCACCCGGGCGAACGTCTCGACGAACTCGGCGTACTGGCAGGTGTAGATGTCGGGGTTGGACGGCTTGTTGAGGGCGACCTCGGTCAGCCGGGCGAGGAACTCCGGGTCGTCGGCGAGACCGTCGGGGTTGGTGCCGAGCGGCGCGGACGCGAAGAACGTGTAGAGGTCGAGATAGCGCTGCCCGTCGCGGGCGTCGACGATCCACGATCCCTTGCTGGCTGCGGTGTCGAGGACCAGCGTGAAGCCGTCGGTCAGCAGGTGCCGCGACAGCCGCTGGTGCACCTCGGTCGCCGCAACGGTGGGGTGGGTGGGCCGGCGCATGTCTCGCCACCTCTCATCGGGAAGATCAACGTCGAATCATCCACCAGGCAGGATGATCTTCATCAGTCTAGCCGCGCGATTCGTTGATCTTCCGCCCGGCTGCGATTTCTGTGCGACCCGCCCGGCGGTGAGCGGCGGGTGCGCCAGGATAAGGACCATGGACCTCGGGCTCAGGGATCGGGTGTACGTCGTGTCGGGCGGATCGAGCGGGCTGGGCTACGCGAGCGCGTCCGCCCTCGTCTCCGACGGGGCCCGCGTCGTCGTCGGCTCCCGTCGCGCGGGCAGGGTCGACTCCGCCGCAGATCGCCTGGGCGGGGCACGGTACGCCGTCGGTGTGCCGGGCGACCTGGCGGCGCCGGACACGCCGACCCGCTTGATCGAGGCGGCGCGGGCGTCGTACGGGCGCCTGGACGGAGCTCTGATCTCCGTCGGCGGACCACCCGGCGGAACGGCGTGCGAGATGACCGACGAGCGGTGGCGGGCCGGCTTCGAGTCGGTCTTCCTCGGCGCCCTCCGGCTGGCGCGATCCGTGGCGGCGGGCCTGGGCGCCGGCGGCTCGATCGCGTTCGTGCTGTCCACGTCGGTGCGCCAGCCGATCGGCGGCCTGGCCATATCCAACGGGCTGCGGCCGGGGCTGGCGATGCTCGCCAAGACCCTCGCCGATGAGCTCGGCCCGCGCGGGATCCGGGTCAACGGGCTGCTGCCGGGCAGCATCGAGACCGACCGCATCTGCGAGCTCGAAGCCGGCGGGGCCGATCCGGGCGCGCACCGGGCCGACCGCGAGGCGGCGATCCCGCTGCGGCGTTACGGCCGTCCGGAGGAATTCGGCGCGGTCGCCGCGTTCCTGCTCTCCCCCGCGGCGTCGTACCTCACCGGCGCCATGATCCCGGTCGACGGCGGCGTGCTGCGCGGGATCTGACCGCTGCGCCGGAGGCCGGCCGCGGGCGGGATAACTCGGTCGCGGCACGGTGCCTCTGCTCGTATCGTGCAGCCATGGGCATCGGAGTCCTTTTCTCCTCGTCGGTCGGCATGATGCGCGTCGCCGCCGGCCCTCTCCGCATGCCCTGACCCGTATCAGACCCCGAGAAGGCTCCGCGCGAGCCGCTCTCGACGTCGACACGCGTCGCCCGATCCGGCCGCCGGGGCGGCAAAGGACAAGCAATGACCGATCGTTACGTCACCACCTCCATTCCCTACGTCAACGGCGTACCGCACCTCGGGCACGCTCTCGAGCTCGTGCAGGCCGACGTCCTGGCGCGGGCGGCCCGGGAGCGCGGCGAACGGGTGCGCCTGCAGAGCGGCACCGATGACAATGCGCTGAAGAATGTCGTCGCCGCCGAGCAGGCCGGCCGGGCGCCACGAGAATATGTCGACGCGATGACCCCTCGCTTTTCCGAGCTGGCCGAGCTGCTCGACCTCTCGCTCGACTCGTTCGTGCGGACCAGCGCCGACCCGCGCCATCGGGTCGCCTGTGCGGCGATCTGGAGAGCCTGCGCCGAGCGCGGCGACCTTTACCGCCGGGCATATGTCGGGCAATACTGCCCGGGTTGCGAGGCCTTTTACGCCGAGCCCGATCTCCTTGCCGGCGTGTGCCCGGAGCACGGCGTGGTCCCGGTGACGGTTCGCGAGGAGAACTGGTTCTTCCGGCTCAGCCGATATGCCGATTCGCTGCGAGACCTGATCGGGACCGACCGGATCCGGATCACGCCGGTGAGCCGCAAACGTGAGGTGCTCGCTCTGATCCGGGCCGGGTTGAGGGATTTCAGCGTGTCGCGGGACGCCGGTCGATCCCGGGGCTGGGGCATACCCGTGCCGGGTGATCCGGGTCACGATCTATGTGTGGTTCGACGCGTTGGCCAGCGGACGTGTCCCCCAGCGCTGGGCCTTCGTCGTATTTGGGTTGATCGGCGCCCGTGCGATTCACGTGCGATCAGCCCACCGGCACCAGAGCGGCCGTATCGCCGTCGTCCTCGTCATCCGGACCTTCGGTACGCGTGCGACGGTGCTCGTTCACGATGCCGCTCAACCGGTCGGCGATGAGCCGATCGGCCTGGCTCGTCGCGCGGTGTAGATGAGCGCCGCCCGCATGTCGTCGTGACCCATGCGCGACATGAGGTCTTTGGTGCTCGCGCCGGTCTGCGCAGCCAGCAGGTTGCCCGTGTGCCGCAGGTCGTGGAAGTGCAGGCCGGGCGCCCCGAGCTTCTTCACCGTCTCCACCCACTTCGTGAGGTTGTAAAGGCGCGGCCCTGTTCCGATGCAGCCGCAGGCGCTCGCCGCGGGGCGTGCGGCCTCCGGCCGGTCCCCCGCGCGCCGCGCGGCTGCGTATGCGCGGATGCCACAATTGCTCGCGCAGTAGTCCAAGGGATCAAGAAGCAGAAGAACCTTCGCCGGGCAGGCTGACCTCCGGATGGCGGGGTGCGTCATCCCGTCGGCCTCCCTACGGCTACCACACGACGACCCGGGGCAGAGCGGTCTGACGTCGGCCGGCGGTTGCGCCGATGGCTGCCCCAGGCCGCCACACGGCTGCGCGTTGCCAGGCCGACGGGATGACGCACGAGACTTAACACCCACCTTGCGCACTTCGTCCTTGAAGAGCGTGCGCGTCCCGTTCTGTGCTGGCCGTGGAGCGCTGAACGAGGACACTCGCTCATCCCCCGGAGGGGACAAGGGGATGCCGTGGCGGCCCGTCACGGTAGATGTGAGCCCCCTTGGCTCGGCTTTTCTAGGGCCTGTCGAGCGGTTCGGTGCGGTGCCGCGCACGCTGGTCTGGGACGGCGAGGGCGCGGTCGGGCGTTGGCGTCAGGGCAAGACCGAACTGACCGGTGAGTGCCAAGCGTTCCGTGGCACGCTCGGGGCGAAGGTGGTCGTGCTCAGGCCGCGGCAGCCGGAGCATAAGGGCATCATCGAACAGGCGCATGACTACCTGGAGCGTTCGTTCCTGCCCGGGCGCAGCTTCACCGGCCCGGACGATTTCACTGCGCAACTGCAACAGTGGTTGACGCTGGTGAACGCGCGCAGGCGCCGAGTGCTCGGTTGCACTCCGACGGAGCGGATCGCCGCCGATAGGGCCGCCATGTTGTCGTTGCCGCCGGTGGCACCGGCAACTGGCTGGCGGGCATTGACCCGGCTGGCTCGGGACCACTACGTGCGCATCGACTCCAACGACTACTCGATCCATCCAGCAGTGATCGGCCGCCGCATCGAGTTGGTTGTGGGCCTGCATCGCATCCGGGCTCTGTGCGGCGGTCGGGTCGTTTGCCGACCACGAACAGGCCCGGGCCTGGCACCAGACCATCGGTGACCCCGACCATCTCGCTGCCGCCAAGGCGTGCCGCGACCGGGTCGGCGCGCTGCGTCCGGCCACCGAGACCGACGTCGAACAGCGGTCGTTTGAGTGACTACGACACCGCTCTCGGACTCGACACACACGACGCTGAGGGTGGGGTGGCGTGATGGCGACCCGCACCACCACGAGCACTCCGTCCGCGAAGACAGCGCGGGACCTGACCGCCGAGATCGGCTTCCTGACCCGGGCGTTAAAGGCGCGACTCTGCGGGACTCGGTCGACCGGCTCGCCGAACGCGCCGTTGCGGAGTCCTGGAGCCATCAGGAGTTCCTGGTCGCCTGCCTGCAACGCGAGGTCTCCGCCCGCGAGGCTCACGGCGGTGAGGGCCGCATCCGCGCCGCCCGGTTCCCGGCCCGCAAGTCGCTGGAGGAGTTCGACTTCGACCACGCCCGAGGGTTGAAACGGGACCTGATCGCGCATCTGGGCACGTTGGACTTCATCACCGCCAAAGACAACGTCGTGTTCCTCGGCCCGCCCGGCACCGGCAAAACCCACCTGGCGATCGGACTCGCGATCCGCGGCTGCCAAGCCGGACACCGGGTCGCCTTCGCCCCCGCCGCCGACTGGGTCGCCCTGCTCGCCGACGCCCACCACGCCGGCCGGCTGCAGGCCGAGCTCGTGCGGCTCGGCCGCTACCCGCTGCTCGTGATCGACGAGGTCGGCTACATCCCGTTCGAACCCGAGGGCCGCCAACCTGTTCTTCCAGCTGGTGTCCTCACGCTACGAACGTGCCTCGCTGATCGTCACCAGCAACAAACAGTTCGGCCGCTGGGGCGAGGTGTTCG
This sequence comes from Mycobacteriales bacterium, assembly GCA_038253135.1. GTDB lineage: Bacteria > Actinomycetota > Actinomycetes > Mycobacteriales > QHCD01 > JBBSHJ01. The sequence continues at coordinate 938 of JBBSHJ010000093.1, read as the reverse complement.
GCGACGACGTCGCCGCCGCCGCCGCCGCCATGATCGACCGCCTCGTCCACCACGCCGAAGTCATCGCCCTGAAAGGAGACAGCTACCGACTCAAAGACCGCGACCTGGGCCGCGTCCCAGCCGCCAGCACGAAAGAAGACTGAACATCAACAACCACGCAGGTGGTCAACTTTCGTTTGCCGAAAAGGGGCCAAGATTCGGCTGCCGTTGACAGCCGAGTTCGTGGACACCGCACGCGGCCTGGTCACCCCTTCCCGCGGCGACCCGGGCAGCCATGCGCGGGAGTCATCATGACCTTGCCGCCGTGGAATCGCGCTGGTCTGCGACAACCGGTCGAGTGCCAAGCCGAGTACATTGACGCCGGTCTGCACGTCACTGAGACTGGGACTCTTGCCTGCACCCTGGGAGGTAGGCGTGGTCAGCACGGTCACTGTGGAATGGACGTGCCGTAAGCCGCTGATCGGACAACGTCTACGGAACCGTCGCGTCGAGCTCGGGCTAACTCAGCGACGTGTCGTCGAGCAGCTGGCGCAGTCCAGTACTCGCCTGGCCCACCGGACGGTGTCCAGCATGGAACACGGCGCCGGCCTGGACGTGGACAAATTGCTGGAGATCGCCCCGATTCTGGATTGCACGTTCACCTACCTCTTGGGCCTCACGGATGACCCGCACAGTTGGGTGCCGGACCGACATGACGGCGTTCCAGCCGCAGGGAACGGACCGTATCGACGGGTGCAGGAAGCAGAGATCCACTCGGGGCCCGTCAGCCTGTCCGTGCCCGGCGATGCTGGTTCTCGCGACGAAGAGGGGTCATCACCTGGGGGCCCGTAGAGCGGTGTTGGTTCGGGCAAGTTGATCGGTGCTTCGCGACTCCATCTGGGTGACCTGCGTCGGCGTCAGCACGTCACAGACCCAGTCCCAGTGCATGGCAACCTGAT
>JBBSHJ010000092.1:0-13178 GCA_038253135.1 Mycobacteriales bacterium | reverse complement strand
CAACACCGTCGCCCAGGCGCTGATCAAGGCAGTCTGGTCCGACGACTCCGGCCTGACCACGCGCATCAACCCGGCGGTCGCGCACTACACCGGCCAGGCCGAGCTGGCAGATGCGATCCAGGAGGGGCTGGCCGCCAAGGCCGCGGGCGACGAGGAGCAGGCGACGGCCAAGCTCGGCCGGGCCGCGAAGCTCGCCGCCGAGACGGGCAACGAGGAGGCGACCACTCGCCTTAAGAAGGTGGTCGACATCGACGACGCCGAGCAGGGCACCGTGCGGCTCAAGCGTGAGGCCTCCAAGCTCGATGAGATGGCCCTCGATACCGCCTCGACCAAGACGACGCGCGTGCGGCCGAAGCAGTGAGCATGTTTCCCGCGGCCCTTTACCGCTGCGCTCCTCGCCCGCGCCGCCCGCGGCCTGAGTATGTCGATCGTGCGCTAGCTGCGATGCTCACTCCGGAGGTCCGCTCATGGCTATGACCTGCCCGGCGGGGCACCAGTCCGCGACCGACGACTTCTGCGACGTCTGCGGGGCGCCGATCGCGTCCGCCGGTACGCCGTCCGCGCTGACGCCGCCGGAAGCGCTGACGCCGCCGCCGGCCCCGGCAGCGCCGGAAGCCGGGTCGGATCAGGGCGGCGGTGGCCCGCAGGGCGCGAAGGAGTGCCCCAACTGCCACTCCCAGAACGGGCCTGACTCGCTGTTCTGCGAGGACTGCGGGTATGACTTCGCGACCGGCCAGCTCCCGCCGCCGCCCGAGCAGATCGACCCGATCTCAGGGCGCGTCCTCTCCGCTGGGCAGGCCGGTGCGCCGGCCGAGCCGGCAACGCCGGACCTGTCCGACGTCCCGTGGGTCGCCGAGGTATGGATCGACCGTGACTGGTTCGCCCACCAGGGCGCCGAGGGCAGCTGCCCCACCAGCGGCGTACCGACCGTCGTGCCGCTGCGCGAGCAGCTCGCCCTGATCGGACGTCGCTCCAGCCGCCGGAACATCAATCCGGAGATCGACTGCGCCAGCGACGGCGCGATCTCGCACCGGCACGCCGAGATCCGGAGCAAGGACGAGCGCTGGCTGGTCGTGGATCTCGGGTCGACCAACGGCACGTTCATCGGCCGGGCCGGCGCCAACCTCCCCGACGATCCGCTGCCGCCGCAGCAGCCGCACGAGCTGGACGACGGTGAGCGGATCTATTGCGGCGCGTGGACCCGCATCGTGATCCGCGAGGCGACCGACGACGAGCGCGCCGGCAAGTAGCGCAGGCGCATGCCGGCGTGGCACCTGTTCGCCTGCACATCGGTCGCGTCGTTCTCGCCGTCTCGGGTCCGGCGGACGGCGGCCAGGATCTCAGACCTCGACGGCGACGTGGCGATCGTGCGCGCGGCGGAGCGTCGTACCGAGCCAGGCGACTGCGGTGGCCAGGGCGCCCATGACGGCGGCAAGGACCACGGCGTACGCCGCGACGCGACCGTAGCCGCCGTGTGGCCCGGGTCGATGAACGGGTAGGGGTACCAGTCCACGATCGGCCCGCGGACCAGGGAGTAGGCGAGGTAGCACAGCGGGTAGGCCAGCCAGATCAGCGCGGTCCGGCCGGCGATGGCGCGCACCGGCGGGACCAGCAGCCAGTCGAAAAGGACGACGACCGGCATCACCAAGTGCACGACCACGTTCGTCCACTCCGCTGCGATACCGACGCCGACGTCGCGCAGCAGCGCGTTGTAGATGATGCCGGTCACGACGAGGTAGAGCGTCACCGCGCCTCGGATCGCCTCGAACCGCGGCGGCATCGGCACCCGCACGGCGGCTGCCGAAAGGACGACGATGCCGGCCAGGTTGCTCTCGATCGTGAAGTAGCTGACGAAGTTCGCGATCGAGAACGACGCATGCGGGAGACCCTCGACGACGATGTCGATCACCGCCGACGTCGCAAGGGCGGCGAAGGCCAGCCGCCACGCCCGCACCGCCGGTGTGGCGGCGCCAGACCGGCCGAGCTCGCTCAATGCGGCAGCCGACACAGGTCAAGTCTGGCGGGAACGTCGCCCGCTGTCGCGCGACCCTCCGCCGGCCCTCCCGGACTCGCTTTTGGCGGTGCTGCGTCGTATGCGACGTACCGCCGCCAAAAGCGCTCATGTGGGTGTCGGCCCGGCGCGGGAGAATGCGGGCGTGGAGCGGGTCGTCGTGGTCGCGGGCGCCGCCGGCGGCGGCCGGTGGCAGCGGGTCGACGCGGCCGGCGTACCCACCAGCGATGCCCGGCCGGCGGCCGATCTCGCCGCCACGATCGCCGCCCTCGAGGCCGCCGAGCACCCGCTCTGGATCTGGCCGGACACGACGCGGATCTACCCCGACGTCCTTCGCGCAGGGACGCGGGTCGATCGGGCCCGTGACCTGGCGATGACAGAGGCGGTGCTGGAGGGGTACGCCGGCCGGTGGGGTTCGCCCCGATCGCTTGGTGCCGCCTGGCTGCGGGCGCGGGGCGAGCAGCCGCCCGATGACGCGGCGCCCGAGCTCCCCGAGGGCGCCGAGCTGACCCAGGAGGCGCTGTTCGCCGAGCAGGACCGCTCGTCGCTGCCGCCCGAGGTCGACCCGCTCGCCGCCGCGGTCGCGGTCTACGCCGAGCAACGCCGCCGGATCGCCGCCGCCGGGCCGGACGAGCGCGTCTACGAGCCCGCCCCGGTGACCCCGGCCCGGCTCGACCTGCTCGCAGCGACCGACTCCGCGGCCGCGTTGGACAGCGTCGAGATGGGACGGACCGGGGTGCCGTGGGACAGCGAGGTCCATGACCGCCTGCTGGTGGACGCGCTCGGCCCGAGACCGCACCGGGGCGAGCGCCCCCGCGAGCTGCAGCGGCTGGCCGAGCGGATCGCCGAACGCCTCGACGCGCCCGGCCTCAACCCCGACTCGCCGCTCGCGCTGACCGCCGCCCTGCGCCGGGCCGGCATCGAGATCGAGTCGACCCGCAAGTGGGAGCTCAGCAAGGTCGAGCATCCGGCCATGGAGCCGTTGCTGCGCTACAAGGAGCTCGCGCGGCTCTGGACCGCGACGGGCTGGGCCTGGCGCGACGCGTGGGTACGCCGCGGTCGGTTGCGCCCCGAATACGTCCCCGCCGGCGTCGTGTCCGGCCGGTGGGCGACCCGCGGCGGCGGCGCGCTGCAGATCCCCCGCTCGCTGCGCGCCGCCGTACGCGCCGACCCTGGCTTCTCGCTCGTCGTCGCCGACGCCGGCCAGCTCGAGCCGCGCATCCTTGCCGCCGTCTCCGGTGACCCGGGCATGATGCGTGCCGCGGCCGCGCCGGACCTCTATGCGCAGCTGGCCGCGGAGTCGTTCGACGGCGATCGCCGGCTGGCGAAGATCGGCCTGCTCGCGGCGATGTACGGCGGCAGCTCGCCCGCCCTGCAGACGCTCCGCAACCGCTACCCGGTCGCGCTCGACCTGCTGGAGACCGCGGCCCGCACCGGTGAGGCCGGCGGGCTGGTCCGCACCCTGCTCGGGCGCACCTGCCCGCCAGGATCGCCCAGCGTCGACGTGCGCCGCGCCCGCGATCGCGGCCGCTTCACCCGCAACTTCGTCATCCAGGGATCCGCCGCCGACTGGGCCAACGCCCTGCTCGCCTTCCTCCGCCACGATCTCGCCGCGATCGACGGATCACCGGAGCTGGTGTTCTTCCAGCACGACGAGGTCATCGTGCACGCGCCGAGCGCCGCCGCCGGCGCCGTGGTCGCCGCCGTGGGGTCCGCGGCCGCGCGCGCGAGCCGGCTGATGTTCGGTACGACGGCCGTCAAGATCCCGCTCGAAGCCACCGTGGCCGCGGACTACGCGGCGGCGAAGCCGTCCGTCTAGGGCAGCGAGCGATCGCCCGGACGGGTGCGGAATCCGGCCGGCACGGGTCGGCCGCGGGAGGAGCCACGGGGCGGCGCCGTCCGGTTGCGGCCGCTCCCGGATCGCTGGCCGACGGGGGCCGCCAGCGTGACCTTGGCCCGCCGGTCCGCTACCTTCATGTGATCTACCACTCTTGTTAGCCCTCGGGACTGGCACATATTCGACAACGGCGTCGTACGCAAGCCCGGCTGTCCCGATGACTTCATCGTCCGGAAAGGACAGCGCGCAATGGCCGAAGTCGCCTTCGTCGACGCGTCCCGGGTCTACCCGGGAAGTGACATCCCCGCCGTCAACGAGCTCAACCTCGACGTCACCGACGGCGAGTTCATGGTCTTGGTCGGGCCGTCCGGCTCGGGCAAGTCCACCGCACTGCGGATGCTCGCCGGGCTCGAGGACATCGATCGCGGCGAGGTCCGCATCGGTGGCGTCGACGTCTCCAACAAGCCGCCGAAGGACCGGGACATCGCGATGGTGTTCCAGAACTACGCGCTCTACCCGCACATGACGGTCGCCGACAACATGGGCTTCGCCCTCAAACTCAAGGGCGTCTCCAAGTCGGACCGCATGGCTCGGGTGCGCGAGGCCGCGAAGATGCTCGACCTGGAGCCCTACCTCGACCGCAAGCCGAAGGCGCTCTCCGGTGGTCAGCGGCAGCGGGTCGCGATGGGGCGTGCCATCGTGCGCGAGCCCAGCGTCTTCCTCATGGATGAGCCGCTGTCCAACCTCGATGCCAAGCTGCGGGTCGAGACCCGCGCCAACATCGCGGCGCTGCAGGCGCGGCTCGGTACGACAACCATCTACGTCACGCACGACCAGATCGAAGCCATGACGATGGGCCATCGGGTCGCCGTACTCAAGGACGGCCTGCTGCAGCAATGCGACACGCCGCGGGCGCTGTACGAGCACCCCAACAACGTCTTCGTCGCCGGTTTCATCGGCTCGCCGGCGATGAACCTCAAGACCGTCCCGCTCACCGCCGGCGGGGCCCGGCTGGGCAACCTCAACGTCGCCCTTCCGCGCGAGATCCTCGAACAGGCCTCCCAAGCCGGGCTGTCCGAAATCACGCTCGGTGTGCGCCCCGAGGCGTTCACGATCACCTCCGACCCGAACGGGCTGGCCATGAAGGTCAACCTCACCGAAGAGCTCGGCGCCGACGCCTACATCTACGGCACCACCGAGCTCGGTGACGACGAGACCTTCACCGTCCGGACCGAGGGTCGCCAGCCGACGACCATGGGCGCGACCATCCGCCTCGCCGTCCGCGAGGCGGACGCCCACGTCTTCAACCCGGAGACCGGCGAGCGCCTGAACTGACCGAGCGGCTCGACCGACGGGCCTACCGGAGCGATCCGGCGGGCCCGTCGGCGTCTGCGCAGATGCCGCCGCTCAGCTCGGGAGGCGGCGGCGCCGGGCCACCTCGGCCAGCACGACCGCGGCCGCCACGCTGGCGTTGAGCGACTCGAGCCGCGCGCTCATCGGGATCGCCACCTGCACCTCGCACGTCTCGCCGACCAGCCGGGACAGGCCCCGCCCCTCGGAGCCGACCACGACGCACAACGGATCGGACGCCAGGGCGAAATCATCCAGCGAGGTCCCGCCGTCGGCCGACAGGCCGGCGATAATCAGCCCCGCCTTCCGGTACGCCGTCAGCGTTCGGACGAGGTTCGTCGCGCGCGCGACCGGGACACGGGCGGCCGCGCCCGCGCTGGTCCGCCAGGCGGCGGCGGTGACACCGGCGGCGCGGCGTTCGGGGACCACGACGCCCTGCGCTCCGAAACCTGCCGCCGAGCGGATGACCGCGCCGAGGTTCCGCGGATCGGTGATGCCGTCGATGGCGACGATCAGGCCCGGCGACCGCGCCAGTGCCCGCTCGAGCAGCTCGTCGGGATGCGCGTAGCGGAAGGGCGGCACCTGCAGACCGATGCCCTGGTGCAGCACGCTGCCGTGCCGGTCGCCGCCGGTCAGCCGATCCAGCTCGATCCGCGGCACCTCGATCACCGGCAGGCCGCGCCCGGCGGCGAGCTTGGCCGCCTCAGTCAGCCGCTGGTCGGGATCGGCGTCGGTGAGCAGGTAGAGCGCGGTCGCCGGGATCTGCGCCCGCAACGCCTCAAGCACCGGATTGCGGCCGACCACGACCTCGACGTTGTCCGCGGCCCGGCGTCCGCGCGGCCGATCGCGGGGCCGCGCTCCGGGACCCGAGCGCGCGCCGGCCCGCCGCTCGGCCGTCGCCCGTCGGGCGGCCGGATGACCGACCCGCGCCTCGGCCGGCGGCGTCGGCCCGCGCCCGGCGAGCCGGTCCTTGCCCTTGCCGCCCGAGCCGCCGGACGCGCCCTTCTTGCTGCCGGGCTTGCGTACGGCGCCGCGGCGCTTGGAGTTTCCGGCCATCAGCCCACCCCCCCGGCGACGGTCCACCGCGGTCCGGCCGGGGTGTCCTCGACGGTGACGCCGGCCGCGACCAGCCGGTCGCGGATCGCGTCGGCGGCGGTGAAGTCCCTCCGGGCCCGGGCGCCCTGGCGCTGCTCGAGCGCGACGGCCACCAGGGCGGCGACCGTGCCGGCGAGATCCGACTGTGCCGTGCCGGACCAGTGCGGATCGAGCGGATCGAGACCGAGCAGGCCGAGCATGCGGCGTACCGAGCCAAGCGCGCCCCGCACCGCGGGCTTGTCCCCGTCCGCGAGCGACTTGTTGGCCTCGCGGACGACCTCGTGAATCGCCGCGAGCGCCGCGGGCGTGCCGAGGTCGTCGTCCATCGCGGTGCCGAAATCGGCGCACAGCATGGCCGCTGCGGGATCGGCATCGCCGACCAACTCGGTCGCTCGGCTGATGAAGCCCTCGAGGCGGGAGTAGGCCGTCTGCGCCTCCGCCATGCCGGCCAGCGACCCGCGGATCGTGGAGCGGTAGTGCGCCGCGACGAGGTAGTAGCGCAGCACGGCCGGCCGCACCGCCTGCAGGACCGAGTCGACCTTGAGGTCGTTGCCGACGGACTTCGACATCTTCTCGCCGGCCGCGTCGACGACCCAGCCGTTGTGCAGCCAGTACGCCGCCGAGCCGTCGCCGGCGGCGTGCGACTGGGCCCGCTCGTTCTCGTTGTGCGGGAAGACGAGGTCGATGCCGGCCCCGTGAATGTCGAATTCCGGGCCGAGGTAATACGCACTCATCGCCGAGCATTCGATGTGCCAGCCCGGTCGGCCGGGCCCCCAGGGCGACGGCCAGCTCGGCTCGCCCGCCTTGCTCGCCTTCCACAGCGCGAAGTCGCGCGGATCGCGTTTGTGCGCGGCCGGGTCGGCGTCGTCGGACGCACGCATGTCGTCGGGGCGCTGGCCGGACAGCGCGCCGTAGTCGGCAAAGGACGCGACCGCGAAGTAGACGTCACCGCCGGCGGCGTACGCGTGCCCGCCCTCGATCAGCCGCTGCACCAGCGCATGGATCTGGGTGATGTGGCCGCTCGCGCGGGGCTCGACGGACGGCGGCGCGCAGCCGAGCACGTCGTAGGCCCGCGCGAAGGCCCGCTCGTTGTCGGCAGCCAGCGACCACGTCGGTACGCCGAGGCTCGCCGCCCGCTCGATCAGCTTGTCCTCGATGTCGGTGACGTTGCGGGCGTAGATCACCGTCAGGCCGCGGTGCTCGAGCCAGCGCTTGAGCACGTCGAAGTTGACCGACCCGCGGATATGCCCGATGTGCGGCGTGCCCTGCACCGTGGCGCCACACAGATACATCGATGCCACGCCCTCGGTGCGAGGGCAAAAATCGCGGACGGACCGGGAGGCGGTGTCGTAGAGGCGGAGGGTCACATGCCCGAGTTTAAGCGTCGGCTGACGAGCGAGCACGTCGATCGACAAGGGAGCGAGCACCCGGGCGAGGGACGAGCGAGGCGCGCAGCGACCAAGGAGACCGACCAGAGTCCAATCGAGCGAGGCCCGCAGCGAGTGAGGAGGCCGCGCAGAGGAAGTGCGGTCGGCTGACGAGGGAACGGGGAGATGGGGGCGGGGTCAGCCGGCTTCGATGAAAGCGTCGCGCAGGTAGTCGTGGACGGCCTGCTCGGGGACGCGATAGGAACGGCCGACGCGCACGGCGTTGAGGTCGCCGGCGTGGACGAGGCGGTAAACGGTCATCTTCGATACACGCATGACCTGGGCCACCTCGGCGACCGTCAGGAAGTTCACATCGGACATGCCCGACTTCTGGGCGCCGGACTGTGCGGGCGCGCGGCCGCCCGAGGGAGGCCGGCGCGCATCAGCGTTCGCGGGCATGCGTCACCGAACCTTTGCGCACTGGGCCGGACCGCCGGCTTCCCCGCCCACGGTCGAGTACGACACCTATGCTTGGGTTGCAGGGTAGCGGTACAGCAGTGGCAAAAGCTAGCAATGTGACTGTTGAACCACGGAGTGTCTGCCGCGCGACGGGGCGCCCTGTGCTAGGCCCAGCCTCGGACGGGGCGGCCGTGTGTCGGCGCGATCTCCCGCGTCGGTCGGACCCGGTCCGTTCGGCATGCCGCGGTGATGCCACGCGACCGGGGCCGGCGTACCGGCACAGCCCTCGCGGCTCCAACCGCAGTGAGATTCAGCGTTGCTCGGCGCCGAGCTCTCGGCTGCGGTCGCGGGCGGCTTCGATCGCCGACAGCAACGCGGCGCGCACGCCGTGGTTCTCCAGCTCGCGGATCGCGCTGATCGTGGTTCCGGCCGGAGAAGTCACCGCCTCCCGCAACCGCACCGGATGCTCGCCGGAGTCTCGGAGCATCACCGCCGCCCCGAGCGCGGTCTGCACCAGCAGGTCGGCCGCAACCGTCCGCGGCAGGCCGAGCAGGATCCCAGCGTCGGTCATCGCCTCGACCAGGTAGAAGAAGTAGGCCGGCCCGCTGCCGGAGAGCGCGGTCACGGCATCCTGCTGCGACTCCGGGACGCGGATCACCTTGCCGACCGGGGTGAGCAGGTCCTCGGTCAGCTCGAGATGTCCCGGCTGAGCGTGTGAGCCGGCGCTGATTGCGCTCATCGCCTCGTCAACGAGCACCGGCGTATTGGTCATCACCCGCACCACGGGTGTGTCGGCTGGGAGACGTTCCTCGTAGTAGGAGGTCGGTACGCCGGCGGCGAAGGACACGACCAGAGTGCCCGGCCTAATGGCCGGCGCCAGCTCGCTCACGAGCGCGGCCGCGTCCTGCGGCTTGACGGTCAGCAGCAGCACATCGGCCTCCGCGGCGGCCTCGGAGTTGGACAGCGCGCGCACGCCGTACCGCTCCATCAGCTCCTTGGCCCGCTCGGTACGCCGGGTGGTCACCAGCACATTGCCCGGATCGCGTCCCGCCCGCAGCATCCCCGACAGCAGGGCCTCGCCGAGCTTGCCGGCGCCGACGACGGCAAGTGTGGACATCGGACTCTCCCAGCGATCGAGGGTGGGTCAGGATTTGGACGCGAGCGCGCGGGCGAAGAAGGCGACGTTGGCCGGGCGCTCCGCCAGCCGCCGCATCAGGTAGCCGTACCACTCGTCGCCGTAGGGCAGGTAGACCCGCATCGTCTCACCCGCGGCCACCAACCGCTGCTGCTCCTCCGGCCGGATCCCGTAGAGCATCTGGTACTCGTAACTGCCCCGCTCGCGGCCGTACCACCGCGCTCGCTCGCCGACGATCGCGACCATCCGCGGGTCGTGGGTGGCGACCAGGGGCATGCACTCGCTGCTCATCAGGACGTTCAGGCAGCGCACGAAACTCTTGTCGACCTCGTGCATGTCCTGGTAGGCCACCGATTCCGGTTCCTTGTAGGCGCCCTTGCAGAGCCGCACCCGCGAGCCTCGGTAGGCCAGCTCGCGACAGTCTCCCTCGGTACGCCGCAGGTAGGCCTGCAGCACCGCACCGGTCTCCGGGAAGTCCGCACGCAGCTCGCTGAGGACCGTAAGCGTCGAGTCGGTCGTGCTGTGATCCTCCATGTCGAGCGTCACTGCCGTGCCGGCCTCGCTGGCGGCCGCGCACACCGCGCGGGCGTTGTCCTTGGCCATCGCCTCGTCCAGCAGCTGGCCGACCGCCGACAACTTGAGGCTCACCTCGACCGCCGGGGTGAGGCCCTCGCTCTTCAGGCGCTCGAGCAACGCGACGTAAGCCTCCGTCGTCGCCGTCGCCCGCGATTCGTCCGTCGTGTCCTCGCCGAGCCGATCGAGGCTGACCTGCCGGCCGGTCACGGTCAGCTCGCGACCGACCCGGACGGCGTCGTCCTCCGACTCGCCCGCGACGAAGCGGCGTACGACATTGCGGCTCACCGGCGCGGTCGCGACGACGTGCTTGACCCGTGTATTGCGGGAGGCGGCCAGGATCGCGGATCTCAGCATGGGGGTCAGATTACGGCGCCGGTACGCCGGCGAGGGTGGCCCGGCGGGCAAAGGGGCGTTCGTGGCGGCGCCCAGGGACCGCGGGCCTGAAGCGGCTGAACACCTGCCGTATCCGCTGGCGTCGGCCGCGAGCCCCTTCGGCCGCACCGCTGTCAGGTAGCGGCGGCTGACGCTGACATTGGCACGGTCGGACGTCGCGGTGAGTTGCCCTGAGGACAGAGCCGGCCGGCGTACCGGCGCCTTTGCCCGGATACGGGGCTGGCGAGTCGCCTTCTTAATCGGCCTGGAGGCTTAACGGTTTTACGGCGAGCCGGAGGAGTTCATGACGGGTCTAACGCCGTGGTCGTTGGCGTCCTGGCGATCGGGCGGGTAGACGAGCCGCCGCCAGAGGCAGTACGCATCGGTGGGGCCGCCGAACGTTCGGAGAATTTGCGGCATGACCGGAAACATCCGCGCTCGCGGACAGGGGGCGGTCGGCGAGTTAGTCGAAGTCGGCGGCGGTGATGCCGTCGGGATGTCCGGGTGGCCATTGCACCAGCTCGATGCGGTACCCGTCGGGATCGGTGAGCCACGAGGTCTTTGGGCCGTCCGGGCCGGCGGGGTGCTCCAGCGGCTCGGGCCTCAGTCCGGAATGTGTCAGAGCGTCGACGGTGCTGGCGACGTCATCGACCTGGACGACGAGGTGGCTGAAGCCGGTACCGATCTCGACGGCTCCGGCGGCTGGCCGGTGGACGAGCTCGAGTGTGACGACGTCCTCGCCGGGGAACTTGAGCATGGTGAGGCTGGCGCCGTCGCCGATGTCGACGCGACCGACATCGCGGTATCCGAGCGTGGCGTAAAAGTCGAGCGAGGTGACCAGGTCGGTGACGCGGTACGCCGCGTGAAGAGTTTTCACTCGACGGACCGTACCCGCGCGGTGAAGTTTGCGGCATGTCGTCAAGGCGCCCCCATGCGAAGTGCGTGAGCTAACGACCTGCTCCGAGCTTTCCGAGGATCGGCCGGACCGGCCGCGAACGAAGGTCCGACTCGAATCTCAGCTGCACGACAAGCTGAAGAGTCGGCGAGCCGTCCGTTCGGGTTCCGCTTGCGGTCGCGGCGGGGGCTGCCGTGGCCGGCTCTATTCGCCCTTGTAGCACAGGCAGAATGGGTGGCCGGCCGGTCGGCGTACACGGGGCAGCTGCCGCCGTGCGGTGGTAGCCGGGTGACTCCGAGGTCCAGCGCGAGGCGCTCTTACGGGTCCGGTCGTCGGAGCCTGCCCGCGGCCGCCGTCAAACACGACGCGGGCCATGACGTCACTGACCTGCCGCGTGCTGCGCACCGTGCGATCCAGACCCGCGAACCCGTCCAACTGCGGCCGCCACCGCTGGACGATCCACGGACCCGGATCTCAGCCGGCGAGGCGCTCCGAGAAGTCAGCGCGGACCGTCGGGCGTACATCAGCTGAGGTGACTCTCTCCAAATCGCAGGAAGAGATCGATCACCTCTGGCGGGTGGTACTGGATCGCCCAGTGCAGCTGGTTGAGCGTCATGTGTGCCCAGTAAAGGCGCAGCAGATCGGGCTCATGCACGCAGTCCAGCACCTCATCCAGTCGATCGAACGCCGACTGCTGCACTCCGTACTGTCCGCCGTTCTCGCCGAGCATGCTCCAGTACAAGTCGGTGTAAAGGCGCACCAGTGCGAAGCGGCGATCGCCACGGCCGGCCCCCCAGTTCCAGTCCACGACGCCGCTGATGTGTCCCCGATCGTCGTAAAGCACGTTGCCCAGGGTGTAGTCGGGATGCACGAGGTCGGTGCCGGACATCTCGTGCGGCTCGGCCGCCCCAGCCTCGAGGATGCGCCGAAGCAACCGCCGGCTGCGCTCGTTGTGCTGTGCCAGTACCTCGTGGCGCGGGTAGAGCGGCCCGCTGTGCCGCAGATACAGCGGCGGCACCGGCACGTCGAGACGGTCGGCGAGTAGCCCCGCGAAGCGTTCGTTCATCGCCACCATCGCGTCGATGACATCCGCGTCGACCCAACGAGGTGGCTTGCCCGGCAGTCGCTCCTGCACCACTGCCACAGTTCGATCGGCGAGCTCAACAACCAGGTCGTGGCGGGGAACAGGCAGGCCCGCCGCCCGCGCATCGGAGAGAATGTCCGCGGTCTGGCGCATCCGACCGATCGGCGTCGGGATGCGGGTCAGCACACCGTCGCGCCCGTCCGGCCACTGGACGTACGCCGCCCCGCCAGATCCGCCATGCTCGGCCATGCCAACCATGCGCAGGCGGTTGTCCGTGCGGTGATTAACCTCCGTTACCACGGCGGCCAAGCTGTCAAGATCCGTCGACCCAGTCCCGGCGAGCAGATCGGTGACCACATCCTTGACCACTCCGGCAGCCTAGGCCGACCCGTCACCAAGGACCATGTCGTTTGCCCCAGCCGCATGCGCGGACCTTGTCTCGATCGCGGATCGCTCATCGCGACTGGGTCGGGCTAGCCGGTCGGGTGCAGGACGCGGCCGAGGAAGAGGACCGAGGCGGATGTGCGGTCGGTGATCGCGTAGACGAACGGCCGGTCGAAGGTGACTTCGACGCCGGTCGGCTCGATCCGGGACAACGTGATCGCGATGCCGGTGGCTGCGGCCGCCTCGGTGCCCTTCTCGCCGACTGTGATGTAGGCCTGCTGCACGACCGTGGAAATGGCGCCGTTCGCCGCCGCGCTCATGCCGGAGAAGTCGCCGCCGGCGAACGCGCGCCGCACGCCCATTGCCTGCAGCGCCGGCTTGAGGTCCATCGTGGTCCTGCTGGTGAATTTCGGCATCGCCAAGCTCACCAGCCTCGACCGGTGCGGCAGGAGGCTGTTGACACCGGATCGCGCGATCGTCCGCTCCAGCCCCGTGAAGGCTTCCTGCCCGCGCTGCGTGGGCAGGAAGAGCGTCATCGCCAGCCGGCTGCCCCGGTAGGGCAGCGTGACCGCGGTGATGCCGTCGGCGCGGCGGTAGCCCAGGCGCGCCTGCT
>JBBSHJ010000091.1:0-13621 GCA_038253135.1 Mycobacteriales bacterium | reverse complement strand
CGACGACGACGCCGTTGCCGGACCACAGCGCCCGGCGTTCGCCGGTCGTCCTCGGCATGGGTACGCCGTCCCGGGCGGCGAGGGCCGCCAGGACGATGCCGGCGAGCGCGCCGGTGGACAGCGCCTTCGTGTCGCCGGTTGCCCACTCGGCCAGCACCGGTAGCGGCAGGTCGTCGGCCGGGAGCCGGCGCAGGACCTCGACCGCCCAGCCGAGAAGGTGCCCGTCGCCGCGGTGCACCAGCCGGGTCAGCGTGCCATCGGACTGCAGCCCGGCCAGCCAGTCCGTGAACCACGCCTCGCGAACCAGCGGTCCGCCGCGGCGGGTGGCGTCGGCGGTGACCGCTGCCCGGGCCGCCTCCTCGTCAGCCCGCTCGCCCGGCCGGTTGCGGACCGGGCCGTCGAGGCGGGCGAGCGCGGCCAACAGGCCGATGCCGTGCTCGTCATGGATCGCGGCGTCGAGATCGCGCAGCGAAACCGTGATGCGGCGGGTCGTCGCCTGCCGGTAGTGACCGGTGACCGCGATGACCACCCGCCGCTCGACGTCGCTGGGATCGGTGAGACCGACGCTGCCGTCGAGCTCCACGCCCGACCGCTCGAGCTTGCGGCGGGCCGCGGCGAGGAGCCGGGTCCAGCCGGGCGTGCGGAGATCCGCCGGCGGCTCGACCGGATCCGGCTCAGTCATCCGCCGCTTCCTGCAGGGTCTCGTCCGGGCCGCTGTTCTGCAGGCCGCTGTTCTGAGGGCCGCCGTCCGCGCCGGTCCGAGGGTGCGGATCGGAGCCGCGCCGCCGGGTGCCCGGTGAGCCGAGCGCCGCGGCGAGATCGACACCGGTCTCGGTGATCAGCTTCGTGCCGTCAAAGACGATCAGGATGGCGCTGAGCATGTGCTCGGCCGCCGAGTGCGACAGGTCGTAGTGCGCGCAGGCCGGGAGCGTCTCGACCGCGGCCCACAGGTCGAAGCCGGTCATGAAGAGGTCGAGATCGAACTGCGCGGTGAGGCCGAGCAGCTCGCGCCGGCCGGTGTCATCGACGCCCGCGAACGCCTCGTCGAGCGCGACCAGCCTCGGGGCGTCCGCCCGGGCCGATGTCAGCATCGCGTGCGCGGCGGCGAAAAGTGGCAGGTGCAGCGACACGGACTGCTCCCCGCCGGAGAGCTGGCTGTGCCGGGCCCGAGTCAGCTGCTCGTCCTTGCGATCCGGCCGCACCAGCCAGAGCACGAAGCTTCGCCACCGGCGGTAATCGAGGACGTCGGCGAGCAACTCGTGGTACGACGAGTCCCGCCGCTCGGCTCGCGCCGTCTTGATCCGGGTGGCGAAGTGGGCCCGCATCCGGGCCAGCTCCTCGGCCGACAGGCGGGACGCGCCCCGGTCCAACAGCCCACTCACCGCGCGCTGCTCTGGGTCGAGACCGTCCGCGAGCGCCCACGTGACGGCGACCGTCGTACCGGAGGACATCCGGCGGGCCCGCATCTCATCGCTCATCGAGGTGATCAGGTCCCGGGCATCGACGATCCGGTCGTGGATCTGCTGGGCCAGCCGGGCCAGCAGCGCGTCCTCGAGGACCCGCCGCTCGGATTCGGTGAGCAGCAGCTCCTGGTCGCTGCGTTCGGCCGCGATCCGCCGCGCGAAGCCCGCGATCGGGACGAGTCCCTGCTCATCGGCGATATGCACCGCGATGACGCCGTCCCGGCTCTCCCACTCGGGGCGGTAGTCCTGCCCGGCCGCGGCCAGCTGATCCTGCAGGTCGCGCAGCGCTCCGGTCAGCCGGGTGTCGCCGGCCCGCAGCGACGCCTCAGTGGGCGAGAGGTCGCGGGTCGCGGCGCGTACGGCGTCGTGCAGGGCCACGACGGGTGCCCCGAGGCCCGTGACCGCGCTCGCCGTCCCGGGCGCACGCCGGACGGCGGCCACGACCTCGTCGATGTCCGGCCAGTCGCGGTGCCGGGCGGCGGCGCCCAGCTCCGGCGGGACGTGCAGCAGCTCGAGCACGTCGGCCGGGGCGAAGGGCGTCAGCCGGTGTGCGTCGTCGCGTTCCTCGCGCAGCGCGACCCGCAACACCTCGGTCGACCCCTCGACCGCCGTGACCGCGGCGGCCTCCTCGCGTTCGGCGTGGATCTGGGCGGCGCGGGCGGACTCGAGCCGCGTCTCCCCGGTCGCGATCTGCCGGCGCGCCCGTTCCATCGCGGCCATCACCTCGCGGACGTCGGCGCCGACCGAGCGCTCGAGGGTGGCGAGCTCCTCGGCCTGCCGCGCGTGCTCGTCGCGGGCCCGCCGGGCCTCGAGCGCAGCCTCGCCGGCGACGGCCGCGGCGCTGGCGAGCCGGGCCCGCGACTGGCGCAGCCCGGCCGCGCGGTCGTCCTCGGTCCGGCGGCCGGCGACCAGTGCCGCGCCGTCGCGCTCGAACCGGCCGGTCGCCTCCCCCACCCGCCGCGCCTCGTCGCGGCTCGGCGGGGCGAGCGACCGCTCGGCGGCGGTACGCCGCAGCGCCCGCTCGCGCACGTCGGCGGTCGCGATCGCCTCGTCGAGGCTCGCGCCGGCGGCGTCGAGCGCTTCCCGGCGTACCGCCACCCGCACAGCGGCGTCGGCCTGCCGGCGGCGCACGGCGACCAGCGGACCGGTGCGCGGCAGCGCGGCCCGCGCCGAGGCCGCGTCGTCGAGCCGCCCGCGCAGCGCCGCGACCCTTGCGCTGAGCTCGTCGAGCCGGTCCTGCGACTCGGCGATCCGGCGGTCGCAATCGGCGAGCCGGCGGGCGCGGCGCTGGGCGCGGGCGGTGGCGCCGACGTACTCCGGCACGGGCTTCGCGTGAGCGCCGAGCTGGATGCCCTGGGTGAAGCGCCCGGACCGGCTGACCGTCGGTACGCCGTGCAGCCCGTCCACGTCGCCCACCGCGACGGAGGCGAGGACGGCGGCGACCCGCTCGGCGGCAACCAGCTGCTGGTCCTCAGGCACCAGCACGTCGGCGAGGCTCGCGCCGGCGGGCCGGTCGGCCGGTGCCAGCGGCAGCAGGTAGCCGTCGGAGTCGCCGTCGCCGAGCGGTACGCCGTCTGCGGCCGGCACCCACGCGTCGAGCAGGTTGGCCGCCTCGAGCGCGGCTTCCACCGCCGCGGCATCCTCGCCGGACACGCCGTCGCCGAAGCGGACCAGCCGCCACAGCGGCGCGCCGGCACGGCCGGACCGGTCCGCGGTCCGGGCCGCGAAGGGTGGCGGCGCGTCGTCACGCTCGGCTGCGATCGCGGCCCGTTCCTCCCGCAGCGCCCGGATCTCGGCCGCCAGCGCCTCGCCATCGCGGCCGAGCCGATGCACCGCGTCCCGATGCTCGGTGACGGCGGCCGCGACGGCGTCCTGATAGACCGCCGGCAGGTCCGGCGCGTCGGGCTCACCGAGCAGCGGTACGGCGGCCCGGAGCCGGTTCGGCAGGTCGGTCACGGCCAGCGCGGCCAGCAGATCGCCGTGCGCGCGGTCCCACGCCGCGAGCGCCGCACCGAGCGCGTCGGTGGCCTCGCGCACCGCCGATCCGGCCTCCCGTTCGGCCGATTCGGCCGCGTCGGCCGCGCTCCGGGCCGCCGCCGCGGCGGCTTCCGCACGCGTGCGTTCGCGGCTCGCGTCGCGTACGGCGATCAGCGCCTGCTCGACCGCGGCCACGTCGTCGCGGCGGGCGACCACCCGTGCCGTCACCCGGTCGGTCAGCCCGTCGGCGGCGGAATCGGTTACACCCCAGTCGATTCCGGCCGCAGCGGCAGCCTGGGCGAGCGTCTCGACGGCGCGGGCGGTGGCGGCGTGGGCATCGGCCAGCCGGGATTCCGCCTCGATCCGGTCGGCCTCGGCGGCGTCGCGGCGACGCGCCGCGTCGGCGGCCTGATCCCGCTGGACCCTGGCCGCGTCGGCCAGCCGGTCGACCAGCTCGGCCTGCTTTTCGAGCTCGCCCTTGTGCTGGTAGGCCGCGCTGCGCTCCAGCGACCGCAGCCGGGCGCGCTCGCGGTCCGTCTCGGTGGCCGCGTCGTGCGCAGCCCGCTCCGCGGCCCGCTTGGCCTGCAGCGCGTCCTCGCCGCGGGCCAACTCGGCGGCGAGCGTCGTACCCGCGGCCCGGACCCGCTCGCGGCGGCGGGTCAGCTCGTCCGCGGCCTGGCGGGCATGGGTGCGGACGTACGTCGTGTAGACGGCCAGGAACGTGGCCGCCGCGGTGTCGGCCGCCACCAGCCCGTCCAGGGTGCGCTGCACCCGCTCCATGTCCTCGAACGAGCGGGCGGCCTCGGCCAGCAGGTCGTCGTCGACCGGGCGCAGCCCCTCGGTCAGGGTCTGGGAGAGGCGGGGCGGGTCGAGGTCGCGGGCCAGCTGCGGGCGGCGCAGGGTGAGCACGAGGGTGAGCATCTGCTCGAAGCGATCCGGGCCGAGCCCGAAGAGCCGCTCGTCGACGGCCGCGCGGTGCTCGATCGGGCGCTCGGTGACGTGCTCGGCCCCGACCTGCTCGATCAGCCGGCGCTTGGTGACCGGCCGGTCATCCTGGTCGAGCAGGACGAAATCCAGGCCCACCCGGCCGTCGGCGACGAAGTACCAGCGCGCGACGCGATCGTTGTGCCGCTGCGCCCGCATCCCGACGCCGACGGTCACGGCGTCCTCGACGACGAGGTCCCCGGTGTCGCCGCGGCGCGGCCGCCCGAATTCCAGCCAGACGTAGGCATGGGCGACGTCCTGGCCACGGTAGAGCAGGTTGGATTTCATGGTGCGGTTCTCACCGGAGAAGGGGTTGAGCCGGCGCGGATCGATCCGCCCGTCGAGCACGAAGGGGAACAGCACCTCCAGCGCCTTGGTCTTGCCCGAGCCGTTGGGACCGCGCAGTACCAGCCGGCCGTCAGCGAAGACGAACTCCTCGTCGCGGTAGTCCCAGACGTTGATGACGCCGGCGCGGGTGGGCTGCAACCGGCCCGGCGGCTCACTCACCGGCGCCATCGTGCCCGCGCGCGGCGGCGTACCCGTTGTCGGCCCGATCGTCGGCCCAATTGTCGGCTCCGTCATCGGTCTCATCGTGAGTGCCGCCCGCGCCGAGGTCAAAGAGAGCGCCGTCAAGCAGGCTGGGTCGCCGCTTGAGCGTGGCGACGGTGTTGCGGTAGCGCGCCAGCAGTGGCAGCGCGAGTACGCCGCCTTCGACGACGGCGACCATGCGCAGGTCGGCCAGCAGGTCGAGGGCCGCGCCCAGCAGCCGCTCGGGGTCGGCCCGCCAGCGGGCGCTGAAGGCCGGGCCGTAGCGGTCGCCGAGGGCGAGCATGGTGGTGCGCAGCCAGGCCCGTTGCAGCAGCGGATGCTCGGGTCTCGCGTCGTCGACGCCGTCGGGACCGGCCGCGTGCAATGCCGCCGCCGGCGTGGTGGCGGGCTCCGCGAGCTCGGTCAGGATGCCGGCGACGGGCAGGCCGAGGTCGATCTGGGCGGCGACCTCGGCCGTGGCGGCGGCCGGTCCCGGCTCCGGCAGCCGGGTCGGTGCCGGCTGGTCGGGGTCGGTGATCCGGTCGGCGATCGCCCCGGCCAGCAGCAGCGCGGCCTGCGGCACCGTGCCCCCGCTGGGAAAGGGCAGGTCGGAGAAGCGCTGGGTCGTGTCGAGCAGCGCCAGTCCCTCGGCCCGGCGCTCGACCGGGCAGCCGGTCAGCCGCTCGACATCGCTTACCAGTGAGGAGGTGCGCAGCATGTTGGCCATGTCGGCGTCGGCGTCGGCGTAGTAGGCCACGGGCGTCTCGATGACGGCGCGGCGGGCCCGCTGGGCGGCCTCCCGGCGGCGCGGGTCGCGGCTGGCCGAATCGGACCGGTGCAGCAGCGCATCGACGCTGCGGACATGCTGCAGCACGCGGCTCGGGCGATAGGTCGCGCCGATGACGTCGCGGTCGACGTCGTACAGCGCCTCGGCGCGGTCCGGGTCGTCGGCCCAGCGCCGCGCGTTGCCGTCGGCCAGGCGCAGACCGCCGCGGGTCTCGATCCAGGCGATCGCGTCGACGAAGGCGGCGCGGTCGCTTGCGGACTGGGTCGACAGGCCCAGTCCGTCGATGCGGGCGGCGTCCGCGGCGACGGCGGTCGCGAGCTCGCCGAGCGCGATCTGGCCGCCCGAGCGCCCGAGGGCGGCCAGGGCCAGGGCGAGGTAGGCATAGCGGCGCCGGTCGAAGGTGCGGTCGCTGTCCGGCCGCGGGCGGGCCGGACGGCTCGGGTCGAGGGTGTCGGCGGTGCGGATCAGGCGCGCCGTCGTCGCGGTGATCTCGACGCGATAGCCGAGCTGATCGGCGAGGTCGGCGCGCAGGTGCGCGGCCCAGCGGCGCAGGAGCGCCAGCGCGTCACCGTCGGGATAGCTCTCGGTCACCAGCGGATGGCGCAGCAGCAGGCGGACGGCCCGCTGGTAGGCCGGGCGTTCGAGCGGGGTGATCTCCGGCAGGGCGCACGCCATCAGCCGGCCGAGACGGCGAGGGCGAGCCGGTCGAGATGGATCCGGCCGCGAACGGTCTCGACCGTCGTGCTGGTCGGTTGCGGCCGCAAGGTCAACCGGACGCCGTACGACGCGCCGGCCGATCCGCTCAACGGCAGATGCGAGGACACGGCCACCCGAGCGGACAGAGCCAGGTCGAGCAGCTGCAGCAGCAGCCGGGTTTCGGCCTCGTCGAGCTCGCGGCCGGCGACGCCGTCCACGGCAAGTGCGGTGGCCGCGGCGGTGCGTTGGCTCTGGGTGGCGAGCTGGTCCGCGCGAAGGCGCCGCCGCCCGGCGTCGTTGCGCTCGATCCGGCCGGGAGCGCCGGGCGCAGCGGTGCGGCCGGTCTCGAGCAGCGTCCGGGACAGCTCGACCGCCGGCGCGTCCCACCAGGATCGGCGGGTCGGGATCAGCTCCGGATCGGGGTGCACGACGCTGACGTGGCGCGGCTGTCCGAGACCGAAGGCGACGTCGAAGAGCGCGTGCGCGGAGCGGTCGGTCGGCGCGTTGGTGAACCACGCGGCGAGATGGCGCAGCTGGCTCTCCCGGCTGATGCCGCCGCGCCGGGACTCGGTGATGCGGCGCAGCAGCGACAGCACCCCGGCGATGGCGGAAATGGTGCCGGCCTGCAGCCGGTCGGCCTCGCTCTCGCCGCCGTCGGCCGGGCGGAACCACCGCACGAGCCCGCTCCACCGGGCCTGCCACTCCTCGCCGCGTGTCTGCGGCGTACCGAAAACCCGGTCATCGGCGCTCGCCGCGTGGGTCACGAGCCGGTCGACACCGGTCGCCTCCACGCGCTCGATCGCATCGGCGAGCTTCGGCGTGTAGCGGTCGAGCTCGCCGGCGAATTCGCGCATGTGCGCCAGCAACGCGTCCTTGTGCGCGAGGAAGACCTCGGGCCGGGTCTCGTTGGTGCTCGACAGGTCGGTCAGCATCAGATAGAAGCGGTCGGCCCGCTCCCGCATGTCCGACAGGGTCTGATCGAGCCGGGTCAGGCGCCGCAGCACCGTCTCGGCGTCGCCGGCGCGGTTGGCGTCGGCGAGGCTGTGCAGATCCGCCAGCACATCGGCGAAGATCAGCCGCGAGAGCGACGCGTCCTCCAGACGCGCACCGAGCACGTCCTCGACGGCACGGTAGGCGCGATATCCGGCCTGGGTGAACTGGTAGACGTAGTGCCGGTTGCGGTATTCGGCGATGCTCGCGGCGCGGGTGCCGTCGAAGCCGCGGTCCAGGATCTGCCACCCGTGCAGCGCCTCGAGCAACGCCTGCACGTCCTCGACCGTCGGCCGTGCCTGCAGCCGCGCCACCGCGTCGATGTGGCGTACAACGTCCGTGGCGTGGATCCGCGCCTGGTAGCTGGCGCGGGCGCGGTCCAGCGCCCGCAGGACGAGCAGGTAGTCCAGCCGGTTCTGCGCCGTCGCGAAGCTGAAGAGTCGCAGCCGGTCATCGAGGGTGAAGCTGTCGACCTCGGTGCCGGCCGCACTCTCGACATCGCCGACCGTCGCCATGATCGCCATCCTTGCGGTCTACCGCCGGACCCTTCAAGCAGGGTGGCAGTCGTGCTGGAGGCGGGCTGGTCCGCACCGCCCGCCGGGCTCGCGCATGGCGACGCGCCGGGCGTCTCAATAAGGGCGGTCTAGCCGCAACGTCTCAACCGTGGTTGGACAACGAGCTTACCCGGCGCGTCAGGATGAATTGTGCGCTCGGAGGCGACCGGTTGACAAGAGCCGCGAGCATCTTATCGGCGCTGCTCTGCAAAGGACCCTGCCCTTCAAAGGACGCTGCCTGTGGAACGGGGCGGCCTTGGTGAGGCGATGTCGGACCCCGCTGCCACGATGCCGGCATGGGCGGAACAACCAGGCTCGCCGGGCGGCCAAGCGCCGGGCGCGAGCGAGGCAGCAGCGTCACGGTGCGGCCGGCCACGAGCCGGGCGGGGCGGTGTACGAACCCTCACCGCACGACGTCGCCGAGGCGTTGGTGCGCCGCGCCGTCGACCGCTGGGTGCCCGGCCGGCCGTTGGCCGAGGCGATCCGGGCCGATGTCAGCGCGATCCACGACCGATCGCCGGCGGCGCTCGAGCAGTCGGTTGACGATCTCGCGGTCGCCGCGGCTGAGCAGCTCTTCGGTCGGGGCTGGACTCCGATTGACTTGCACGAGACCGCATTGCGGCACGCGGACGCGCCGCAGACCGACTTCCTCCGGCATGTCGCTGCTGCTGCGACCGCCGTGCACCCGGTGCAGCGGGTCGACTCGCGCTGGCTGTCCGAGCTGGCGGCGATCGACGCGGCCGTCTGGTGGGATCGTCGCCAGCCGGTGTTCGGGCAGTGGGCCCGCAGGTGCGGTCACGAGGTGCTGACGGCGGTCGAGATCGCCGTTGCGGGCATCGCTTTGATGTGCCGGTTGCGCGCCCTGGAGCCGGTGCTGCCGCCGCCCGGTGCCGCGAGCACCTCGGCGGCGGAGCCCGACGCGGTCGAGGCACGCATGCTCGCCAAGGTCCGCGCCCTGCTCGCCAAGGCCGAGGCGACGCCGTACGACGAGGAAGCCGAAGCGCTCAGCGCCAAGGCGCAGGCGCTGATGAGCCGCTACGCGATCGATCAGGCGATGCTGGCCCGGCCGATGGTCGATGATCGGGCAAGCGTCCGCCGGATGTGGCTCGCGGCGCCCTATGTCCGCGCCAAGGCGATGCTCGTTTCCGCGGTCGCCGAGGCTAATCGCTGCCGCACCGTCGCGGCCGAAAGGGACGGCTACGTGACGATCATCGGCGACGCGGCCGACCTGCGGCTGGTCACGTTGCTCGCGACGTCGCTGCTGGTGCAGGCCACGCACTCGCTCGCCGGCGCCGGCTCGCGCTCGTCGCGCACCCGGTCCTTCCGCCAGTCATTCCTGGTCGCCTATGCCACCCGGATCGGGGAGCGGCTGCGCGATACGGCCCACACCGCCGCCGCCGACGCCGACCGGGCCCGCTGGCTGCCGGTGCTTGCGGCCCGCTCCCGCGCCGCCGAGGAGTTGATGAACGAATACTTTCCCAACCTGATCTCCCGGGACGTCGCGGTCCGCGATGGCAGCGGATGGGCGGCCGGGCGGGCATCGGCCGATCTCGCCCGCCTCGACACCGCCGCCCCGCTCGACCGCGACGGAACGACTCGAGATCGAGCCGGCTAGCACGCCTCGTGGGACCGAACAACACGGCCCGCCGGGCGACCAAGCGCCGGGCGGGAGCGAGGCAGCAGCACCGCGACGCGGCCGGTCCGGTGGCCGCTGGATTTCGTGCTCCCCTCGGCGCCGCAGGTGCAAAGCCCGACATTAGGGTTGCCGGGTGAGCACCGACATGGACGGCGCCCGGCGCCTTGCTCAGCACCTGGAGTCAGGCTCGGATCAGTGGGCAGAGGACCGAGGCGAGATCCTGCTCGAAGCAGCGCATCAGTGGCGACTAGCCGGCGACGAGGAGCGCGCGGACGCGCTCGTTCAGAAGGTCGTCGGTATTGGAGGCGACGACGCGGCATTCGCTCGGTTCACGCTCGCGGAAGCCTGCTTTGACCGCGGAGCCGATGACGAGGCTCGTGCGCACCTCGCCACGATCCAACGAGTTGGGCTTGACGGCCCGGGACCAGCCGAGCTCGTCGCCGAACTCCTCGAGGAGCGTGGAGAATATGGCCCTGCGCTGGACTGGGCCGATTTGGCTCTCGGGCTACTCGCCGAGGACGAACGGTCCCAGCTGGATCGGCCCGGGCCTCCGACACTCCTCGCCGGAATGCTCCGGACACGTCAGCGCTGCCGCCGGGCGCTCGAGCTGCCGGCTGACGATCTCGACCATGCCGCCGACGTACAAGAGCAAAATCGGCTCGACTTCGTCGATGCGCTCTCTGGCCGGCACGACGCCAACGGCGATCACTTTCGGGTGCTGATCTGGCAACGGGACCAGCAGCGCGCCGTCGGTGCGCGCTGGCCCGACGTCTTCACCCCGGACATGCTGGCGCCACATGCGGAGATCGAAGCGCGGCTACGGACGACGGCAGAGAACAATCCGGCAAGCCCGGTCACGCTCGTCATCGCGGACGTGGACGAGTTTGCGGATTACGTCGACCGGACGGGTTCCGATCCGGCGGACGAGCAGACTCGGCTTGCCTACCTGACTGAGGCTTACGGGCGCGGTCGGACGATGAGCTGGCCGCCGCAGCGCAACAACCCGTGCTGGTGCGGCACCGGCCGCAAGTACAAGAAATGCTGCGGAGATCCGCGGCAGAGGAACTGACGATGAGGTCCATACGCCAAGCACCTTCTGCCAGCGGTCGCGGTGGACGGTGACGTGCACCTTTCCCCCTCTTGTCGCGACAAGTCGGCGCCAAGACGGGTCTGCCGACGAACACCGCAGGACGAAAGATCTCCCCCGGTGCGGCAGGATCGACCGAGGCGAGCGGCTGTGCAGTGCCGCCTGGGAAGGCTCCCCCTGCCCGAGCCGCCGAAGACCTACGTGCCCGATCGGATGCGCCGCTCGGCCACCACGCCGCTCGCGGTCCAGCACGCACATGCGTGACGCACGGCCCAGCTTCCGGACCATCATCATGATCCGTTCGACCGCGTAATTGTCGCTCAGGCCCAGATCCTCGGCCGAGAATTGTCGCTCCAGTCGAGCAGATCGCCGTATGACGTAACTGTTGTTGCGGCCGGAGAAGCGCGCTTGTGTGTGATCCTGCCCGGGGAGCCGGAGGTAGCGCGGGATCCTCGAATTTCTCCGCAGACCCGACTTGTCGCCGAGTCTCGACTCGAGCCGCTGTCCTGAGACCGCAGCCGGCGATAGGACGGGCCGGCGCAGCCGGATGCGAGCGGCGTGCACCGGTCAGTCGTGCGAAATACTCGACGCATGCTGAACCGGATCCCGCTGACCACCCTGCTGTCGTGGACCTGGATCGCGCACACTATCGAGGTCGACAACGCCGTCGAGGCAGCGACGTCCGGGCGGATCGGTCATCATGTGCGGATCTCGCTGCCGTTGTGGACCAACGGCCTGCGGTACGTCGACGAGGGCGGCATCACGGTCGACGAATTGCATGCTCGGGCCCACGCCGCGTGCAACATCGGCGGGCTCGAGCGGTGGGGCTGGCTCTCCGTCGGCGAGCCGGGTGCGGAGCGGCGGGACGGTTACGGCAGTCACCGCGGCCTCACGGGCGACACCGTGCTGCGCCCGACGCGTGCCGGAAGTTACGCCCGCCGGGCGTGGCCGCGCATTGTCGGCGAGGTCGAGGCCCGCTGGCGCACCCGTTTCGGCGACGACACGATCGCCGCGCTGCGCGGCGCCCTACCCGCACCCGCGACCCCGATGCCGTGGTCCCCGCCGGAGGTCGCCCCCGCCGACGGCTTCCGCTCCCACGTCATCGACGGCCCGGCCGGTGACGGCGAGCGCCCGCTCGCCGCGCTGCTCGGCCGGGTGTTGACCGGTCTCACCGTCGAAGACGAGCGCGACGCCGAGGTCTCGCTCCCCCTTGGCGCCAATGTCCTGCGCGTCATCGGCTCGGACGTCCTACGCCTCCGCGACCTGCCCGCGCGGTCCGGGATCTCGAAGCAGGCGATCGCGATGGCGACCAATTACCTGCAGCGCAAGGGCCTCGCCACCGCAGTCGCCGAGCGATGCATTTCTCTCACGCCGGCCGGGCTCGATGCGCTGGATGACTACCGGCGTCGGGCGGCCGGCACGCGCGCGCCGGCGTTGCGCGGCGCGCTCGAGACGATCGTGGCCAGGGCGGACGCGCTGTCCGCCGGCCTCGTGCCGCCCGACGGTGCCTGGCGCGGCGAGCGGCCCTACCTCGCGCAGACCCAAAGCCTCCTGGCCGATCCGACCGCGGCGCTGCCGTGGCACCCGATGGTGCTGCACCGGGCCGGCTGGCCGGACGGGAGCTAGAGCGCTCGCGAGCCTGCCGTTGTCAGTGCTGTGGCCTACCGTCATTTTTAGCGCAACGTTGCGCTAAACATGGAGGTCGCGATGAGAGTTCCGAAGGCTCGGCTCGACGCCGAGCTGGTGCCGCCGCGGTACGCCGTCGCGACGCCGGGCTGGCGGGCGCGGGACATGGCGGCGTACGTTGCCGAGGTCGTGCTCGCGAGCACCGCAATCCGTTGCGGCACCAGGCTTTCCGGCCGCACCACGCGTGCGCGGATCACCGGCATCGCCACCGAGCGGGCCGAGCTCGCACACCTGACCGTGATCACCACCCGGCACCCGCTCGTGGAGGCAACCGCATGAGCAAACTGACCACCGCCCAGCGTGACCGCGCGGCCGGCGTACTTCTGGCCACCGCCGCCGGCGACGCGCTCGGGGCGGGTTACGAGTTCGGCCCGCCGCTGGCTGCGGACACGCCGGTGCAGATGCGCGGTGGCGGCGGCTTCGGCTGGGCGCCGGGCGAGTGGACCGACGACACCTCGATGGCCATCCCGATCGCGCGCGCCGCCGCCGACGGGCTCGACCTGCGCGCCGACGAGGCGCAGGACCGGATCGCGGCGGCGTGGTTCGGCTGGGCGCGGAGGGCCAAGGACGTCGGCAGCCAGACGCGGACGGTGCTCACGCAGGCCGGTCGGGCGGCGGCCGCCGACGGGCTCGATGCGCCGCTGGCACAGCATGTGCGGGCCGCGGCGCGGGCGCAGCACGAGGCGGCGGGGCGCTCGGGCGGAAATGGCTCGCTGATGCGCACGGCCCCGGTCGCGCTCGCCTTTCTCGACGATGCGGCCGGGCTGATCGAGGCGGCGGTGTCGCTGAGCGCGCTGACGCATGTCGACCCGGAGGCGGGTGAGGCGTGCGCGCTGTGGTGCCTGGCGATCCGGCATGCGGTCCTGACCGGTGATGTGGACGTTCGCCGTGGGCTCGCGGCCCTGCCGGCGGCGCGGGCGACGGTGTGGGCGGACCGGCTCGATGCGGCCGGGTCCGCGACGCCGGATGCCTTTGCGCACAACGGCTGGGTGGTCGAGGCGCTGCAGGGCGCATGGTCGGCCATCTCCGGTACGCCGGTGCCGGCGGAGGATCGGGCTGCCGGCACCTTCCGCGGCCTGCACCTGCGGCTCACGCTCGAGGCGGGGGTGCGGGGCGGCCGCGACACCGACACGGTCGCCGCGATCGCCGGCGGGCTGCTCGGGGCGGCGTACGGCGCCTCGGCCGTCCCCGCCACCTGGCGGCGGATCGTGCACGGCTGGCCCGGGCTGCGGG
>JBBSHJ010000090.1:0-13712 GCA_038253135.1 Mycobacteriales bacterium | reverse complement strand
GCGACAGCGCGGCCATCGCGGCCGACGGCCCCTGGGCGAACCGGCCACCCCAGAGGCTGACGGGTTCGCCGCCGCGGCGCTGCTCAGTCGACGCCGGGTCTTGGCGCGACCTCCTCAGTCGCTCAGGGCCTCGCTCGTCCCTCACTCGGGTCCTCCGCTCCCTCGTCAATCGACGCCGCGTCTTGGCGCGACCTCCTCAGTCGCTCCGGGCCTCGCTCGTCCCTCACTCGGGTCCTCCGCTCCCTCGTCAATCGACGCCGGGTCTTGGCGCGACCTCCTCAGTCGCTCAGGGCCTCGCTCGTCCCTCACTCGGGTCCTCCGCTCCATCGTCAATCGACGCCGGACTCGATCGCGGCACTGTCGAGCCTGGTCTCGTCCGTCTCGGTCCGGCCGTCGCTGCCGGCATTGGCGGCGATCTGATCCGCCCCACCCGTGTCGAGACCGGCCGCCTCCAGCTCCCTGAACAGATACGTGCGGCTCAGCTGCCCGCGGGACTCCGCGGCGTACTGCTCGAGCTTGGCGCGGGAGTCGGAGATGTCGAGGTTGCGCATCGTCAGCTGTCCGACCCGGTCGACCGGGCCGAACGCGGCGTTCTCGGTCCGCTCCATCGAGAGCTTGTCGGGGTGGTAGGAGAAGTGGGGCCCGCGGGTGTCGAGCACCGAGTAGTCCTCGCCGCGCCGCAGCCGCAGCGTCACCTCGCCGGTGACTAGCGAGGCCACCCAGCGGGCAATGGACTCGCGCAGCATCAGGGACTGCGGGTCGAGCCAGCGGCCCTCGTACAGCAGGCGGCCGAGCCGGCGCCCCTCGGTGTGGTAGTTGGCGATCGTGTCCTCGTTGTGGACGGCGTTGAGCAGGCGCTCGTAGGCGATCCAGAACAGCGCCATCCCGGGTGCCTCGTAGATTCCGCGGGACTTGGCCTCGATGATGCGGTTCTCGATCTGGTCGGACATGCCCAGCCCGTGCCGGCCACCGATGGCGTTCGCGTCGCGGACCAGCGCGACGGTATCGTCGTGTTCAACGCCGTTTATCGCGACCGGGCGGCCGGCGGAGAACCGCACCGTGACATCCTCCGTCTCGATCGGGACCGCCGGATCCCAGAACCGCACCCCCATGATCGGCTCGACGGTCTCCAGCGACGTATTGAGGTGTTCAAGGGTCTTCGCCTCGTGCGTGGCCCCCCAGATGTTCGCGTCGGTCGAGTAGGCCTTCTCCAGGCTGTCGCGGTAGGGCAGGTCGCGCTCGGCCAGCCACTTGCTCATCTCCGCGCGGCCGCCCAGCTCGCCGACGAAGTCGGCGTCCAGCCAGGGCTTGTAGATCCGCAGCGAAGGATTGGCGAGCAGTCCGTAACGGTAGAACCGCTCGATGTCGTTGCCCTTGAAGGTCGAGCCGTCGCCCCAGATGTGCACGTCGTCGGACTGCATCGCGCGGACCAGCATGGTGCCGGACACGGCCCGCCCCAGCGGCGTGGTGTTGAAGTAGGCCCGGCCGGCCGAATGGATGTGGAAGGCGCCGCACGCCAGCGCTGCGAGCCCCTCCTCGACCAGCTCGCGACGGCAGTCCACCGCCCGCGCGACCTCGGCGCCGTACTGCGTCGCCCGGGCCGGCACACCGGCGATGTCCGGCTCGTCGTACTGCCCGATGTCGGCCGTGTAGGTGCACGGGATCGCGCCTCTGGCGCGCATCCACGCGACCGCCACCGAGGTGTCGAGGCCGCCGGAGAACGCGATGCCGACACGCTTGCCGACGGGGAGGGAAGTCAGGACCTTGCTCAACGGGAGTACGTCTCCTGGTTTCTGGGTGCGGTGGTGTCCGGGTGCGGTCGGGAGAGGGCGAGGAACCGGCGCGCGAGCACGTCGCCACCGTCCGGGTCACGGCTGATGACCAGGATGGTGTCATCCCCGGCAACGGTGCCGAGCACCTCCGGCAGGCCGGCGCGGTCGAGCGCGCTGGCCAGGAAGTTCGACGCCCCGGGCGGCGTGCGCATAACGACCAGGTTGGCGCTCGGTTCCGCGCTGACCAGCAGCTCGCCGAGCAGCCGCGCGAGCCGCTGCGGCGGCTCGTCGTCGGCGGCCCGGTTGGCCAGCGGCGAGCCGTCCTCGGGGACGACGTAGACCGGCAGGCCGCCGTCGGGGGTGCGCAGCTTGACCGCGCCGAGCTCGTCCAGGTCGCGGGACAGCGTGGCCTGCGTGACGGCCAGGCCGCCGTCGGCGAGCCGCCGCGCCAGCTCGGCCTGGGAGTGAACGGTCTCCTGGTTGATCAGCTCGATGATCCGGGCGAGCCGCGCGGACTTGGTCGGCGGAGCCTCGGAGGACGTCGTCGGCGGAGCCGCGGAGGACGTCGTCGGCGGAGCCGCGGGGGAGCCGCTGCGCCGCCGGCCCGATCGCGGCAGATCTGCGCTCTCGACGGGGTGGGACGGTCGGTCCGGACTCATCGCGACCGCTCGATCAGCCAGGCCAGCAAGGCTTTCTGCGCGTGCAGTCGATTCTCCGCCTCGTCCCACACCGCGCTCTGCGGGCCGTCGATGACCGACGCCGCGATCTCCTTGCCCCGGTAGGCCGGCAGACAATGCAGCACGATCGCGTCCGGGGCAGCGCGGGCGAGCGCCGCGTCGTCGACGGCGTACGGCGTGAACGGCGCCGCGCGCTCGGCCGACTCCCCTTCCTGGCCCATCGAGACCCACGTGTCGGTAGCGAGGACGTCGGCGCCGTCGGCAGCGGCCGCGGGGTCGGTGACGTGCGCGATGGTGCCGCCGGTGCCGGCCGCGATCGTGTCGGCTGCGGCGAGGATCGCCGGATCCGGCGCGTACTCCTCGGGCGACCCGACCCGCACGTGCATGCCGGCCGTGGCACCGGCCAGCAGGTAGGAATGAGCCATGTTGTTGGCACCATCGCCGAGATAGGTCAAGACCAGGCCCTCGAGGGTGCCCTTGTGCTCACGGATCGTTTGCAGGTCGGCGAGCAGCTGGCAGGGGTGGAATTCGTCGGTGAGCGCGTTGACGACCGGCACCCGGCTGACCGCAGCCATCGCCGCGATCCGGTCCTGCCCGAAGGTCCGCCAGATGATCGCGGCCACCTGCCGGTCGAGCACCCGGGTGGTGTCCTCGATCGGTTCGCCCCGGCCGAGCTGGCTGGTCTGCCCGTCGATGACCAGCGGGTAACCACCGAGCTCGGCGATGCCGTTGGCGAAGGAGACGCGGGTGCGGGTCGACGGCTTGTCGAAGATCACCGCGACCGGCTGCGGACCGGCCAGCGGTTTGTGCTCGAACCGCTCGGCCTTCATCCGCGCGGCAAGGTCGAGCACCTCGGCCTGCTCGGTCGGCGACAGGTCGTCATCGCGCAGGAAGTGCCGGGGGTGGGATGCGGTCACGGTCGGCTCCCGACGGCCTCGGAGGTTGCTGCCTGCAGGATGCCGGGCAGCGCGGCGAGGAATTCGTCGGCCTCGGCGGCGGTGAGGATCAGCGGTGGGGCCAGCCGGATCCGGTCGGGAGTGACCGCGTTGAGGAGGAATCCGGCGTCCCGCGCCGCGGCCTCGATGTCCGGCGCGATCGGCTCGGTCAGGACGATGGCACGCCACAGGCCGCTGCCCGTCGTACCGGCGATGATCGGGGCGCCGAGCCCGGTGATGCCGGCGGCCAACCGGTCGCCGACCGCTCGGGCGTTCTCGAGCAGGCCGGCCGACTCGATGGTGTCCAGCACGGCGAGCGCCGCCGCCGCGGCCACCGGGTTGCCGGCGAAGGTGCTGCCGTGGTCGCCCTTGCCCAGCGTGATGCCCCAGCGGCCGAAGCCGACGCAGGCGCCGATCGGCAGGCCGCCGCCGAGGCCCTTGGCCAGGAGCAGGACGTCCGGCCGCACGCCCGCGCCCTGGTGGGCGAACCACGCGCCCGTGCGGCCGATCCCGCTCTGGACCTCGTCGATGATCAGCAGCGCGCCGGACCGGTCGCAGGCGCGGCGGGCGGTGTCCAGCAGTGCATCGGGGCCTGGTACGACGCCCGCCTCGCCCTGCGTCGGCTCGATCACGACGGCCGCGGTGGTCTCGTCGACGGCGGAGGCGAGAGCCTGCGGATCGTCGTACGGGACTCGGACGACGTCCAGCGCAGGCGGCCCGAACGGCTCCCTGTAGGCCGCCTTGGCGGTCAGGGACAGCGCGCCGAGACTGCGGCCGTGGAAGGCGCCGGTGGCGGCGACGAAGCGGACCCGATTGCCGTTGCCGGCCTTGAGCGCGAGCTTGACCCCGGCCTCGGTCGCCTCGGTGCCGGAGTTGGTGAAGAAGACCCGTCCCGGGCCGCTGGCGGCCAGCAGGTGCAGCAGCTTCTCGGCCAGGCGGACCGACGGCTCGTTGACGAACAGATTGCTGGTATGGGCGAGCGTCGCGACCTGCTCGGAGACGGCCCGCACCAGCGCTGGATGCCCGTGCCCGAGGGCAGAAACCGCGATCCCGCCGATGAGATCGAGATAGTCCCGGCCGTCCTCGTCCGTGACCCGGCAACCGTGGCCGCGCACGAGCGCCACGGGAGGGGCGCCGTACGTCGGCATCATCACGTCCGAAAATCGATCACGCAATGTCATCCGCGGCCTCCTCGGTCGCCGCGCGCCTGGCTTGTTCCTCGCTCGGGCGCTCGCTCCCTCGTGAGTCGACGCAATGTCATCCGCGGCCTCCTCGGTCGCCGCGCGCCTGGCTTGTTCCTCGCTCGGGCGCTCGCTCCCTCGTGAGTCGACGCGGGCGTCTCTCTGCGCGACCTCCATCGGTCACCATCGTCCCGATTCCCTCGGCCGTGAAAATCTCCAGCAACAGCGCGTGGCTCACCCGGCCGTCGAGCACGTGCGCCCGCGGCACTCCCCCGCGGACCGCGCGCAGGCAGGCCTCCATCTTGGGCCGCATGCCCGATTCCAGTCCGGGGATGAGTCTTTCCAACGCGTCGGCGTCGATCGCGGAAATGACCTCGCCGTGCTCGTCCGCGTCGGGGTCCCAGGCCTCGTAGAGCCCTGGTACGTCGGTCAGTGCGACCAGCTTGTCGGCGCCGAGCGCGACCGCCAGCGCAGCCGCGGCGGTGTCGGCGTTGACGTTGTACAGCTGCCCGTCGATGCCCCGGGAAACCGTGGCGACGACGGGGATCCGCCGATCGCCGAGCAGGCTCGCGACCGCGCCCGGGTCGACGTCGACGACGTCACCGACGGCGCCGATGTCGACCTCCTCCCCGCCGATGAGGGCGCCCCGCCTTTCGGCCGTGAAGAGACCGGCGTCCTCGCCGGAGAGCCCGACCGCGAACGGGCCGTGATCATTGATCAGCCCGACGATGTCGCGATTGACCTGGCCCATCAAGACCATCCGGACCACCTGCATGGTTTCCGGGGTCGTCACCCGCAGGCCACCGCGGAACTCCGCCTCGATACCCAGCCGGTCGAGATGCGCGCTGATCTGCGGACCCCCGCCGTGCACGACGACGGGGCGCAGGCCGGCGTACCGGAGGAAGACGACGTCTTCGGCGAACGCGCGCTGCAACTCGTGATTCGACATGGCGTTCCCGCCGTACTTGATGACGACCGTCGCACCGTGGAACCGCTCGAGCCACGGCAGCGCGTCGATGAGCGTGTTGGCCTTGCCGAGGGCGGTGGCGAGATCGCGGCTCACGACGAGTAGGCCGAGTTCTCGTGCACGTAGGCCTCGGTCAGGTCGGTCGTCCATACGGTCGCCTGCTCGGTGCCGGCGTGCAGGTGGATCTCGATGCTGACATCGCTGCCGGCGAGGTCGACGCTGCTCCGGGGCTGCCCGGCCGCACCGCCGACGCATACGTCGACGCCGTTGATCGCGACATCGATCTCGTCCGGCTCGAAGGCCGCGGACGTCGTACCGACCGCCGACAACACCCGACCCCAGTTGGGATCCTGGCCGTAGAGCGCGCACTTGAGCAGTGCGCTGCGCGCGACCGCGCGGCCGACCTCGAGCGCGTCGATGACGGTGGCCGCGGCGGTGACGGTGATCTCGACCAGCTTGGTCGCCCCCTCCGCGTCGGCCAGCAGTTGCAGCGACAGGTCGTGGCACAGGTCGTCGAGGTGTGCGGTGAAGTCCTGCGGCGAGGGCGTGATCCCCGATGCGCCGCTGCACAGCAGCAGCACCGTGTCGTTGGTCGACATGCAGCCGTCGCTGTCGATTCGGTCAAGCGTCGCCGCGGTCGCGGTGCGCAGGGCGTGGTCGGCGAAATCGGCGGGGAGGACGACGTCGGTGGTAATCACGCACAGCAGGGTGGCCAGCTCCGGCGCGAGCATGCCGGCACCCTTGGCCATTGCGCCGATGGTCCAGCCATCGCCTTGTATGACGGCGGTCTTCGGGACCGTATCGGTCGTCATGATGGCCCGGGCCGCGTCCTCGTCACCGCTGTCGGCGAGGCTCGCCGCCGCCCTCTCGACGCCGGCGGTGACGCGGCCGAGCGGCAGCCGTTCACCGATCAGTCCGGTCGAGCAGACGGCGACCTCGGACGCGCCGATCGACAGCGCCAGGGCGACGTGCTCGGCCGTGGCGTGCGTGTCGGCGAAGCCGGCCGGTCCGGTGCAGGCGTTGGCGCCGCCGGAGTTGAGGACGACGGCCTTCAGGGAGCCGGCCTGCAGGACCTGCTGGGACCAGAGCACCGGTGCCGCCTTGACGCGGTTGGCCGTGAAGACGCCGGCGGCGCAGAATTCGGGGCCGTCGTTGACGACTAGAGCGATGTCGAGGACTCCGGGCTGCGCGATGCCTGCGGCGATCCCGGCGGCCCGGAATCCCTGGGCAGCGGTGACGCTCACGTCGCCTTCCCCGTCCGTTGGTGGGTCGTCATGGCCCGACGCCCGCGGCGGTGAGCCCCGAGGCCTCCGGCAGACCGAGGACGAGGTTGGCGTTCTGGATCGCCTGTCCCGCCGCGCCCTTGCCGAGGTTGTCGATCGCGGAAACGACGATCACCCGCCCGGTGTCTCTGTCGGTGGCCGCCTGTAGCAGGCAGGAATTGGAACCGGTCGTCGCGCGGGTGTGCGGCCATTGCCCGGCCGGCAGTACGTGCACGAAGGGCTCGGCGTCGTACGCCGTCCGCAGCGCATCGACAACGGCGCTCGCGTCCGTTCCGATGGCCGGCTTGGCGGTGACCGTCGCGAGGATGCCGCGCGGCACGGGCGCGAGCACGGGCGTCATCGAGATGCCGGTCGCGCCGGTGGCCTGTTTGATCTCGGGGACGTGCTGGTGCACGCCGACCTTGTACGGCGACAGGTCACCGGCAATCTCGGTCGCCAGCAGCGACGGCTCCGGCGACCGGCCGGCACCCGACGTACCCGACGAAGCGACCACGACGACGTCGTGCGGCTCGATCACGTCCGCCGCCACGAGCGGGGCGAGGGCGAGCGTGACGGCGGTGGCGTAGCAGCCCGGGTTGGCGATCCGCCGCTCGCCCGCGATCCGGGCCCGCTGCCCGGGCAGCTCGGGCAGGCCGTAGACCCAGGTCCCGGCGTGGGTCCCGCCGTAGTACAGCGCCCATTGGTCCGCGTCGGCCAGCCGGAAGTCGGCGCCGAGGTCGATGATCGCCGCGCGCTCGGACAGCTGCTCGGCGAGCGCCGCGGAGGCCCCGTGCGGCAGCGCGAGGAAGACCAGGTCGGCGTCGCCGAGCGTCTCGGCAGTGGTCTCGGCGAAGACGCGCTCGGCGTAGGTCACGAGGTGCGGGTGCACCGACGTGATCGGCTCGCCGGCGTAGCCGTGCGCGGCGGCCGCAGCCAGGTCGAGATCGGGATGCGCGTCGATCAGGCGCAGCAGCTCGCCCCCGGCGTAGCCGCTCGCACCTGCCACCGACACTCGCCGTCCCATTCGCATGATTATGCAGCTTCACGCAAATGTATGCAAGCCTCCGAGGCCTATCGACAGCCAACTAAACCGCACCAGAACACTCAGTCTGCGAGCGAGGGCGCGGCGAAGGCGTTGTCGTGTCCGGGCACGATGATCCCGCCGAAGGCGGCGATGCGGTCCATGGCCGCTACGGCGGCCGCCCGGTCGAGCGTGTTGTGGAAGGTGTCGCGGGCGAGGAAGAAGTCGCGGGTCGGTACGGCGTCGCCGGCGATCACGACGTCCGCATCGGAGCGCACCAGCAGCGAGGTGTGGCCGGGCGTGTGGCCCGGCGTCGGCAGCAGCGTCACGCCCGGCGCCAGGTGGTCGGGGGCCGCGGTGAAGCGCGCGGTCAGCTCGCGGTCCCCCGCCTTCGCGTGCTCGATCCAGCCGGCCAACTCGCCGGCGGCCATCAGCCACGGCACGGACGGGAAGGCGGCCAGGCCGACCCGGTGGTCGCCGTGGAAGTGCGTGACGAAGACCACATCGACGTCGGCGACCCGCAGGCCGGCCCGCTCGTCGAGCACCGCGGCGGTCCGCTCCGGCGGGTCGCCGGGGTCGACGAGGATCGTCGCGCCGCCGGCGCGGACCAGGGCCGAGGTGCACAGCGCCGAGCGAACGGCGCGGTCGTCCGGCTCACCCCAGAACTTGTTGCGGCTCAGGTGCCCGATGGTCAGGACGTCGACCCGGGTGGGCGGCTCAGGCATCTTCGGCCGCATAGATGCCCGCGGTCAGGCGGGGCAGCTCGGCGAGGTCGAAGTCGGGGTGGAACGACTCGACCAGGTCGACGTTGCGATCGACCTCGTCGGGCCAACGCATCCCGACGATTGGCGCGTGGATCCGGGAGTCGGCCAGCACGAACTTCAGACAGGCGTCGTACAGGTCGTGCGCACCCTGCCACTCCGGCGCGAGCAGGCCCGCGGCCCGCTGGAAGATGCCCGAGGTCATCGTCCGCATCGTCACCAGCCCGACGCCGGCCTCGGTCGCCTCGTCGAGGAAGCGCCGCGCCGCCTGCTGGTAGATCAGGTTGTAGGCGAGCTGCACGACCTCGACGTCGGTCTCGGCCAGCAGCGGCCGAGCGGTCCACGGCTCCTCCACCGTGATACCGATGTGGCGTAGCTTCCCGTCCGCGCGCATGGTGCGGAGCCCGTCGAGCGGACCGCCGGCGATGAAGCGAGCGTCCTCGGCGCGATAGACGCCGCCGTGGATCTGCACGAGGTCGACGTGGTCGGTCTGCAGCCGGCGCAGGCTAGCCTCGACGCTTCCGATCACATCCGCGGCGCTCGCACCCTCCCAGTTGACCTTGGTCGCCAGCAGGCACTCGTGGCGGCGGTGCCGCATGACCTCGCCGATCAGCGTCTCGCTGTTGCCGTCCCCGTAGCTCGGCGCGGTGTCGATGTAGGTGATGCCGCGGTCGAGCGCGTGGTTGATGGTCGCGACCGCGGTACGCCGGCCCGCGGCCGACCACGGATCCCACCCGCGGGCACGATTGACTCCGCCGAGGGGGAACCCGCCGAGCACCAGCCGCGACACGGTCCGACCGGTCCGCCCCAGGGTGACGGTCTGCATGGACCCGCTCCCTAGCGCAGCGAGCGCAGGGCGGCGCCGGCGCCGGCGAGATTGCCGAGCCGCATCTCGGAATACTTCCGGCTGAGCACGACGCCGTCGGCGCCGCCGGCAAGGGCGGCCAGCGTCGCGTCGCGCACGGTGTCGGCCGAGGTCGCGGCGATGTTGGTCTCGGGACGACCGCGGGTGGCGATGCCGCTGGCGTTGGCGGTGACGTCGCGCGGCCGCCGAGGCGCCCGCCGAGGCAGCGCGCCCGGTCCGGCTGGTATGTCGATGTCGATGCCGGGGTAGATCTTGGTCCGGCCGGCGACGCCGGCGACCGCGCGAGCGGTCTCGCGACGCACGTAGTCGGCCGAGAAGCCGGTGGCGGGGAGGTCGTCGTACGCCGTCTCCTCGAGGCCGAGCAAACGCGACAGCAGCGGATAGACCTCCGCCGGCGTCGCGTCGGCGAAAAGACTCGAGCAGATGTTGGCGACCCACGAGTGCAAGCGCACTCCGGCGCAGCGGTCGTAGGTCACGACCTTGAGGAAGTCGGAGTAGCGGCTCATCTCCGCGTAGTCCTGGTCCGCGCGGTAGAAGGGGCTGAAGGAGATGTTGTGGTAGACGTGCCAGCCGACCTCGACCTCCGGCCGGCGGGCCTTCACGGTGCCGTAGATGTCGCGGTACATCTGATGCTGGCTGTCGGTCCACAGCGCCTGCCAGGACAGGATCTCCGGATATTGCAGCAGCAGCCGCCAGAAGGTGACGAAGGCGCCGTCGGCAGGGCGCTCGCCCGAGGCCACCGCGGTGTTCCACGCCGAGAGTCGTCGGTAGCCCTCCTGCGCCCGGCGCCAGTCGATGTCGCGCTCGGCCGCGATCCGTTTGCAGTGCCGGCAGAAGCAGCTGACCAGGCCGAGATCCTCCGCCGCCGGGCCCTGCATCAGCATGGTGAGCGGCCCCGGCCGTTCCGAGCACCAGGCCAAGCCGTCGATGGCGTAGCTGGTGACGTAGTCCTCCACGATGGCCAGGTGCCAGTTGCGGTAGTCGGGATTGTTGAAGCACGGCCGGCGGGCCGGTTTGTCCCACACGTCGACTTCCAGGCAGGACAGGAAGTTGGGGTAGGTCCGCAGCTCGTCGGCGTAGCTGCTCTCCTCGATCCACGCGTAGCTCTGCATCCCGCGGCGCCTCGCCTCGGGGATGACGGCCTCGAAGATGTCCCAGTCGGGATGCTCGGGAGCGCGGCCGGCCGCGCCGAGGGCGGTCCGGCCGTAGAACTGCGGGTGCACCGTGGCGTAGTTGCCGCCGACCCAATCCTCGTCGTACTCCTGCACGCCGTGATCGGGCAGCGGGTGACCGGGCACCTGCCGTCCGCCCGTCCCCCGGGTCCACGTCGGGGTGGCGAGGAAGAGCGCGTTGACGGCGGCCCGGTCCTGCATGGTGTCGAGCACCGGCCCGACGCCCTCGTCCACGAACGACACCGCTCCGACCTGGATGGCGACGAAGGGCTCGGCCCATTGCTGATCGGCTGGTTGCGTCACGGTGGGCGCGCCTCCTCGGTACGACGGTCTGCGCCTTCGCACTCTGCCGCACCGGCGGCGTACTGCGGGCGTCGGCTGCCGATACCGGCAAGTTCGTGGGCCGAGCCCAGACCTCGGACTAATTTCGAAGGCGCGACCGGCGATCCCGCCGACACCGGCCGCACCGTTCGATGATCCCGCGTCGCCACCCGGAGGAGATCCCTAGATGGATCTGTCGTCACTGCACCACCGGCTGACCGAATCGGAGCGCGCCACGTTTGCCGAGAAGGGACTGCTGCAGGTCGAGAACGCGCTGTCCACGCAGCAGGTGGGCGAGCTCACCGAGATCGTCGACGAGCTGCACTCGGAGCAGTTGGCCGCGGGCACGGCGAGCGCGGACGCGGCGATGTTCTACCCCAACTTCATCCCGACGCACCCGCTCTTCGGCGATCTGGTGGACTACGAGAAGGTGCTGCCCAAGGTGTGGGGCCTGCTCGGCTGGAACATCGCGATGTACCACGCCCACCTGATCGTCACCCCGCCGTCGGGCAAGCTCCGTTCGGACGCGACCTTCGGGTGGCATCAGGACTCCGGCCGCGTCAATCGCGACATCACGACCCATCCGAGGCCGATGCTGTCCCTCAAGGTCGCCTATTTCCTGTCCGACGTCAGCGAGGAAGGGCGCGGGAATTTCTGGGTCGTGCCCGGTGGCCACCTCGAGGACGACATCGAGATCCCCGACGGCACGGGGCAACCGGCCGGCGCCGTACCCGTGCTCGCCAAAGCGGGCACCGCGGTCTTCTTCGACCGGCGGCTCTGGCACAGCGCCAGCCCCAACTGGTCGGACATCACCCGCAAGGTGCTCTTCTACGGCTACGGTTACCGCTGGATCCGCACCAAGGACGACATGACCGTGCGGGACCTGTGGCCCTCGAGCGACCCGATCCGCAAGCAGCTGCTCGGATGGGGCTCGAACAGCAACGGCTTCTACAGCCCTACCGACGACGACGTACCGCTGCGGGCCTGGCTGCAAGAGCACTGCCCCCAGGACGCGGCCTGAGCACAGGGAGAATCCCATGAGTGAAACGACTCTGCCCCGGCGCACCCTCGGGCGCACCGGCTTGTCGGTGACAACGCTGGGGTACGGCGCGATGGAGGTGCGCGGCTCCCGGATCTGGGGCGGGCGATCGATCCTCGACGAGGACGCCGAAAAGATCCTCAACGCCGTCGTCGACTCGGGCATCACCTTCATCGACACGGCCAACGACTACGGCCGGAGCGAGGAATACATCGGGCGCTATCTCTCGCACCGCCGTGACGATTACGTGCTCGCCACCAAATGTGGCTGCACCGTCGTACACAAGGACGACCGGACCGACGACACCCCGCACGTGTGGACCAAGGAGAACCTCCTCCGCGGCGTCGACGAGAGCCTGGAACGGATGCGCACCGACCACGTCGATCTGATCCAGCTGCACAATCCTGAAGTCGAGTCGACCGCCGGCGCCGACCTGGTCGCAACGCTGCAGGAGATCAAGCAGCAGGGCAAGGCCCGGTGGATCGGGATTTCCTCGACCAACCCGCACCTCGCCACCTATATCCGGTGGGGCGTCTTCGACGCCTTCCAGATCCCCTACTCGGCGCTCGAGCGCGAGCACGAGGATCTGATCGGCACCGCCGCCGACGCCGGTGCGGGCGTGATCGTCCGCGGCGGCGTGGCACGGGGTGAGCCGGGGGCGGGGCTCGGCGCCGAGGACCGCTGGGCGGTGTGGGAGAAGGCCGGGCTCGACGACCTCCTCGAGCCCGGCGAGTCGCGGACCGCATTCCTGCTGCGCTTCACCAACAGCCACCCCGGGATGAGCACCAACATCGTCGGCACCAGCAATCCCGAGCACCTGAGGGAGAACATCGCGGCGGCGGCCCGCGGACCGCTCCCGCAGACGACGTACGACGAGGCCAAGCGGCGCCTCGACAAGGCGGCCGGCTGAGCCGGTCTACGGCGCCCGCCTGCCACCGATCACGCGGTGGCGGGCGTCGAACGCCGCCGGGTCCCCGCAGGAGGAGGGGTTTCCTTAGCAGCGGAGCGAATCTGGTCCCTTGCTCGGCGGGCAGCAGCTCAGCGAGGTGACGGCGTGGTTTGCGATGTTCTACCCTTGGGGTCGTCCGCGGCACTAGCTGCGGAATGTGAGCCCGAGACCCGGCCGGACGACCGTGGCGCTCGGGCTTCGCGCTTGTTCGGGCTCGTGCAGACTTCGCGCACCTGAGTGACGATGGGCTCGATGTGTCGCCACCAGTCGCCGCCCTTGGCCCAGCACCAGGTGATCGCGTCGGGCAGCGCGAGGAGTTGTTCAACGGCGGCGCGGCGATGCTCATAGCGCAGAGCGGGGCAGCTGGCCTCCCGGGTGGCGCGGTAGAGCAGCTTGCGGTCGGACGCGACGAGCGTGTCGTCTTGCTCGAGCACCAGCATCGCGTCGTCGCGGGCAGCTGCGTCGATGACAAGAGCGGTCAAGCAGGCGGCTCGTCGTTCCCGCTCGTGTGGTGGCGACGGCCGG
The DNA here is from genome assembly GCA_038253135.1 of Mycobacteriales bacterium. Taxonomy (GTDB): domain Bacteria; phylum Actinomycetota; class Actinomycetes; order Mycobacteriales; family QHCD01; genus JBBSHJ01. The sequence continues at coordinate 265 of JBBSHJ010000090.1, read as the reverse complement.
CGTCGTAGATCGTCGCCGTGATGCCGCTGACGGCGATCGCGGTAGCGATCGAGCGTTTGCGCGAGTCGCTTTCGTCCTTCATGTGCAGCCGTCGTTGGCCAGGAAGCACGAGGCCGCGCAGCATCCGGCGCGTCGAGTCGAGATCACCGGGACGACCGCGCTGGCGACGAGCAAGTAGCCGCGGCGTTTGGTTTCGTCGACGAAGATGTGGCTGCTCACCCGCGGCGAGTCCGGACAGGCGTGGGCTCACCCGCGCGCTGGACGG